>JADGOJ010000021.1 GCA_017883045.1 Acidimicrobiales bacterium
CGTCTAGGCGTTGGGCGAGAGGTCCTCGAAGTCCACCGAGGGCGGCAGGCCCTCGACGCCCTCGAAGGTGAGATACGGGCCCTCGGGTCCCTCGGCGGCGTCGACCACGATGGTCTGACCGGCGCGGAACTCCTTGAAGAGGATCTTCTCGCTCAGCGCGTCCTCGACGTACTGCTGCACGGCGCGGCGAAGCGGGCGTGCGCCCAGTTCGGGGTCGTAGCCCTTGTCCGCGAGGAACTCCTGGGCCGCGGCGGACAGTTCGAGGCCGAGGCCCTGGACCGCCAGCTGCTCGCGCAAACGCGTGACGAACAGGTCGGCGATCAAGATCACCTCATCCTTGGTCAATTCGTGGAAGACGATGGTGTCGTCGATGCGGTTTAAGAACTCCGGGCGGAAGTGGGCCTTCAGCGCCTGGTGGACCTTCTCCTTCATGCGCTCGTGGCTCGCCACGTCCGACGCCTTGCCGAAACCGATCGCGGCCTTGCGAAGGTCCGCCGTTCCGAGGTTCGAGGTCATGATCAGGATCGTGTTCTTGAAGTCAACCGCGCGACCCTGCGCGTCGGTCAGGCGACCGTCCTCGAGGATCTGCAAGAGGGTGTTGAAGACGTCGGGATGGGCCTTCTCGACCTCGTCGAAGAGCACGACCGAGAACGGCTTGCGGCGAACGGCCTCGGTCAACTGACCGCCCTCGTCGTAACCGACGTAGCCCGGGGGCGAACCGACCAGGCGGCTGACCGAGTGCTTCTCCATGTACTCGGACATGTCGAGCTGGATCAACGCGTGCTCGTCGTCGAAGAGGAACTCGGCCAATGTCTTGGCGAGCTCGGTCTTGCCCACACCGGTCGGGCCGAGGAAGATGAACGATCCGCCCGGACGCTTGGGGTCCTTCAGACCCGCGCGCGTGCGCCGGATGGCGCGACTGAGCGAGGTGACGGCCTCTTCCTGGCCGATGATGCGCTTGTGGAGCTCGTCCTCCATGCGCAGCAACTTGGTCGTCTCCTCTTCGGTCAGGCGGTAGACCGGGATGCCGGTCCAGTTGGCCAGCACCTCGGCGATGGTGTCCTCGTCGACGAGGTCGAACGTGGCACCGCCCGAGGCCTTCACCGTGGCGTCGAGGGCGTCCTTCTTGGCGATCAGCTCTCGTTCCTGCTCCTCGAGGGCCTTGGCCTGCTCGAGGGCCCCGCTGTCCATGGCGCTCTCCTTGTCGGCGCGCACACGAGCGATGTCCTCGTCGAAGCGCTTGGCCGCGGGCGGCGAGTCCATGCGCCGGATGCGCAGGCGGCTGCCGGCCTCGTCGATGAGGTCGATCGCCTTGTCGGGCAGGAAGCGGTCCGAGATGTAGCGATCCGCCAGGTTCGCCGCGGCGATCAGTGCCTGGTCGGTGATCTTGACGGCGTGGAACTTCTCGTAGACCTCGCGCAAGCCCTTGAGGATGTCGATGGTCATCGCGACCGAGGGCTGCTCGACCTTGACGGGCTGGAACCGGCGCTCGAGCGCGGCGTCCTTCTCGATGTGCTTGCGGTACTCGTCGATGGTGGTCGCGCCGATGGTCTGCAGTTCGCCTCGCGCCAGCATGGGCTTGAGGATCGACGCGGCATCGATGGCGCCCTCGGCGGCCCCGGCGCCCACGAGCGTGTGGATCTCGTCGATGAACAAGATGATGTCGCCGCGGGTGCGGATCTCCTTGAGCACCTTCTTCAGCCGCTCCTCGAAGTCACCGCGGTAGCGGCTGCCGGCGACCAACGCGCCGAGGTCGAGCGTGTAGAGCTGCTTGTCGGCCAGGGTGACCGGCACCTGGTTCGCGACGATCTTCTGGGCGAGTCCCTCGACGATCGCGGTCTTGCCGACGCCGGGCTCGCCGATCAGCACGGGGTTGTTCTTCGTGCGCCGCGACAGCACCTGCATCACGCGCTCGACCTCCTTCTCGCGCCCGACGAGCGGGTCCAACTTGCCCTCGCGGGCGAACTGGGTGAGGTTGCGCCCGAACTGGTCGAGGACCGCGGAACCGCCGGCCCCCTCGACGTCGCTCTTCTGTCCACCAGCGGCGCTGGACGCGCCGGTCTCCTTGCCGGCCTGACCCGACATCATCTGGATGACCTGGGTGCGGACCCGGGCCATGTCGGCCCCGAGGTCGCTCAGGACCTGGGCGGCGACGCCGTCACCCTCGCGCACCAGCCCGAGCAGCATGTGCTCGGTGCCGATGTAGGAGTGACCCAGCTGGAGCGCTTCGCGCAGTGACAGCTCGAGGACCTTCTTGGCTCGAGGGGTGAACGGGGGCGATCCGGGCGACGGATTCGTGTTGGCCCCGATGGCCTCCTCGACCTTCTCGCGCACGACGTCGAACGTGACCCCCAGGGCGTCGAGCGCCTTGGCCGCAACGCCCTCACCCTCGCGGATCAGGCCCAGCAGGATGTGCTCGGTCCCGATAAAGGCGTGGTTGAGGTCGCGTGCTTCCTCCTGTGCGAGTACCAGTACTCGGCGGGCACGGTCTGTGAATCGTTCGAACAAGTTTCATCCTTTGTGCGGCAACACTTAGCAGTGTACCGGCCGTTTAGGTGGGATGAGCCACACCCCTCGGACCACCAAGAATGCTCATCTAAGGTGGCGGGTGTGAATCCCCACGAGCGATTAGGACTGGCTTCGGTCGAAGCCGACCTCGCGAGGCTCGAGACGCTCCTGGCGGAGTCCGTGATCGTCGGAGACCCCTACCTGGACTCGGTCACCACGCACCTCATCTACGCCGGTGGCAAGCGCCTGCGGCCCCTGCTGGCGGTCGCGTCGGCCACCGGCGGCGCCCGGCCCGCGACCCAAGAAGACCTGCTCGGGGGTGTCGCGCTCGAGTTGATGCACCTGGCGTCGCTCTACCACGACGACGTGATGGACGAGGCGGAGGTCCGTCGCAACGTCGACAGCGTCAATGCCCGTTACGGCAACCTGATCGCCATCGTCGCCGGGGACTATCTGATGGCGCGCTCGGCGGCCATCGCCGCGGACCTCGGCACCGACATCGCCGGACTGCTCGCGCGAACCCTGGCGTGGTTGACGCGCGGCCAGGTCTCCGAGGTGCGCACCGCCTTCTCCGTCGATCGAACCGAGAGCGACTACTACGAGGCCATCGAGGGCAAGACCGCTTGGCTGATGTCGTCGAGCTGTCGCGTCGGGGCCCTGACCGCGCACCTGTCGAGCGACGAGACCGATGCCCTGACCGAGTTCGGTCGCTGCTTCGGGATGATCTACCAACTGCGCGACGACGTGCTGGACATCATCGCGACGGAGAACCAGCTGGGCAAGCCGGCCGGGCAGGACCTCGCCGAGGGCATCTACAACCTGCCGACCCTCCTCGCGCTGCGCGACCCCGACGTCGGCGATCAGCTGCGCGGCGTCCTCGGACACGTGCTCGACGACGAGGACCGCGAACGGGCCCGCAAGCTCGTCGTCGCCACCGACGGCATCGAGCGGACCATCGCGGCCGCGCAGAGCTTCCTCGCCCAGGCGCACGTCGCACTGAACAACGTCTCCGACGAAGCCTTGCGCAACGGCTTCTCGTCGCTCATCAAGTCGCTGCTCGAGGACCTGCCGAGCTACTAGTCGCGCACCGGCTTCAGGGTCGGGAAGGCGATGACCTCGCGGATGTTGGACTCGTCGGCGATGAGCATCGCCAGGCGATCGACTCCCACGCCCAGCCCCGCCGTCGGGGGAAGTCCCCACTCGAGGGCCCTGATGTAATCCTCGTCGATTCGCATGGTCTCGAGCTCGCCCGCGGCGGCGAGTCGGGCCTGGTCCTCGAAACGCGCGCGCTGGTCCGCCGGGTCGATGAGTTCGCTGAAGCCATTGGAGAGCTCGCGGCACGCCGCGTAGGACTCGAAGCGCTCCGTGAGCTCGGGGTCGGCCTGGTGGCGTCGGGCGAGCGGCGAGATCTCCACCGGGTAGTCGGTCACGAAGATCGGGTTCCACAGCGACTCCTCGCACGCCGCCTCGAACAGCTCGGCGAGGCACCGACCGGGCCCCCACGGCGCGTGCACGTCCACCCCGCGCTCGCGGAGCAGTTCGACCAGGCGCTCTCGAGGGGTGTGGACCGACACGTCCTCGCCGACCGCCTCGCTCGCGAGATCGGCCATGGAGCGCCGGGGCCAGGGCGCCGCGAAGGAGAACGGGCGCCCCTGGTACTCGATCTCGGTGGTGCCGAGCACGTCCATCGCCACGCCGGCGACGAGCTCTTCGGTGAAGGCCATCATGTCCTCGTAGTTCCAGTACGCGGCGTAGAGCTCGAGCATCGTGAACTCGGGGTTGTGGCGAGGGCTGACGCCCTCGTTGCGAAAGACCCGTCCGAGCTCGAAGACCCGCTCGAACCCGCCGACCACGAGGCGCTTCAGCCACAACTCGGGTGCGATGCGCAAGAAGAACTCGCTGTCGAGGGCGTTGAAGTGGGTCGCGAAGGGGCGCGCGTCCGAACCCGAAGGGATCGCGTTCAGGATCGGCGTTTCGACCTCGATGAAGTTCGCCGCCCAGCAGCGCTCGCGGATCGATCGGACGACCTCGCTGCGGCGCTGGAGCGACGTGCGCGACACCGGGTTCGCCCAGAGGTCGGCCTCGCGGTGGCGGTAGCGCAGGTCGAAGTCCGAGATGCCGGCCCACTTGTCGCCGAAGTTGTGCTGCGCCTCGGCGAGGCGGACCCACGAGGCGACCTTCACTGACAGCTCGCCGCGCTTGGTGCGCACGACCTCGCCGGTGATGCCGACCCAGTCACCCAGGTGCAGTTTCGCGAACTCCTCGAAGTCCTGGGTCACGGCCGAGAGCGCGAAGAGCTGGATCTCCCCGCTCGAGTCGCGCATGGTCGCGAAGGCCAACTTGCCCTGGCGGCGCAGCAGCATCACTCGCCCGGCGACCATCACCGTGTCGCCCGACTCCTCGCCCTCGGTGAGGTGCGAGTAGGTCGACTGCAGCGCCGCGGCGAAGGCGTTGTGCGCGAATGTGTAAGGCGTGGTCACGAAGCGTCTCCCGAATGATTCCGTTCATGCACGATACGCAATCCGTGGAGGGTCAGCCACGGCTCGACGTGCTCGACGTGCTTGGTGTGGGGGGCGATGAGCCCGGCGAGCCCGCCGGTGGCGATCACGGTCGCCTCGCCGAGCTCTTCGAGGATGCGCTCGACGACGCCATCGACCTGCGCCGCGAAGCCGTACAGCACGCCCGACTGGATCGATTCGACGGTGGAGCGCCCGATGACCGAGCGCGGGCGCACGAGCTCGACCGAGCGCAGCGCCGAGGCCTGGGCGTAGAGCGCCTCGAGCGAAATCGCCACGCCCGGGGCGATGGCGCCGCCGAGGTACTCGCCCTTGGCGCTGACCACGTCAAAGACCGTGGCGGTGCCCATGTCCACGACGATCGACGCGCCGGGGTAGAGGTCGTAGGCGCCGACGGCGTCGGCGATCCGGTCGGCCCCCACCTCGCGGGGGTTGTCGTAGAGGATCGGCATGCCCGACTTGGTGCCCGGCCCGATCACCGTCAGGTCGAGGTTCGAGAACCAGCGGTTCGCCATGCGACGAAGTTGGGTGGTCACCGTCGGCGCCGACGAGCAGATCGCCATCGCGCTTACCGCGGCGCGCAGGTCGAGCCCCTCGAGGTCGAGCAACTGGGTCAGGACCATGGCGTGCTCGTCGGGCGTGCGCTCGGCGACCGTGGAGATCCGCCAGTGGAAGGCCAAGCCGTGTTCGTTGTTGGCGCGCGCGAAGCCCATGGCGTCGGGCGAGTTCGGCCCGGCCGGGCCGAAGAGCCCGATGACGGTCTCGGTGTTGCCCACGTCCATCGCCAACAGCATCAGCCCTCCCCCCGCACCAGTGTTACCGACGCGTTGTCGATCAGGCGAACGCCGTCGACGGTCGCAGCCACCAGCGCGCGACGCTCGCCCGCGTCGTCGTCGGAGCACGGCGCGAACGAGACCGGGTCGACGACCTCGGCGTAGGCGATGTCGACGCCGGCCTCGCCCAGCACCGCGGCGAGGGTCCGACGATGGGCGCTCGCGGTGGCGGGCGCGGACTGGACCGCCCGCAACGCCCGTGACAGCGCCTGGGCCCGTTGACGTCCGTCGCCATCGAGCAAGACGTTGCGACTCGACAGTGCCAGACCGTCGGCGTCGCGCACGATGGGACATCCCACCACCTCGGCGTCGAAGCCGAGGTCGCGCACCATCTGCCTGACGACGGCGATCTGCTGGAAGTCCTTCTCGCCGAAGTACGCCCGGCACGGCCCGGTCACGGTCAACAGCTTGGCGACCACGCTGGCGACGCCGTCGAAGTGGCCCGGTCGCGTGGCGCCCTCGAGGGTGTCACCGATCCCGCGCACCGAAACGGTGGTCGGCGTCGGCGCCGGATAGGACGGCCACATCTCCTCGAGCGTCGGCGTCACGAGGCAGTCGACGCCGTTGGCCCCGGCGGCGGCGAGGTCGCTCTCGAGGGTGCGCGGATACGCCTCGAGGTCGCGGTTGTCGTCGAATTGGCGGGGGTTGACGAAGAGCGTCGCGAGCACGACGTCCCCGTTGCGCTGGGCCGCACGAAAGAGCGACGCGTGGCCGGCGTGCAGCGCGCCCATGGTGGGCACCAGACCGACTCGTCTACCGAGGGCCCGCTGCTCGTGGGCGAAACGCCGCCACGCGGCCAATTCGGTGATCCGCTGCACTTCAGGCGGGCGTCTGGGAACGCCGTCGCTCGGCGAGCTCGAAGGCGGCGTTGGCCATCGCGACGTAGGCGGACCGCTCGGTCTCGCGAATCGCCGCGAGGTGGGCGTCGATCGTCGCCATGTCGCCGCGCGAGGCCGGCCCGGTCAATGCGGCCCCGGGGCCGGCGTCGACCACGTCGCGCAGCGACTGCAGTGCGAGCGGCAGGAAGTCCTCGAGGCTCAGACCGACCGACTCGGCCAGGTTCTGCACCTGGCCCATCAGGGCGACGAGATGGTTCGAGGCCACGACCGCCGTGGCGTGGTAGGCGGTGCGCTGCTCGTCGCGCATCGTGATGACGCGTCCGCGCAGCGACGCGACGACGTCCAGGATCAGTTCGTCGCCGGCCACGCAGTACGTCGCGCCGACGAGTCGCTGCGCACCCAGCTCGCCCGAGGGCAGCGCCATCAGCGGGTGCATCGAGGCGACGCGCCGATGCGTGTCGAGAACGTTGAGCGTGCGCGATCCAGCGACGTGGGCCACGACGAAGTCGTCACCCGGCTCGATCCGAAGCGCGACGTCGCGGATCGCGTCGTCGGGCACGCTCAGGATGATCAGCTCGGGCGATCCCACGGAGGAGATCTCGTCGTGGTGCACGAGGCGGACGTCGTGGCCCGCTCGCTCGAGGGCGACGGCGAACGACGAGCCGGCGCGGCCCGCGCCGACGATGGTGATGTTCATAAATGCTCCGATCCGTTCCAGCCCCTCGCGGGTGCCGTTCGGTGTTAGCGCAACGACTCGAGTGTACCGAGTGCGACGACCCGCCCGACGCCACGCTCGAGCTGGCCCGGGCTGAGCAGTCCAGGCGCCAATTCCGCCAGCGGCACCATGACGAACGAGCGCTCGAAGAGCCGCGGGTGCGGGATCAGGACGTCGGGGTCGTCACTGACCTCGTCGCCCACCAACAGCACGTCGACGTCGAGGGTCCGCGGACCCCAGCGCACGTCGCGCACCCGGCCCGCGGCCCGCTCGGCCTCGCGCGCGCGCTCGAGCAGTTCTCGAGGTGTCGCCTCCGTGACCAACTCGATCACCAGGTTCCAGAAGTTGTCCTGGGCGACGCCGCCGAGCGGCTCGGTCTCGTAGACCTGGGAGAGTCGGTAGGTGTCGCCCTGCGCGACGATCTCGACACCGCGTGCGAGATGGGCCGCGCGCGCTCCGATGTTCGAGCCCAGTGAGAGGTACGCCCGGCGCACTACGGACGGTGGACGGTGCACCTGACGCCGACCGAGGCGACGTCCTCGACGACGGGCGGGCGGGCCTTGCGAACGGCGACGGTGACCGATTCGATCTCGGGGTCGAGTCCGAGGATCTCGTAGGCGACGCGGTAGGCCAGGGTCTCGAGCAGCAGGAACTGCCCGTCGGTGGCGACGCGGGTCGTCAGGTTCAGCACGTCGGCGTAGTTGGTGGTCTCGGCGATGTCGTCGTTGATCGCCGCCTCCTCGAAGGGGCGCACGAGGTCGAGGTCGAAGACGAGCGGCTGGGCCCGGTTGCGCTCTTCGCTCAGCACGCCGATGACCGCGCTGCAGCGCAAGTCGCGCAGTTCGATCACGTCGTTCATGCGCTCACCTCGGGCAGGTCGAACAGCACGGAGCGCCCGTCGGGGCCGATCGATCGCTTGAACAGTCGCTCGACCAGCGCGATCGCGTTCGAGGTCGTGGGGACCCGCTTGGACCAGACCAGGTAGCCCGCGATCACGCCGAGCAGGCGGTCCGACACCTCGTCGCTGTGCAGCAGGACCATGGTCTTGCTCGACATCGAGTTGGCGAGGTCGATGTAGCAGGCCTCGAGCACGTCACGCTGCTGGGGACCGCCGCGCAGCGCGTAGTGGCTGGCCGTGAGGCCGTGCTCGAAGTACGCACTCAGGTTCTGCATCACCGGCAGGATCGAGATGACCCGACCGAACCCCTGGTGCTTCAGCCACAGGAGCTCTTCGTCGCGCCGTACCCGCCGGTGCACCGTGGTCGAGCCACCGGGCCGCTCCGAGACCGCCAGAATCCCCTTGTAAACCCAGGTGAAACTCCGGGGCTCGATGCCCGCTGCCCACTTGCCCCTCACGCGACCACCTCCTCGACGGGACGGATGAGCAGTTCACGTAGCTGAACGGCGGCCGCAGCGTCGTGTACACGAACCATACTGACACCTTCGAGCACGGCCCACGCCTCGGTGGCGATGGAACCCTCCAAACGCTGGTCCACGTCGAGCTGCTCGCGTCCCAGGTGCTCGAGGAACCGCTTTCGGCTCGTGCCGATCAAGACCCCCGCGCCGTACCCTCGCGCCAGCTCCACGAAGTGCCCGGCATGGGCCAGCAGCGTGAGGTTCTGCTCGACGGTCTTGCCGAATCCGATGCCCGGATCGAGCCACAGGGGCGACACGTTCGCGCGCGTGGCGCACTCCGCCGCCTCGGCCAGGAAGTCGCTCACCTCGGCGACGACGTCCACGTAGGTGGGGTTCTGCTGCATCACGGTGGAGTCGCCCTGGCGGTGCATCGCCACGTAGCCGACGCCGAGCTCTCCTGCGACCTCGACGAGGCTGCACGACACGTCGTTGAGCACGCTCGCCCCTGCGGCGATGGCCGCGCGCGCGACGGACTCCTTCATCGTGTCGACCGACACCGGGCCGAAGGGGGCGAGGGCCTCGATCACCGGCACGACGCGCGATCGCTCCTCGTCGGCATCGACCGGCGTCGCGCCGGGGCGCGTGGACTCCCCGCCCACGTCAACGATGTCGCACCCGGCGTCGAAGAGCGCTCGGCCCCGCGCGACCGCCTCGTCGGTTGCCGCGGTGCGCGACGCTGGGAAGAACGAATCGGGCGTCACGTTGACGATGCCCATCACCATCGGGCTCAGCGCCACGTCGACCTTCGCTGGTGGATGTACTGCAGGGCCTCGGCCCGGTACGCCGCGTCGTCGCGAAACACGCCGCGCACGGCCGAGGTGACGGTGGAAGCGCCGGATTTCTTCACGCCACGCATCGACATGCAGAAGTGCTCGGCCTCCAAGACCACGATCGAGCCCTTGGGCCGAAGCTCGCGCTCCATGGCCTCGACGATGTCGGTGGTCATGCGCTCTTGGACCTGGAGTCGGCGCGCGAACCCTTCGACGAGACGGGCCATCTTCGACAATCCCGTGATGCGGCCGTCGGGTCCCGGAAGGTACGCCAGGTGGGCGAGACCCATGAACGGGACAAGGTGGTGCTCGCACAGCGACGTGAACGCGATGTCGCGCACCATGACCATCTCGTCGTGGCTGGCCTCGAAGCTCACGCGAAGATGCTCGCCGGGGTCAACCTCGAGCCCTTCGAACAGTTCGACGTACATGTCGGCCACGCGCCGGGGCGTCTCGACGAGGCCCTCGCGGGTCGGGTCCTCGCCGATCGCCTCGAGTAGCTCGCGGATCAGCCCCTGCACCCTCGCGTGGTCGACCATGACTAGACCTGGCCGGTGAAGGTGTAGATCGCGTCGAGGTTGCGGTAGCGCTCGTTCACGTCGAGGCCGTAGCCGACGACGAAGTGCGACGGGATCGTGAAGCCGACGTACCGGAGCGATTGCTCGACGCGCTGCTCGCCCTCCTTCAGCAGGAGCGCGCACACCTCCAGGCTCTTGGGGCTGCGCGCACCGAGATAGTGGCGAAGGTAGTTCAACGTGAGCCCGGAGTCGACGACGTCCTCGACGATCAGGACGTCGCGGCCGACCAAGTCGACGTCGAGGTCCTTGACGATCCGCACCACACCGCTGGTCTTCGTGGCCGCGCCGTAGGAGGAAACCGCCATGAAGTCGACCTCGACGGGCAGTTCGATGGCTCGCATCAGGTCCGACATGAAGTTGATCGCACCCTTCAAGACACAGACGAGCAACGGAGGATTCGTGGCGTAATCCTCGGTGATCTGGCGTCCGAGCTCGAGGACGCGGTCGTGCACCTCCTTGGCCGACACCACCACCTCACCCAGGTCGTGCTGGGCCCACTTGGCGGTGAAATCGTCCGAGGAAGGGATGTCCATGTCTGCTCAGCGTAGTTGAGTCGGCTGCTCGAGCGTCAGGTGCTGGTCGCGTCGAGCGAGGCGCCGCGCGCCGCTCAGCTCGGTGGCGACGACCTCGCCACGCACCACGGCGATGGCCCGCTCGACCTCGTCGGCGCTCGGAGGATGGTGCCCGTCGCCCCGGTCGGCGAGGCGGAGTTCCACTCGCAACCACCGGCGAAGTCGAGCCGTGGGCCACTCGCGCAGTTCCCGACAGTCCGCGTTCTCGAGGGTGAGCGACTCGTCACCGCGACTCAAGAGGTCCAGCCACACCCGCTCGTCGTGCATCAGTCCGGCCTGACGCGCGAGGAGGGGCACGACGTCGCGCCCGGCCACGTCGCACATCAGGGGCACCAGCTCGCGGCGGACCCGATTGCGACGGAACCCCGGGCTCTCGTTGGTCTCGTCGTAGAGGGCCTCGAACGGCATGGTCGCGACGAAGTCGTGCAGCGCGCCGCGGCGAACGTCGCGCAGCGGCTTGGTCGGGTCGTCCACCATCGGCGACATCCCGTCGAGACCGGCCCCGCGCAGCATGTTCAACAGCACGGTCTCGGCGAGGTCGTCCATCGTGTGGCCGGTCATGACCCCGGCGGGCATGGCCCCCCGGCGCGCCGAACGCGCGCGCGACTCGAAGTTCCCCCCGGGCTCGACCGTCACGTCGTGACGCACGAAGGCGACGTCGAGATCCCGGCAGGTCCGCTCCACCTTCTTGGCGTCACGACCGCTCGTCGGACGCGCGTGGTGATCGACGTGGTGGACCGTGACGACGAGGTCGGCCGAGAGCGCCAGGTGCAGGAGCCCGAGCGAGTCCGGCCCGCCCGAGACCGCAAGGTCGACCGCCGTCCCTGGCGCGGGGAAGTGGCAGTCGCTCAGGAGCGTTTGGGCGTCGGGCCTCACGTGAGTAGGTTACGCAACCGCTCGTCGCACGGCTCGTGGCCGCATGGCGTCGACGAGCCGGGCTACCAGATACGACGTCGAGGCCAGCGCGGTAATCCAGAAGCTCACCGGTCCTCCGATCCACACGCCGAGCAGCAATCCGGTCCAGGCGCTGAAGATCGCCAACGCCATCGACAGCCCCATCGCTCGAAGCGGCCGGTTGGTCAGCACCTCGGCCGCCGCGGCCGGGGCGACCAACAACGAGAACACCAGCAGCACGCCGACGATCTGGATGGCGACCACGGTCGTGACCGCCAGCAGCGACATGAAGAGCAGGGACATCATCCGAGGCGACAGCCCGCGCGATGCGGCCGACTGCGCGTCGACCGACACGAAGAGCATCGGGCGAAAGACCAGCGACACGACGAGCAGGACCGTCAGCGACAGCGCGGCCACCAGCCCGACGTCGGCCCACGAGACACCGAGGATCTGGCCGAAGAGGATCGAGTAGGTCGCGTTGGCGTAGCCGCTGTAGAGCGAGATGAAGAGCACACCCAGGCCGAGCGCCGCGGTCAACGTCACCCCTACGACGGCGTCGCGGTCGTCGAGCGACGCCGCGCCCAGGCCGATCAGCAGACCCGCGCCGAGGCAGAACACCAGCAGTCCGACGATCGGCGAGAGCCCGAGCAGCACCGCACCGGCGGCGCCGGCGAATCCGACGTGACCAATGGCGTGCGCCGCGAAGGCCTGACGGCGAAGCACCACGAAGTAGCCGACCGCCCCGGCCGCGAGCGCGACGGCGGTGACGGCATAGAACGCGTTCTGCACGAACGACGTGGCGAGCAGTTGAATCAGGCTCACTTCGTCTCCTCCTCGTACAGCTCGACGAAGTGCTCGTGGCCGGCCTCGTGCGAGTGGTCGTGGCCGTGGGGGTGCGGGTGGGCGAACTCCTCCTCGAGCCCGACGATGACGCGTCGGCCGCGAGGGGTGAGGACTATCTCGATGGGGTGTCCGTACAGCTCGCTCAGCACCTCTTCGCTCACCACCTCGTCGATCGAGCCACTGCGAACCTTGCGCCGCGCGATCCACAGAACCTGATCCACGATCGGGGCGAGGGGGTTGAGGTCGTGGGCCACCACGACGATCGCTGCGCCGGTCGTGTCACGGATCAGGTTGATGAGGTCAACGATCTCGGCCTGGGCCGCGAGGTCGAGCGCGGCCAGCGGCTCGTCGAGCAACAGCAGTTCGGGCTTGAAGACCGTGGCGTGCGCGAGGGCCATGCGCTGGCGCTGCCCTCCCGAGAGGCTGTACAGCGGCTGGTCGGCGTAGGCCGCGGTACCCGTGAGCGCGAGCGCCTGACGCACCACTTCGCGCTTGGATCGGTCGCGGCCCCAGCCGAAGTGGGGACCGTCGAAACCCAGGCCCACGTAGTCGCGTCCGGTCAGCGCCGACGTCGTGTCCGCAACTCGCGTCTGGGTCATGTAGCCCAGGCGACGGCTCCCCCGGTGCGGTGGCTCGCCGAAGACCTCCAGCGTTCCCTCGCCGAGTTCCACCAGACCGAGGATCAGGTTCAAGAGCGTCGTCTTGCCCGACCCGTTGGGACCGAGCACCGCGGTGATCGTCGCGGGTTCGATCGTGAACGATGCGTCGCGCCAGATCGAGCGTCCCCCGAGCGAGACCGCTCCGCCCCTCATGACGAGCACGCTCACTGCAGGCACCCTTCGCTCTTCAGCGCCCTCGCCACCTGTTCTACGACGCCGTTCAGCCAACCGACGTAGTCCGCACCGCTCATGGTCTCGGTGACCTTGATGACCGGCACGTGCCACGCCACCGCCTGGTTGACCAGTTCACTCGTGAGCGGGGTCTGGGTCTGGACGTTGTCGAGCAGGAACGCGGGACGGGACCGGAGCTGGTCCATCGCCGTGGCGAGGTCCTGCACCGAGGGATCGACGCCGTTGCCAATGGCGAGTCGCAGCGCCTCGGGCGTGACGATGCGCAGCCCCGCGTCGTGCAACAGGTACGTCGCGACGTCCTCGGTGGCCGCGACGGGCACGTTGGCGCACGCCGCACGGATGGACTCGACCGCATGCTGCGTGCCCGCCAGGCGATTGAGCAGGGTCGCCGAACGCCCGACGGTGCCGTGCAAGCGCTCCAACTTGGCGCTCAGCGCCTCGACGAATCTGATGGCGGCGCGCGGGTCGTAGAAGAGGTGAGGGTTCGCTCCTGAGGCGACGCCCATGAGCGAGGCGACATCGACGATCTGCGGGTTCGTGCCGCTCGAGCGTGCGAGTTGCGCGAGCCACGTGTCGTAGCCCGCGCCGTTCAGCAGCACCATCGTCGCGCGCGCGACGCGCGCGGCATCGTGGACCGTGGCTTCGTGCTCGTGGGGGTCGGCGTTCGGATCACTCAGCAGCGACGAGACAGGAATCTCCGAGCCGACCAGCTGACGCGCCAGCGCCGCCCACTGCGAGACCCCCGCGACCAGCGATGGGCTGGTCGGAGAGCTGACCGAGGCAGCGCCCCACGTGAACAGCGACAGGACGAGCACCATCGCCAGGCCAACGACCAGACCCAGGGCGGCCGGGAGTTTGCTTGGAACCATTCCAAGTACGTTACTTGGAATGGTTCCAAGAAGCAACCGCTCACCGATTACGCTGATGGGGTGGTAACCACACGAAACACCGCCCAGCGCCGCGAGGTCATTGGGGTCCTCAGTCGCGTGCAGGGCTTCGTCAGCGCCCAGGAACTGCACGCGCTGATCGGGCGTGACGGGGGCCAGACGTCCCTCGCCACCGTCTATACGCAACTGAAGAAGCTGGTCGCCACCGACGAGGTCGACGTCGTGATGACCGATCGCGGCGAGAGCCTGTACCGACGATGCGTCGTGGACGCGCACCACCATCATCTCGCCTGTCGACGCTGCGGCGCGACGGTCGAGGTTGACGCTCCCGAACTCGAACGGTGGGCCCGCGACATCGCCGAGGGATTCGGCTACCACGATCTGCGCCACGTGCTCGAGCTCAACGGAATCTGTCCCTCGTGTCGAGAGAGGTAACGCTCTCACCCGAGGTGCGAGGGCCCCTCAGCGTCCACCCGATCACTGACGTGCGCCGCTTCGGCGTCGACGCCTTCGTCACCGACCGCTTCGGCGGCGTGAGCGAAGGACCCTACGAGTCGCTGAACCTGGGCGAGCACGTCGGCGACCCGGTCGAACGCGTGCGCGAGAACCGACGCCGGGTCGCCAGGGCCATCGACGTCGCAGCGGATCGACTCATCGTCGTTCGCCAGGTCCACGGCAGCGACGTCGCCGCCGCCGAGGAGGTGGCCGTCGACACCAGCGCCGACGCCCTGCACACCACGTCAGCAGAACTGGCGATCGCCGTGCTGGTCGCAGACTGCGTGCCGGTGCTGCTCGTCGACGAGACGTCGACGCGCATCTGCGTCGCGCACGCCGGATGGCGAGGGCTGCGTGACGGGATCTTGGCGAGCGCGCTCGCCCTCTTCGATGATCCCACGCAGGTCCACGCCTTCCTCGGCCCCTGCATCTCTGCCGAGGGCTACCAGGTCGGACCGGAGGTCGCCGAGCTGTTCGCAGACGTCCCCGACGCCCTCTACCCCGACGGGGGTGATCGATCTCGCCTCGACCTGCGGCGGGTGGCGGTCGAGCAGCTGCTTCGGCGCGGCGTCGACGACGAGTCCATCTCGCTGAGCCGTCAGACGACCGACGGCGGAGGGACGTTCTTCAGCGACCGCGCCGCGCGACCTTGTGGGCGCTTTGGCCTGGTGGCCAGGCGGGCGCCGTAGCATGAGGACGTCATGAACGAGGACCTCGCATGAAGACCCGCGCCGATGTGTTTCGCTACATCGGCCTCGAAGTCGCCAAGGATTCCCTGACCGGCCACTACCAACTCGATGAGTACACCTTCAGCGAGACCGTGACCTTCGAGGGCATCGAGACCCTCGAGACCCCGGCGGTCACCGCCGTCAGCGAACTCTGGTACCTGGTCGCCGGCCTGTCGTACTACAAGGCCGGCGCCGCTCATCGGGTCGACGTCGCCTCCACGCCCCTGGGCGAGAAGGGTCGCCAACTTCTGGAAGCCGCGCTGCACGACGGACTCGGCGAGTTCGCCTACCGCAACGACATGCCGCTGGACGACGTGTTGATCGAGGGCGGCGCCGACACCGAGCGGTACGCACCTCTCGTCGATCCCAACCGGGTGCTGATCCCGTTCGGCGGCGGCATCGACTCGGTCGTGACCGTCGCGGAATTGGCCGGCCGCGTCGACCGGTCGCTGTTCATCATGAGTCCCGCCAGCGGTCGGTTCGTCCCCCTCGAGGAGACGGCCGTCGTGACGGGCCTGCCGATCGTTCGTGCCACGAGGACGCTCGACCCCCAGATCACCCGCAACGACGACTCGTTCTTCAGCGGGCACGTGCCGGTGACCGCCATGGTGACGCTCCTCGCCGCGGTCGCGGCCCTCGCGTCGGGTCGCGGCGGGGTCGCCATGAGCAACGAGCACTCGTCATCGGTGCCGAACCTGCGCTGGCTCGACCGTGACGTGAACCACCAGTGGAGCAAGTCCTGGGACGCCGAACTGCTGATTGGCGACGCCGTCGCCGAGCGCGTGGGTGACGAGTTCGTTGTCGCGAGCTACCTGCGCGACCGCAGCGAGCTGTGGGTCGCCCAGACCTTCGCGCGCCACGAGCGCTATCACCACGTGTTTCGCAGTTGCAACCGCGCCTTCGCCCAGGTCCGCGAGCTGCGCGCGCTCAGCTGGTGCGGCAAGTGCGACAAGTGCCTCTTCGTCAACCTCGTGCTCGCCCCGTTCCTGCCACGTGCGGCGCTGCGCGACATCTTCGGGAGCGAACCGCTGAGCGACCCCGCACGTCGCGAACAGTTGCGCATCCTGGTCGGCATCGGCCTCGACCACAAGCCCTTCGAGTGCGTGGGCGATCCCGACGAGAGCGCCGTCGCCCTCGCCAAGGTCAGCCAACTCGACGAGTGGGCCGACGTCGGCTGGCTCGACGAGCTCGCCCGGCTCGCGAGCCCCGACCGGGACTTCGCGGAACTCCTCACCCCACAAGGACCAAGCCGTGTTCCGGCCCACTGGCTTCGCTGACCTCGCCGGGCGGCGAGTCGGGATCTTCGGCTACGGCGTCGAGGGCCACGCCGCGGCGAGGCGACTCGAAGGCGTCGCCCAGAGCCTGGTGCTCGTCGACGACGCGCCCGGCATCGACCCCGGGGTCCTGGCGAGCGCCGAGGGCGGGCTCGACGCCCTGCTCACGTGCGACGTCGTGCTGAAGAGCCCCGGGATCCCGCGCCGCCGAGCCGACGTGCTCGACCTCGAATTTCGCGGCGTCGCGGTCGCGTCGGCACTCAATCTCTGGCTGCACGACGTCGACCGTTCGCGTGTCGTTGGGATCACCGGCACCAAGGGCAAGTCCACGACGACGGCTCTCGTCTCGTTCTTCTTGCACTGCGTCGGCGAGCGAGCCCTGCGACTGGGCAACATCGGACAGCCGCCCTACGACCCTTCCGTCGACACCTCCCAGGACTGGCTCGTACTCGAGGTCTCCAGTTTCCAGTGCGTGGACGTCGACGTCGCGCCGGGGATGGTCGTCGTGACCTCGCTCGGTGCCGACCACCTCGATTGGCACGGGACGGTCGAGGAGTACCGCGACGACAAACTCTCACTGACGCGGGCCTGGGGTGAGCACGTGACGCTGGTGCCCGCCAACGCGACGTTCCACGGGGTCGCCGACCAACTTGGCGGCGAGCTGACGTTCGTCGAGCCCGACGCCACGCACCTGGCGGCATCGCTCGGACTGATGGGCGCGCACAGCAACTCCAACGTCGCGCTGGCGCTTCGCTGCGTCGCGATGCTGACGGGCCGCGACGTCGAGATCGTGCGCGAGCGCGTTCGCGAGCGCGCGTCGACCTTCGAGCCGCTGCGCGGTCGTCTCACGCTCGTGGCGAGCGAAGAGCGCCAGGGTGCGTTGCTGCGCTACGTCGACGACGGCCTGGCCACGTCGGTGCTGCCGACGGTCGCCGCGCTCGAGGTCTTCGCCGACGATCCCGTGGCGCTGATCGCAGGGGGCTACGACCGTGGCGTCGACTACATCCCGCTCGCGCTCGCCCTGGCCAATCGCGTCCCGGCGACGGTGCTGCTCACCATGGGCGACGCCGGGACGAGGATCGGCGAGGACCTCCACCAGTTGCGCCCGGACCTCGTGCAGTTGGCCGTTGCGACGATGCACGACGCGGTGCTGGTCGCTCGACGTTCCCTCGCGGCGGGCGGGGTGGTCCTGCTCTCACCGGCCGCGCCGAGCTTCGATCGCTACCGCAACTGGGAGGAGCGCTCCGACGACTTCGTGGCCGTGGTGCGAGCGATCGTCGGGCCTCAGAGCCTGGGAGGAGATTCGAACTCCTGACCTACGCATTACGAATGCGTTGCTCTACCGACTGAGCTACCCAGGCGCAAGGAGAAAGACTACCCGATGGGCCACGACCGGCCATCGGAGACTGCCTAGAACTCCATGAGCGAGAGCATGAGGTCGTTCAGCAACAGGGTCTCGTCGATGTTGGACGACAGTCGCCGGTTCGCCTCGGCCACGACGTCGATGGCGCGGATCGACGCCCCCACCCGGTACTCGCTCCTCGCCTCGCCGCTATCGGCCGCGAGGCTCTCGGCGAGTCGGTCGCGGTAGACGTTGGTCAACGCGGTGAGACCGAACCGCAGCTCGTCGATGCGGAACCGACGCTGCTCGCGCTTGAACTGCGCCTCGATGTCGCGACGGTTCGCGACGGTGCGCAGGCCCATCTCGCGAGAGTCCTGCACCCGGTGCGCCATCTCCTCCTCCTGGACCAGTTGCAGAGGAGCGATCGCGTCGTCGAGCGCGTGGGAGATCTCCGCGGCGAGGGCCGCGGAGATGGCCGGCGTCCCGTTCAGTCGCTCGGGCACGGCGCGCCACTGCGCAATTCGCTCGGCGAGGGCCGCGTCGCGCACCAGAACCCGAGCGCGGCGCAGGTTCCCGTTCGCCGCGTTCGCCGCCACCTCGGCTGCGTTCACGTCGGCACCCTCGCGCACCAGGATCTCGCGCAGGTCCTCTTCGCTCAGGCCCTTCAGCTTCACCTCGACGCACCGCGAGGAGACGGTGTCGAGCGCCGCCGGCACGTCCTCGGCGGTCAAGAGGTAGATGGTGCGCGCCGGTGGCTCCTCGAGTGACTTGAGCAGGGCGGCGGCGCTGGGCGACGCACCGGTCGTGGTCAGCTCCACGTCCTCGATCACGACGATCTGGTAGCCGGCGCCGAGCGGGCGACGTCGCCCGATCCGGTCGGCCTCTCGAAGCTCGTCGATCCGCCACGACACGCCGGCGCGTTCGGCGAAGTGCACGTCGGGGTCGTTCTCGCTCAACACGAGCCGGCAGCTCTCGCAGTGGCCGCAGCCGTGCTCGGGGCATTGCAGGGCCGCGGCGAACGTCAGCACCGTGTCGTGCAGACTCGAGCCCACTGGTCCGCTGATGAGATACGCGTGCACCGGGTTCTTGGCGTACTGGCGCATTGACGCCACCGCACGGTCTTGACCAACGAGCGTGGCGAAGACGTCAGGCATGCGACCACGGCAGAGCGGCGAGGCGCTTGTCGATCTGGGCGGCGACCTCTTCCTCGCTCTTGGCGCCGTCTACGACGAACCACGCGTCGCCGAACGAGTCGGCAATCGCCAGGTAGCCCTCGCGAACCCTCTGATGAAAGTCGAGGTCGGCCGCTTCGAAGCGGTCCTGGGCGTCGAAGGTGCGCCGCTCGACGGCGACATCGAGGGCCAGGTCGATCAGGATCGTGAGGTCCGGTCGGCACGACCCGATCGCCAGTTCCGTGGCGGCGCGCAGCTGCGCCAGGTCGACGCCGCGCCCGTAGCCCTGGTAGGCCAGGGTCGAGGCGAAGTAGCGGTCGCTCACGACCGAGCGGCCCTCGGCGAGCGTGGGCTCGATCACGGTCCGCACGTGGTGCGAGCGGTCGGCCAGCATGAGCAGCGCCTCGGTGACCGGGGACATGGGCGTGGCGGCGTCGAGGACCCACCGGCGAAGTTCGACGCCCAGGGGCGTGTCGCCCGGCTCGAAGGTGAAGTGCGCGTCGCGAAGCTCGGCGACCCTGCGCGCCTGGGTGCTCTTGCCGCTGGCGTCGCCGCCTTCGAAGACGAGGAACAGCCCTCGACCCATCAGGTCTCGTCCGTGCGCTGGGCCGCCGCGGCCAGCGCGGCATTCGTCTTGGCGCCCTTCGCCACAGCGGTGCGCTTGGTCGCGCCCGTCGCCTTCTTCGCCGCCTTCTTCGCGGGCGCCTTCTTCGCCGCCTTCTTCGCCGCCTTGCGGGGCCGACTGGACGGTTCGGTGTTACGCCGCTCGGCGAGCAGCTCGCAGGCGCGGTCGAGCGAGATCGTCTCGGGCGTGTCACCCAGGCGCAGCGTCGCGTTCGTCTCGCCGTCGGTGACGTAGAGGCCGAAGCGACCGGTCTTCACGACGACCTGCTTCTTGGTGACGGGGTCCTCGCCGAGTTCCTTCAGCGGTCCCGCGGCCGCCCGGCGACCGCGCTGCTTGGGCTGGGCCAGCAGCGCCAGGGCCCCGGCGCGGTCGATCGTGAAGATCTGGTCCTCGTCCTCGAGCGACCGGCTCTCCTTGCCCCAGGTGATGTAGGGGCCGTAGCGGCCGTTCTGGGCCACGATCGGGCCGCCCTCGGGATGGTCGCCCACCACGCGCGGCAGGGTGAGCAGCTTGCGGGCCTCCTCGAGGGTCAGGGTCTCGGGCGTCATCGTCGAGAGCAGCGACGCGGTCCTGGGCTTCTCCTTGGGATCGGTCATCTCGCCGACCTGCACGTACGGTCCGTAGCGACCGGCCTTCAGGAAGATCGGCTGTCCCGTCGCCTCGTCGGGGCCGAGCTCGCGGTCGTTGCTCGGCGCGGCCAGCAACTCGAGCGCACGCTCGACGGTAAGCGAGTCGGGCTCGGTCGCCTCGGGGATCGAGACCCGTTCCTCGCCGTGCACGAGATAGGGACCGTAGCGACCCGAGCGCACGCTCACCGCGAGGCCGTCGGGTGCGGTGCCGAGCGGGATCGAGTTGATCGCGGCGAAGTCGAACTCGTGCGGCTCGTGGGTCATGCGCTCGAGGCCCACCTTGGCGAGCTCGGTGTCCGCTGACGGGTCGCCGAAGTAGAACTTCTGGAGCCACGGCTCGAGGTCCTGGCGGCCCTGGGCGATCTCGTCGAGCTGGTCCTCCATCGCCGCGGTGAACTGGTAGTCCACGAGGTCGGCGAAGTAGTGCTGCAGGAGATTCACGACGGCGAAGGCCCGAAACGCCGGGACCAGCGACTTGCCCTTCTTCCACACGTAGCCCCGCCGGTCGATCGTCTTCATCACCGACGCGTAGGTCGAGGGGCGGCCGATGCCGAGGTCCTCGAGCTTCTTGATGAGCGTCGCCTCCGAGTAGCGGTCGGGCGGCTGGGTGTCGTGGCCCTTGGCCTCGGCGGACCTCACCGGCACGACCTCGCCCTCGCTGAGCGGGGGGAGGATGCGCTCTTGGTCGGCGAGCTCGGCCTCGGGGTCGTCGGTGCCCTCGACGTAGGCCCGGCGGAACCCCGGGAACTCGATGCGCAGTCCGGACGCGGTGAGGCCCACCTCCACCGGTCCGTCGAAGTCGGCAACCTCAGGGAGCGTCGACGTGAGGCGAACCTTGTCCTGGGTCAGGCGCGCGTCGACCATCTGCGAGGCGATGGTGCGCTTCCAGATGAGGTCGTAGACGGCCAACTCGTCACCGCCCAGCTGGGACTGCGCCTCGTCGAGGGTGCGGAACGCCTCGCCCGCCGGACGGATCGCCTCGTGCGCCTCCTGGGCGTTCTTCACTTTGCGGTCGTAGCGGCGCGGACCGTCGGCCACGTAGTCGTCACCGAACATCGAGCCCGCCATGGAGCGCGCGGCGCGTATCGCCTCGTCCGACAGCGTGGTCGAGTCGGTGCGCATGTAGGTGATCCAGCCCTGTTCGTACAGGCGCTGGGCCGCTCGCATCGTGCGCTCGGGATCGAAGCGCAGTTTGCGGCTGGCCTCGATCTGCAGCGACGACGTCATGAAGGGTGGCTGGGGGCGTTGGGTGCGCGGCGTCGACGCGATCGAAGCGATCTTCACGACCGAGCCCGGCAGCGCACCGGCGATCGAGGTCGCTGCCGCCTCGCTCAGCACCTCCACCGAGGCCTTCACGTCCAGATGACCCGTCGCGTCGAAGTTCTTGCCGGTGGCGAGCGACGAACCGCCCACCGAGTCCAACGTCGCTTCGAAGGTGGCGCTCTTCGCGTCGAGCGTCGCCGTCACGTCAAACCAGGTCGCCGAGGTGAACGCCATGCGCTCGCGCTCGCGCTCGCAGACCAGGCGGATCGCCACCGACTGGACCCGGCCGGCCGACCGCGCCTTGTCCACGGCGCGCCAGAGCACCGGCGAGACCTCGTAGCCAACGAGGCGGTCGAGGAAACGACGACCCTCTTGGGCGTCGACGAGCCGCAGGTCCAGGTCGCGGGTCTCGTTCACGGCCTTGGCGATGGCGGCGGGGGTGATCTCGTGGAAGACCATCCGCTTCACGGGCACCTTCGGATTCAGGACCTCCTGGAGGTGCCAGGCGATCGCCTCGCCCTCACGGTCCTCGTCGGTCGCGAGGTAGAGCTCGCCGACCTGCTTCAGGGCCGCCTTCAGTTCCGCCACGATCTTCTTACGGTCGCTCGAAATGACGTAGACCGGCTTGAAGTGGTCGTGGACGTTGATGCCGAGACGGGCCCACTTCTCCCCCTTCACCGAGGCCGGTATGTCGGCGGCGCTCTGGGGCAGGTCGCGGATGTGGCCGATCGAGGGCTTGACGATGTAGTCGGGTCCGAGCATGCCCTGGATGCGGGTCGCCTTCGCTACCGACTCGACAATGACGAGGGCCCGGGCCATGCTCACCACCTCTCACAAATCAATGACGCGCCAACCCTTGGCGCGTCTCTCTGACGCTCTACAAGATAGACAGGAGTTCGACCCCGCCTCGCACACCCCGGCGAATCGGACCCGTTGGTCGCGCCAATCGCTAGGCCGTTACTGCGAAATCGAAGATTACGGGTGACCCGGCTCTACGGCGTGGGGCGAGGCGACGATTTCATACTGCGGATTCAAGATGACCGCCTCGCGATGGAGCGACGAGACGGTGCCGCGTACCATGAGTCGCGTCCCGCGCTCGATACCGGGCACCTGCGAGCGCCCCTGGAACACGAGCGTCACCGAGCCCGTGTTGTCGGCGATCACGCAGCGAAGCTCCTTCGAACTGCCCTCGTGCGTGATGGTCATGGAGCGGACCCGACCCGCGATGTCCGCGAACTGTCGCTCCTTGAGCCCCCCGATGGGCTCGGCCCCCGCCGAGCGCTCGGCCAACTTCACGTCCGCTTCGAGGTGCGCGTCCTCGCGCACTCCCCCGCGCGTCACCTCGTCGCTAACGATCTCCTCGCCGACGACGCCCGGGACGACGTTGACCCGGCCCATCCGGTACGGGATGATTGTCGCGGCGGTGCGCGGGATGTGCATGACGGCCTCCGCGATCGAGTCCGCCGTGCGGTCGTGCAGGAGCCGCTGGATCCTCGAGGAGAAGCCTCGCCGCGGCATGATCACCATGCAGAAGACGTCGGGGTCGCGCACGACGTCGGCCACCAGCTCGAGCGCCGCGCGGTCCACCCGGCGGTCCTCGCACTCGACGATCTCGAGGGCGATGCCGAACGACGCCGACTGGGGATCGCCCCACTCTTCTTCGAGCTGGCGCGTCACCTGGGGGTCGATGTCGAAGTGCACCGCGCGCACGGAGTAGGTGTTGAGGGTGTTGCAGTACTGCAGGGCCCGCTCGGTCGCGAGGTCGTAGCTGTCGACGAACACCACGAGTCGGTGGAGGCGGAACTGCGAGGCACCCGCGACCCGGCGCGTGGCCGCGAAGGCGGCGGCCTCGTTGGTGTACTGGCGGTTCATGTGCAGCAGACCCGCCACCATGAGAGGACCGGCCACCACGACGATCCAGGCGCCCTCGGCGAACTTCACGATGGCGAAGATCAGCGCGATGAGCAGGGTCACGGCGCTCGAGAGCAGGTTGATGGTGAAACCCCGGCGCCAGTGCTCTTCGCGACGGGTCCAGTGGCGACGGGCCATGCCCGCACCGGCCATCGTGAAGGCGGTGAACACGCCGATGGCGTAGAGCGCGATGAGCCCGTTCACCGAGGCCCCAAAGACCAGCACCAGCAACAGCGCCATCGAGCCGAGCATCACGATGCCGTTGGAGAAGGCCAGGCGGTGCCCGCGCTTGGTCAGCTGGCGCGGCAGGAACCGGTCGCTCGCGACGAAGTTGCAGAGGTAGGGGAAGCCGTTGAAGCTGGTGTTGCCCCCGGTGAAGAGGATGAGCATGGTGGCCAGCTGCACCGCGTAGAAGATGATGTGCCCGAAGCCGTGACCGCCGAAGACCGCGAGCACCTCTTGGCTGACCACCGTCGGCGATCCGACGGCGTAGGGCAGGGCGTGCGTCCAGCGCGCCAGCATGGTGGTGCCCACCAAGAGGAAGGCGAGGGTCGACGCCATGACCACCATCACCACGCGCGCGTTGTGGCCCTCGGGCTTGCGGAAGCTCGAGACGCCGTCCGAGATCGCCTCGAGGCCCGTCAGGGACGAGCCCCCGTTGGCGTAGGCGCGCAGCAGCGTGAGGAACGCGACCCCCATCAAGAAGCCGTGGCCTCCGGTGCCCAGGCGGTGGTCGACCAGCGCGCTCGCCGCCGGCAGCGCGATGTGGTGCAGGGTGCCCGAGAAGAACTTGTAGGTCCCGAGCAGGATCGTCAGGGTCATCATCGTGAT
>JADGOJ010000096.1 GCA_017883045.1 Acidimicrobiales bacterium
ACACGTCCACCGTCACCGGAAAGCGACTGACCGACCAGGCATCGACGGCCGCGAACTACGGCTTCTTGGCGTCCGGGTCGATCTCGGTCTTGGGAACCTGAAAACTCCGGCGAGCCGCGCTTTCGAAGATCTGAGACTGCGTCTTGGCCTTGGACTTCTTGGGCTTCTTGGCTTCTCGTCCTTGAGGATTCTTCATGGCCCAATCCTAGATCCAGAGGGTCACGGTTCGGCACGAGCATTCCAAGGAGCGTTTGGCTCAAGCTCGTTCGCGAGTCCCAGACCCCAAAAGGGTCGCCCTTGCTGTTAATGACCCTCGCGGGGTCTGGGAAGGCCGAGCGTAGCCCCGAAAACCAGGGACCATTGGGAGTGTCAAGATTCCTATCCACGTGGTGAGGCGCGTTCAGGGCTGAGCGCAACGCTGAGGTGATGGCGGCCCCGCAGGAGCGGTCAACAGGACCACAAATCTGTGATTCATCGATTCTCGAACGGAGGTCTGAATTCACGCCCGGGTCAATACTCGTCTCGACCTTGATTGGGAGGGCTCGCTGGGCCCCTGACCAAATCCGAGGTGCTCACTACGCCTAGTTCCACCGCGAGATATCCCAGCGAGGAAGTTGACGAGTGCGTATGCGGCGATTGGGATCGGGCCTCTTGCGTCGGGTCAGTGAAGAGAATCACACCCGTAGGCGAGCCTTCAGCGTCCACCCGACTGACGCTCAATCTCTCGTCTAGTCTGATCTTTCGATATTGGCTTGCGTCCAAAGACGGACCAGGCACGCGCACTCATGATCAGTACCCATCCGAGGACCGGATAGATGATCCAGAAGTTCCACACATTCCGCATTCCCGAACTCTGACTGAATCCATGTGTGGGCCAACCGAGCGCATTCCGATACTCAGATATTGACCATATGATGACGACCACTGCGATTCCGATGGCTGACGACACCGCCTCGTATTGGAACTTTCGCTTGAGCTTGAGTTGTCTGATTGCACGTCGACGCGCCGAATCCCCGCCGATGTCCGAAGCATCCGGAGAGGCGTCCTGCACCTCATCTTCATTCCTTGGATTGATGTCGCGCTCCTCCTCGATGGACACGAGCCTCCTCTGCCTACAGGATGGCAATCACCGTCATGAACTGACAGGGTCGAAAGCCCTATGCCCCGACGACCGATTCATCTCAGATGACGGCAGATCGCACAAGGGATTCAGTCTCCAGTCGATTGTTGAAGTCGGCCCATAGACCTCAGCAGCCTGCGGGCCAGCGGTTTCGGGGCGATTGCAGCCGAATCCCGCGTGAGGTCTCCCCGGCGCTGTTTGCGGGTCCTGCGAAACCGAGACTGCACCCAACTGGACCACGCGGTCGCACGGTCGCGACAGCACTATCTTGTGCCCGAAGGGCGTTCTCGTGATTGGCGTGCAGGTCACCGCAACTTGGCCGTCGCACACGCGATCGGTTCGTCACGCCGATGGGGGCGACCCCCCGATCCCCGATGATGGGGTTTCCAAGAAGCACGACTGGATCTGCTCGAACGGTCATCGGCGGACGACCACGGGGGAGAGCGCGTTGCGAGGAAGGGACGTCCCCAAAAGATCCAACTGCCTCGTCTGGCCCGGGCACAACGAATTAGCAGCACTCCTCCGTGACCTGGCTCGTGAGGCACACGGCTGGGATCCGACGACTTTGGATCACGGGTCCCATCGCAAGCCTCCTTGGATCTGTTCGCGCGGGGAGGGGTGGATCGGCCCGTAGTCCTTCACCGGTGCCACCCGGGTTGACATCAAGCGCAGCCAGGAGGAGACTCAGAGCCGATGCGCTTTCAGAGTTTCGCGTTCGGCTCGATCCAAATCGACGGCAAGACCTACGACCACGACGTAGTGCTCGACAGAGGCGTGGTCCGAAAGCGCGACAAGAAGGCGTCCCGATCCTTCCGCTCCGCGTACGGCCACACGCCGCTGTCGCTCTCTGAGAAGATCCCGTGGCACTGCCGTCGCCTCGTGGTCGGGACCGGAGCACAAGGCGCCCTTCCGCTTGTCGCCGAGTTGAGGCGAGAAGCGGAAAGGCGCGGCGTGGAACTGGTCGCCGTGCCAACCGCCGATGCCATCGCGCTGCTGGAGAAGGACTCGGAAGACACCAATGCGGTCCTCCACCTGACCTGCTGAACTTCAGTGGTCCTCTTGGCCTGCCGCGCGCAAGTGCGTCGGCGAAAGGCATCGACTGGCCGCTACGCAGAGCGACACTTTCGCCGTTTGTGGGGATGCGAGCGCCCGGGCGCAACGAGAACCGCACGACGTCCCGGCATCGCGAGTGGCGTGAGGAAGTCGCAAGGTCGTCCACGATTGACTCGGTCGGAGGGTGAGTTGGTATCATCCGCGGATGATCCCGGCGTTCCTCTGCATCGACGTTGAGCACGACGAGCACGCTCCGGCGATCGGCGATCGCCCATGGGAGGGGTTCGCCTCGGCCGTCGAACTCGTGGACCGTCTGCGTGGCCCGCTGGCGGAGCGATCGGGCACGGCGCCGCACCCGACGTGGTTCTTCCGCATGGATCCCATCGTGGAGCGCTGTTTCGGTCGGCTCGATTTCGCCGTCCATCGCCACCGCGACCTCGTGGAACACCTCTCGGCACGTGGCGACTTCTTCGGTCTCCACGTGCACTCGCTCAGGTGGGACGAGGAACGGGGACTCCCCTACACCGACTACGCCGATATCGACTGGGCCTGCCGTTGCGTCACCGTCGCGGCGGACACCTTCGAACAGTGCTTCGGCCGGCGCCCGGAGCGCTTCCGCCACGGTGGGTACTTCCTCCCGGAGCCGGTCGTGGACACGATGCTGGAGGCCGGAGTCGTTGCCGACCTGACGGTGGAGCCAGGTGTCGCTCCGCAATACGCCGACCCGTCGTTCGGAGCGTTCTCCACCGCCCCGAGTACTGACTTCAGCGCCTTTCCTCGCCGTCCGTACCGTCCTTCGCGGTCCGACGTCGGGAGGCCGGCGGTGGACGACGAAGACGCCCGACCGCTCGTGATGATCCCGTTGACGAGCTACGACTACGGGAAGGTGCTCGACGGCTTCGCGCGTGGGTTGGCGAAGCGCCTGCTCGGTCGGCCACGGGGACCGCTCCCGTTGAACCTCTGGAAGGCGTGGCCGGATCCGCGCACCTACTGGGACCTCGTCTCGCGGGCGATCGACGAGAGCCCGGTGCCGTACGTCTCGATGGCCATCCGCTCGGATCCGCCAGAATCCCTACCCGCTCAACGGGTTCGCGCTCTGCTCGAGTACCTGCCGAACCACCCGATCTCGAAACGCCTGGAGTTCACCGATCCGCTGGTGTTCTGGCCGGTTCCGCCGGCGACGTGCTGACGAGTCGGACGCGGCCCACCACGATCCGACCGGCCCTTCAGGCGGACCTCCGACGCCGGACCGGGGCCGCCAGTTCCCGGCAACGGTCCTGTCGACTCGGTCTTGCGACACCGGAATCGGAAGTTCAAGTCGCAGAGTCCGACTTCAGGTTCCACAACACTCTGCTTGGGAGGCATCGTCGTCCGTTCGACCCAGTCGTGGGACGATGAGTCGATGCCTGCGATAAGACGGAC
The DNA here is from genome assembly GCA_017883045.1 of Acidimicrobiales bacterium. Lineage (GTDB taxonomy): Bacteria > Actinomycetota > Acidimicrobiia > Acidimicrobiales > RAAP-2 > RAAP-2. Next base: position 3,596 of record JADGOJ010000096.1, read on the forward strand.
TGGCGGTCGTCGATGGCTGCAACTCACGCTCTTCGTCCTCTCGGGCATTCCATTGGCGTCGGGCCTCGCGTCAATGATCAAGGGTCCAACCGGACTTCCTGGCGATGAGAGCGTGGTCGGCGCAACGCTGGACAGCGAGTATCGGTTCATGAACACGTTCTGGCTGGCGACAGCCGTGATCATCTGGTCAGCCCTGCCTCGGGTTGAGACCAAGTCAACCGCCCTTCGCGTGGTGATGGCAACAGCGTTCGTCGGAGGTGTGGCCCGGCTTGTCTCGTGGCGAAAGGCTGGCAAGCCTCATCCGATCTTCATAGCAGCGATTGGACTGGAGCTCGCGGGAATGCCGGCGCTCGCGTATTGGCAGAGTCGCGTGGTTACCCTGGCCAAGTCGTAGCCGAAGGACTTGGCGGATCGCGCAATCGACGTGGATCATGTCGCCGCCGCGTGGGATTTCCGTGCCAGCCTCGACGCGTTCGTCGGCGAGACCCTTCTGCCGGCCCTGCACAACGTGAGGGATGGATTCACCGGATCGCCCGAACAGCGAAGCGCCGAGTTCACCAACCTGGTGACCGCCTGAACCAGGCGCGGTCACCCCGATGGGGCGGCCGAGCGATTCACCTCGAAGAGCCCGCACGCTGGCCCCCGACGCCAGGGTCAGAACACCTGGCGCCAATGGCTGGCTACAGACTCGTCCAACGGGCCGTCATCGTCACTTCTCGAGCCACTCGGGATTGATTCCTTCCGCAGTCCGCGCTGCGCTCTCGAGCGCCGCACCCGACGTGGAGATGAAGCCGAGGAGCAGCACCGTCATCCCCGCGCCCGCGAGTACCCACCATCCGGCGTGGCTCGCCGACGCGAGGCCCAGATGGCCGCGCCCGCCGACTCCCGCGGTGACGATCGCCCCGACGACGGCGACGCCGAGGGTCTGGCCGACTTGGCGTGAGCTGGAGGCGATGCCTGACGCCACTCCGGCCTGGTCACGGGGCATTCCGGAGACGGCGGTGTGGGTGATCGGCGGGTTCACGAATCCGAAGCCAAGGCCAAAGACCATGTAGGCGCCGAAGAGCCAGGAGAAGGGGGTCGAAGGGCTCATCGCGGTCAACATGACGCATCCGGCCATCATGGTCGCGCCCGCGATGAGCAGGGGCATCCGCGAGCCACGTCGCCCGACGATCCAACCAGAGATCGGCGGCGCCAGCATCGTCATCACGGCCATGGGCAGCGTGTCGATTCCGGCATGCAGTGCCGAAAGACCTCGGACGTCCTGAAGGTAGAGCGTGTTGAGGAACAAGAATCCGCCGAGAGCGGCGAAGGAGGCGATGGCGATGACCGTCGCTGCCGCGAATGGGACCGAGTGGAAGAACCGCACGTCCAGCAGTGGCTCGCGGCGCCGACGTTCGACGACGAGCAGCACGACCAGAGAGATCCCCGCCACGGCGAACGCGCCCGTGATCTGGCCGGACGACCACCCGTGGCTCGGCGCCTCGATGATGCCATAGGTGAGCGAGGACAGCAGCGAAATCACGAGGAGCTGCCCGGGGATGTCGACACGTCGCGCTCGAGTCGCGCGCGATTCGGGGATGAAGGCCAGGGAGAGGACAATGGCGAGAAGTCCGACGGGGATGTTGACCCAGAAGATCGACCGCCATCCGACCGAGCTGACGAGCAGCCCTCCGACAACGGGTCCCAGAGCCATGCTCACGCCCATCACCGCCGCCCAGACGCCGATTGCCTGGGCCCGCTCTCGCGGGACCGTGAATGCATTGGTGATGATGGACATCGCGACGGGATTGAGCATCGAACCACCGATCGCCTGCAACATGCGAAAGGCCACCAGCAGACCGAGATTCGGCGTCACACTGCAGAGCAGCGAGGCGACGACGAAGACCGATAGACCGAACACGAATGTTCGGCGACGGCCCAGCCTGTCGGCGGTTGAGCCGGACACCAGCAGGAGGCTCGCAAGGACCAACGTGTAGCCGTCGATGATCCACTGCAGTCCCGAAATGGAGGCGTGCAGATCAGTTCTGATCGAGGGAAGGGCGACGTTGACGATCGTGACGTCGAGACTGACGATGAAGAGGCTCATCGAGCAGATCGCGAGAATCCCAATCCGACGTCCATAGCTCAATTCGTGGATTTGCAGCGAGGGAGTGCCGGTGGTGGAAGGAGACATGTCGAAGTCCAATCTACGGTCCGCACTCGGGAAGCGAGCCAAAAGGGGGACGGACGGCAAGTCCGACGGGACATTCCCATGGTGAGGCGGCAATCGAGCGACCGCTGTCGGTGAGGAACTCGCAGTCGCCCCGAACCGGGCCTTCACCCGGGACAGCTCAGCCCTCGCCGTCCGCTTCGAAGCCGACCTTCGCCGTCTCGACGGTCCCTGCGCGTCGTCCGGGGGCGCTCTGCCACTCCCAGTAGAGATTGGTGTGCGCGATCACCTGCGCCGGGGTTGGCGCGCCGTACTCGCTGAGATCCTCCTTGGTGTGTGCATCGCTGACCAAGGTTGCGTCGTACCCGCGAACGAAGGCTCCGTGGAGGGTCGAGCGGATGCAGGCGTCGGTCTGGGCGCCCGTGACGACGAGTCGGCCCACGCCCCGTTCGGCTAGTAGCCCCTCCAGTTCAGTGTCCTCGAACGAGTCACCGTAGTTCTTGTGGACGAGAGGTTCCGAGTCGCGGCGGACCAACTCGGGCACGTACCGCCAGCTCTGGCTGTCGCGCGGGAGTTGGTCGTCGGAGTGTTGCACCCAGACCACGGGCACGTCCTCTGCGCGGGCCTTGCTGACCAGAGAGTTGATGTTCGCGATCACGCCCTCGCGGTTATGGGCATTGGCCATGACCCCGTTCTGGACGTCGATGACGAGCAGCGCGGTGTTCGGCCGATCGGGCAGTGTCGTCAAGAGAACCTCCAGTCCCTCGTCACCGATCCTGCGTCGCTTGCGATAGTAGGTCGGGCCGCGCTCGGCGGCAAGGGGTCGAAGGGGGCGCGTCATGCGCCGCGTTGGAGGCCGAGGGCAGACTCTGTCGCCGTCGCGATCAGCTGGTTCGTCTCCGACCGCCGCCAACAGAACCGCATCGAGTCCTCGGCCGACGAGAGGGTCTCGTCACCTAGCGGATTTGACCATCCGTGATGCGGCGCATTGCGCGCAGTGACCCCGCACTCGCGCGAATCCTTCGGCCGCGAAGGTTGGCGCGCAGTTCGCCTGGCGAGCGGATCGGGGAGCCGCACCGAAGCAACGCAGAGCCATCGGCTGTCGCGTCGGGCCCCTTGACCACGACACGCACCTCGTCACGCATGAAGGATCGCGTGGGAGATTTCAGAGTCGATGGACGTCGGCGCTCATCGACGGGGGCGCAGTACGGGTCAGCGCGACGATCCCAACGCACATCAGCGCGAAGGCGAGTGCGCCCACGCCGAGGTGGAGCACTCCCGAGAGCAAGTGTTCGCGATAGAGC
>JADGOJ010000022.1 GCA_017883045.1 Acidimicrobiales bacterium
ACCATGGCCCCGAGCATCTCTGGCAGGTTGGCGATGAACGAGTCGACGTTCGACTGGACTGGGTTCGAGTAGCCGGTGACTTGGACCTTTCCCACGTCTCCACCGTACGAACGAGGTGTGACACTAGGGCGCGACGGCACTCACGATGATTAGGACGCCGAGCGTCATCATCACGCAGGCCCCGATGGTGCGCAGCAACACCAGTCGCGTGGGCGAGCCCGACAGCCACTCACGAGCCGTTCCGGCGATGAGTCCCCACGTGCTGTCGCTGAGGAACGCCATCGCGCTGAAGATGACGCCGAAGATGAGCAGTTGCACCGTCACGTTGCCCTTCGTGCGGTCGACGAAGTGCGGGAAGACGGCCGCGAAGAAGACGAGCGACTTCGGGTTCAAGATGCCGACCCCAAAGCCCTGGCGCACGACGTGCAGGTTCGAAGGGCGCGACCCCTCGCGCTTGGTCATGGCCTGCGCGTGAGCGTGACGGTGGCGCATCGCGTCGATGCCCAGCCACACGAGATAGCAGCCGCCCGCGAGCTGCAGCAACGTCGAGAAGACTTTCGAGTGCGCGAGCAAGGGACCCAGTCCGACGGCGACGACGACTGACAGGACCAAGGTGCCGATGCTGTTGCCGAGCACGGTGAGTACCGCCACTGCCCGGCCCCAGGCGACGCCGCGCGCGAGGGTGAACAGCACGCTCGGACCCGGGACGATGATGATCGCCATCGAAGCGACGAAGAAGGTGGCGAGTTGATTGCCGTCGATCATCGCTGGGCCCTGCCCACGATGAAGTCGAGCGCGTGCAGATTCGCCCCGATGCTGAACCCGATCGTCGCCGCGAAGACGGCGGTGCCGACGCCCACGGTTCCTCCGAGCAGCCAACCCGCGACGAGAACGAGCACCTCGAGGGTGAGACGGACGTAGACGACGCTGACGTGGAGGTGGCGGTGCAGGCTGGTCATCAACCCGTCGCGCGGTCCGGGTCCGAGGCCGGTCGTGAGGTAGAGGGCACTTCCGATGCCGATCACGACGACCGCGCCGACGACGTAGAGCGACTTCCCGATCGCGTTGTGGGGCACGGCGAGGAAGGTCGTGGTGAGGTCCAAGACGTAGGCGATAATGACCAGGTTGGCGACGGTGCCAAAGCCCGGCCGTTCGCGCAGCGGGAACCAGGCCAGCAGCACGACGCAGCTGATCAGCGCCGTCGACCACCCGATCGAGATGCTGGCGTGCTTGGCGATCCCTTGGGCGAAGACCGTCCAGGGAGTGGCGCCCCAGTGCGATTGCACGAGCATGCCCTCGCCGAAGCCGAATATCGCAAGTCCGACGAGCAGAGGCAGGGTCATGCGGGGGCGGAAAGCCCACGGATTCTTCGCTCGCCACGGTGTGACCGGGATTCTGTGGCTGAGCTTCATGGTCGAAGCAACGCTAGTCGGAGGCCCGGCGATGAGAGCTGGTCCAAAGCGTGCGGATAAAGGACTTTCGGCCCCACCTGGTCAGGATTTCTATGACCTTCGACCCTAAGAAGATTCTTAGAATCGGCGCAATACTGGATTCAACGGCCACCAAAGGCCCTACGGATAGGCGGAATTATGAAGTCACTGAAGCACACAGGAATCGTAGGGGCGATTGCCCTGGTCACAGCACTAGGCATGTCAGTGACCTCAGGTGCCAGCGCTGCCGTGTCGAGCGACTCGGCGACCTACTCGTCGACCCACTCGTCGACCAACCACACACTGACGGCTCACCTGGGCAAGAGGACCCTCGTCTGCTACCGGGGCAAGCTCGTCAAGCGGATCATCGCGGTGAAGCCCCACTGCCCGGCAGGATGGACGACGAAGAAGCCCGTCACCGTGTCCACGGTGAAGTTCTCTGGCTCCTACTCCGGGACCATGTCGCTGCTCTGGAGTGCGAGCGACGTCAAGGTCACAGCATTGACCGGCACCGGCACCGGCACGACGCTGGGACTGACCAGTGTCAGCGGCACGGGGTCCTCGACGCCCACCAGCACGTGCGACCCAATCAACGGGACGGGCGTCTTGAGCGGTGGCGGCAGCACACTGAAGTTGACCCTTGCCACGACCAGCAAGGCCTGCGCGTCCGACTCGGCCGCGCCGACAACGGTCGCGGTCACCGGCACGGCGACAGTGGTGAGCGGGACCGGCAAGTTCGCCGGCGCCAAGGGTTCACTCAAGGTCACCGGCTCGTTCTCGATCAAGTCAACAGCCGCAGGGTCCAGCGAGAGCGACAGCTTCAACGCGACGCTCAGCGGAACTCTGACGACCAAGTAATCAACAACAAACAGGAGGATGTGCGAAATGAAACGATTAATGTCAGGCATCGCGGCTGGGGCTCTCGCCCTTGGATTCGTGGCGACTTTCGGAGTGACCGCCGCGGGAGCAGCCACCACCTCCACCGTCGTCTTGACTGGTAAGGCGCCGGCGCTCTTTGGCCCTCCGTCGACCATCACGGCGACCGCGAGCGTCGCGGGATCGGTCAGCTTCACGGCGGACGGTGCGGCAATCGCTGGTTGCACTTCAGTTGCCACCACGACGGTCACACCATTCGTGGCGCTCTGCCCGTTCACGGCCGCTGCAGCCGGCACGGTGTCAATCGGAGCGGCCTTCACGCCGACTGACGCGGTCAACAACACCTCGTCAACGGCCACGCCACTGAGCCTGGTCGTGGCATTGCCGGTCCAGGGCATGACCCCGTCACCCATCTCGCTCTACGTCGACACGATCTTGGGTAGCGGCGCGACAGGTGCGGCCACCCCCGGTTACCCGCTGGGCACGTGTTCGATCGCCAACGAGTTCCTCCTGGGCCAAACGATCGTCTGGCGTGTCTACGGCAATGACACGGACCTCGGCGGTGCCGTGTTGACCCCGAAGAATGTGTCCAGCGCCACCGTGACGGTCTCGGGCGTCGCCACGCCGATCACCTTGAACTACGGTGCCCACGGGGCTGTCGCCTTCTGGACTGGCGTCCTCGTGACCGGTACGGGTGCCGGACAGTACAGCACGCTGGGTGTCATCAACTACACGGTGACCTTCAACACGATCGCGGTTCCAGCGGTCACCAAGAAGGTCTTTGCGGTCAAGTTCGTGCCCGTCGTTGTCAAGGGCAAGCACGTCATCGTGAATCACAAGGTTGTGTACCACTCGGTTCGCTACCAGAAGACCGTCATCGTTACCCCGGCAGTCGCGGGCGCGACCGGCATTTTCAAGTCGAACTTCACGCCTTCCTCAGTGCTGACCCTCAACGCGACCAAGTGAGCAAGGGAATCATCAGTTAGCAACACGCGAAGGGCCCGGGCGAACGAGTCAGGAGAACCGTCCGCCCGGGCCTCCGAGCATCACGAAGCGAAACAGAGCAATTAGTCCAGGCAGTAAGTCCCGCAGCGTTGCCAAGGCAACGAGGAAACATGAAAGGTTCACAATGACGAACTTCCGATCAAGGAAGGGCTACTACTCCTTCCTCACCAGTGCGATCGCGGCGTCGGTCATGCTCCCGATGGCCTTGACCGCGTCGAGCAGCTACGCCGACACGCCGAGCGTGACGCCGATCACTCTCGTGGCGCCGAGCGGCTTGCCCGGTGTGGCACCGCTGCCGTTCACCGGCACCGTCGCCCCCGCCTTCACCATCCCCTCGACCTACGCCAACCTGACGGTGACCCCCCTCAGTGGCGTGCCCGGCAGTCCGATGACGATTACGGGAAGCGGCCTTTCAGCCAACACCAGTCTCACACTGACGTGGTCCACGAGCAACGCGACCTGGGTCGCCGACATCGAACCGACCACGGCCAACTACATGGGCGACTCGTACTCGAAGCTGAGCGTGGTTCTCGCCACCGTGACCACGGACGCTTCGGGCAACTTCTCCTACGCCACCACGGTGCCCACTGACTTCGGCGGAACTCACGACATCTACGCCGTCGCAGGCGGTGTCGCCGTTGCCCACGGTGGCTTCTCGCTCAGTCGAACGCTGACGGTGACCCCGAAGAGCGGCCCGATTGGCACGCCCATCACCATTACGTACACCGGGCTAGGTGCCAGTCTGTACCCCGGTGGCGCCGCCCTGCTCTGGGACAACCACAACACGGGTGAGATGATGGGGCACTGGACTCGCGGAACGGCCAGCGTCACGATCCGTGCGGCGGGCCCCGCAGGGAATCACCTGATCACGGTCGCAGACGCCATTGGCGTTCAGTACATGAACATCATGCAGTCGCCACTGCCCTACGCGCAGGGATTCTCCGTCATGTTCCACACCACCAAGGACAACGGCGCGCCAGCGCCGTCAATCACTTGGCCCGCCCGAGTCACCCCCACCGTCAGTCAGGTCACTACCCTCGGAACGGTCGGCCTGGACCCCGCGAGCAAGGCTGTCGCCACACTCTCGCCGACAAGCGGTCCCGTCAATACCAAAGTGAACCTCACGGTCACCGGACTTCCGATGACCGGCACGGCCACGTTGGTGTGGTCGACCGTGGTCGGCAGTCGCGTCAACTGCAGTGGCACCTGCTGGCTCACCCAACCTGTTGCGCTCGGCTCCGCCACCGTCACCAATGGCGCTCTCAACGCACCGATCACCGTTCCGGACGGACTCGGCGGTTGGCACGCGGTCAAGGTGATGAACGGTACGACGGTTGAGGCGCAGGTCGCGTTCTACGTGAAGGAAAGCATCATCACCTTCTACAAGAAGGACGGTTCGGTCGCGACCGTGGGCGTCGAGCGTCCCGATAACGCCGCGAGCGCCGCGGCGATTGCCACCGGTGGCTACCACGCACTACAAGTCGGCACACCCACGTACAGGTTCAAGGCTGGTCAGGAGTTCACGATCAACTTGGACGGCGTTGGATGGACCCAGTTCGACAACACGCTGGCCGTCACCTATGACAACAGCTTCGTCGGCTACGGATGTGGATTCAACTCAAGTGGCTACACCGTGATCCACATGCACGCGACGGGAGCACCGGGCACGCACATCATCGACCTCTACCCGATGCTGTACACGAACCAACCATCGTTCGCGAACACCCCCTACGGCATGCTTCCCGTGCTCTCCTTCGCCAACGACGAACCGTCCCTGGCACTTGGCTACCAGGTTCCGAGCTTCCACTTTGCGATCACCATCGTCAAGTAGCAGCACCGACTTCGGACGAGTCACTGGGGCGCCCCTCGATCTCCGAGGGGCGCCCCAGTGATGTGCATGGCCCTCGCCACCGGCGCCGGGAGCCACCAGTTCCAGTCCCCGAGCAGCGCCATGATGCTCGGCAACAACAGACCTCGGACGATCGTCGCGTCGACGATGATCCCGAGTGCCAAGCCGAGGCCGAGCTCCTGGAGGCCGGCGACGTGGCCGAAGACCAGGCCACCCAGCGCCCCGACCAGGATCACCGCGGCCGCGGTCACCACTCCCCCGGTGTGGGCCAGGCCATGGACGATCGCCTCGTCGTTGGTCGCGCCGCTCTCTCGCGCTTCGCGCATCCGCGACACGATGAAGACCTCGTAGTCCATCGAGAGCCCGAAGAGCATCGCGAAGAGGAACATCGGCACCCAACCCTCGATCTGGCTGACACGGTACGTGCCCAAGAGCGCCGCGCCGGCACCGAAACGGAACGCGAGCACGAGGAGCCCGAAGGCCACGGCGACCGAGACGAGGTCGAGCAGCACCGCCGCCAAGGCGAGCAGCACCGAGCGGAACGCCCGCAGCAAGAGCACGTAGGCCAGTACGAGCGCGAGCACCACGATCCACGGAAAGGCGCCGTACACCTGGGCGAGGAAGTCGACCCCCTGGGCCGGCGCCCCGCCCACGTAGACCCTGGTGCCGGCTCGAAAGAGCGAGTGCGGCGAGTCGAGCGCGCGAGGAACGTAGACGTCACGCAACTGGCGCACCAGGTCCTTGGTCGCCTGGGCTCCGAATTCGCTACGGGGAATCACGAAGATGCGCTCGAAGCGGCCGGTTGGGTCGACGAAGGGAGCTTTGGAGTCGATCGCGACGCCGAAGACCCCCGGGTTGCGAGAGATCGCGACCGCGAGGCGCAACTTCGCCGCCGACTGGGCCGCGGTGTTGGCGAGGTGCGCAGCACGCAAGTCGATGACGACCTCGATGGGGGTGATGACGCCTGGACCCACATGGTCGCGAATCATGGCGAGTGCTCGGGCCGATTCCATGCCCGGTGGAACCGCGATCACCGAGCCGGGCGTCAGCTGCAGCCAGAACACCGACGAGGCGCCAAGGGCCAGTACAGCCAGTGACGACGCGAGTACGGCACGAGGTCGGCGGAGCACGGCGCGCGCGATCCTCGCCCAGGTCCCGGCGAGGCCGTCGCGCCCTGCGAGCAGTCCGCGAATCACGACCGGCTCGACGCCCCCTCGCCCGAGCAACGACAGCAGCGCCGGCTGCAGGGTCAGTGCGGCGACGAGCGCGACGAGCGGTACGACGAGACCGGCCGCGCCGAGCGAGCGCACAAAGGGCACCGGCACGAGCAACAGGGTGGCCAGTCCGATCGCGACCGTCACGCCCGAGAGCGCGATCGTGCGTCCGGCGGTTGCCATCGTCGTGACGATCGCTTCGTCGACGTCGACGCTGGCTCGAGACACTTCGCCGCGGAAGCGATGGACGATCAGTAGCGAGTAGTCGATTGCGAGGCCCAGACCGATCAGTTCGATCACGTTGGGGATGTAGAGCACCATCAAGAAGTGGTGGGCCAGCAAGTACACCAACCCGATGGCTCCGCCGATCGTGCCCGCGGCCACGAGGAACGGCACGACGAGCGCCCAGCAGGGGCCGAGCACCGCGAGCAGGAGCAACAGCGCGAGACCCAAGGCGAGGAGCTCGCCGCGATGCAGGTCACCGGCCAGGACCGGCGCGATGTCGTGATTGATCGCCGGCGGCCCGGTCACGAGCGCGCCTTCAACACCGTGGGCTACGAGTGAACGGCGCAGGTCGACCGTCACCGCCGAAGCGTGGATCAGATTGAGCGACGTGCCGAGGTTGGCGTAGAGGACTCCCCCGACCGCCTTCTCCTGGGTCACCTTCGCTCCCGGCACCGCCGTTGCCGCGTCGGCGATGCGCCGCTCGAGCTCGCGAAGTTGCGAAACCGAGGCCTGCTTGAACGGAACCACGACCGTGAAGGTCCCCTCGACGTTCTCGCCGAAGTCGCGCGCGAGGATCGCGTTGGCCTGCGCCGAGCCGGAGCCGGGAACCGCGAGCGATGTCGAGAGGAGGCCGGAGAGACGGAACCCCGAGAGCAGTCCGAGGATCATCACCGTGATCCAGGCCGCGATCACGACGACCCGATAGCGGACCACCGCCCGTGTCCAACGTTCGAGCATCGCTGCAGTGTACCTACGCCCTCTTCAGGGAGAGGCTTTCGCCTTCGTCAGGTCAGTGATGCGCCCGCGTGACGATGTGTTCGACGGCGTTCGTGACCGCGGTGACGACGTTCGGATTGAACACCGTCGGCACGATGTAGTCAGCCGAGAGCTCCGAGGCGGTCACGACATCGGCGATGGCGCGCGCGGCGGCGATCTCGATGTCCTCGTTGACCTGCTTTGCGTTGGCGTTGAGTAGTCCGCGGAAGATCCCAGGGAAGGCCAGCACGTTGTTGATCTGATTGGGCTCGTCGCTGCGTCCCGTGGCGACGACCGCGGCGTAGCGACGAGCGAGCACCGGGTCCACCTCGGGATCGGGATTGGCCAGGGCGAAGACAATCGAGTCGGGGGCCATCAGCTTCAGGTGCTCCTCGTTGACGAGGTTCGAGCCCGACACCCCGATGAAGACGTCCGCACCGGCCATGGCGTCGGCCAGCTTGCCCGTGCGCTTCTCCTTGTTGGAGTTCTCCGCGAGCCAGCGGCGGTCCTCGTCGAGGCTCTCGTCGTCGGTAGAGATGATCCCCCGGCTGTTGAGCCCGATGAGGTCGCCAACGCCCTCGGCCAAGAGCAGCCTGCTGATGGCCACGCCCGCCGCGCCCACGCCGAGCACCACCACGCGCACGTCCTTCATCCTCTTGCCCACCACGCGCAGCGCGTTCAAGAGCGCGGCCAGGACGACGATCGCGGTGCCGTGCTGGTCGTCGTGGAACACCGGGATGTCGAGCAGGTCGCGCAGGCGACGTTCGATCTCGAAACAACGCGGCGCCGAGATGTCCTCGAGGTTGATCCCTCCGTAGACCGGGGCGATGCACTGGACGATGCGCACTATCTCGTCGACGTCCTGGGTGGCGAGACAGACCGGCCACGCGTCGATGCCTGCGAAGCGCTTGAACAGCAGCGCCTTGCCCTCCATCACGGGCAGTGCCGCCTCGGGTCCGATGTTGCCGAGTCCGAGCACCGCCGAACCATCGGTCACGACGGCCACGGTGTTGCGCTTGATGGTGAGCTTGCGAGCGGCTCCGGGATCCTTCGCGATCGCCATCGAGATTCGGGCGACCCCGGGGGTGTAGGCCATCGACAGGTCGTCCCGGGTCTTCAGCGCGACCTTGGGCTCGACCGAGATGGTGCCGCCGAGGTGCAGCAGGAACGTCCGGTCGCTCATCGCCGAAACGTGCGCCCCTTCGACGACGTCGACCGCGGCCCGCATCCGCTCCGCGTGCCCCTCGTCGACGGCGTTGCAGGTCATGTCGACGGTCATGCCGCCACCGCTCTCCACGACGTCGAGTGCGGTCACCGCTCCACCGGCGTCGCCGACGGCCGTGGTGATGGCGCCGATTCGCGAGGCGTTGTCCAACACCACGCGCATGGTCACTGAGTAGGAGGCACTGGGAACGCTCATAGAAGCCGGGTCCTTACGTTGTAGAGGCGCGGGTCACTCGTTGACCGCACGACCGCGATGCCGACACTTGACATGGCCCAAGTCTACGACTGGCACCGCGCGTCAACGTCCCGCATTGAGAGTGCACCACCCGATTGTGACTTTGGGCCCTAAGGCACACTGCGGAACGGTTCGATAATGGAGTCGAGGCCGTCACGGTCGAGACAGTCAAGTCCGCGCTTCTCATTCGCTAGCGATGCGTCGATGAATCAGTTGGGCCGAAGGAGGCGTTCGATGCTGACAGCAGATCGGGAGTGGCCACGGTGTCCGCGGTGAACCCAAGACCGGTCGAGCGGGGCGGCGGAGCTCTGGTCCCGTCGATTGAGGTCGAGGGACTGGAGAAGCACTTCGGCAGCCTCGTGGCCGTCGGCGGTCTGACTTTCAGTGTCCAGCCCGGTGAGGTCTTCGCATTCCTCGGACCGAACGGCGCAGGAAAGTCGACGTCGATAAATATCCTCTGCACGCTGGCCATGCCCACGAGCGGAAAGGCCCGTGTGGCCGGATTCGATGTGGTGACACACCCCGGTGACGTTCGTCGCCACATCGGTCTGGTCTTCCAAGAAGAGACGCTGGACGACCAACTGACCGCCGAGGAGAACCTCAGGTTCCATGCCGTTCTCTACGGGTTGGACAAGGTGCAGCGCAAGGAGCGGATCGCCCGGGTACTCGAATTGGTGCAGTTGACCGAGCGAAGTGCGGACCTCGTGTCGACGTTCTCGGGTGGCATGGCCCGCCGACTCGAGATCGCGCGCGCGATGTTGCACACCCCCGCCGTCCTCTTCCTCGACGAGCCAACGATCGGGCTCGACCCCCAGACCAGGTCATTGGTGTGGGACGACGTCGACACGCTGCGTCGCGAGGAAGGAGTGACCATCTTCTTGACGACTCACTACATGGAGGAGGCCGAGATCGCCAATCGCATCGCGATCATCGACCACGGGCTCATCGTCGCGCTCGACACGCCCGAGAGGCTCAAGGCGTCGGTAGGCGCCGACACGGTGGATCTACAGACCAATGACAATCCGGCGGCTCTTTCGGCGATCCGCGCGGCGGGTTTCCACGCCGAGCAAGGCGCCGACAAGTTGACGGTCTTCACCGAGAACGGCGAGTCGCAGGTGGCGCACCTGGTCGAGATCGTCGGAGGCGGCGTCACCTCGGTGCACGTTCATCGACCGAACCTGGATGACGTCTTCCTGCACTTCACGGGCCGAGAGATCCGCGAACAGGCTGGGGAGGCCCACAGTGGCATGGTCCGGGCGTGGGGACACCGACGATGACGTCGAGGACACCGATGAGGGTGGCAAGCCCGAAGTTCTCGAACGAACTGCGAACGATGGCGATGGTGTGGCAGCGTGAGCTCATCCGGTTCGGACGCAATCGACTGCGAATCTTCACGAGCCTCTCCCAGCCGCTGCTCTTCCTGTTCGTGCTCGGCTACGGAATGTCGTCGTTGGTCGGCGCCACGGCCGGATTCGACTTCAAGAAGTTCCTCTTCCCAGGCATCGTCGCGATGACGGTCGTGAGTACGGCGATCTTCAGCGCAATCTCCATTGTCTGGGACCGGGAGTTCGGCTTCCTCCGCGAGATGCTGGTGGCGCCCGTGCGGCGATCCTCGCTGGTGGTCGGCAAGACCCTGGGAGGTGCGACGGTCGCCGCTCTGCAGGGCACGATCATGCTCGTCTTCGCACCGCTCATTGGTGTACGCCTCACCGTGCCGCTCGTCCTCCAGGTGGTCGCCCTCGAACTCGTGATGTCGATTGCCATCACGGCCTTCGGCGTGTTCGTCGCGAGTCGCATCGCGCGCATCGAGGGATTCCAGGTGGTCATGCAGCTGGTGCTGTTCCCGATGCTCTTCCTCTCTGGCGCCCTCTTCCCACTCGAGGGCCTGCCCGGGTGGCTGACTGTACTGACGCGTGTCAATCCCCTGACCTACGCCGTCGCACCGTTGCGCCAGGTCGTCTTCGCTGCCCAGCATGTCCCCCCGATCGCCGCCGCTCGCTTCTCCTCACAGGTGACCGTCTTCGGTCACGTCTTGTCGATCTGGTCCGAACTCGGAGTGGTCGTCGTCTTCTTCATGGTGTTCTTCCTGCTGGCCGTGCAGGGCCTGTCCAAGCGCCAGTAGGCGAGACGAGTGCAAGCCACGCGAACGTCGCCGACGCGGGCAACTCGCTGCGCGTTGCGTCAGAGGTTGGGGAGTGAGCGGGCCGCGCGCGACTCTCCGTCGCGGCGGTATGGTGCTGGTGGACGACCCCTAAGGAGGATCGCATGGGATTCATGGACAAGGTGAAGGAACAGGCTTCGGTGGCGGCCGCTGCGGCCAAGGAAGCGGCCCAGAAGGGCCAGGCGAAGGTCGGCGAGGTCCAGGCGAAGCGAGCCGCGGACGGCGTGCTGCGCAAATTGGGACTGGCTTTCTACCTTCAGAAGACCAATCGCGCCAAGGAGACGACCGAGGGCGAGATCGCCCAGCACGTCGACAACCTGAAGTCGTACGAGGCCGAATTCGGCGAGTTGGACGACGCTGACGAGTCGTAGGGTCCCGTAGCCGGTTCGCACGGGTGCACTCGACGACGCGGACGTTCGACCGCGGCGCGAGTGAGAGTATTGGACAATGGGCGCGCCGACATGGATCAGAAACTTGGCTGCGCGGTTCGCAACGTCTGACGTCTGGGCCTGAAGGTGGATTCGCCGGCGCCAGACGCACCCTCGTTCAAGCGGCTGTTCTCGCCGCTGAAGGTCGGCCGGCTGACGCTGCGCAACAGGATCGTCTCGTCGGGCCACGACACCGTCATGGTCGACGACGGGAAGATCACCGACCAGCTCGTCGCCTACCACCGGGCGCGGGCCGAGGGTGGCGTCGGCTTGATCATCGTGCAGGTCGCGGGCGTGCACGAGACGGCGCGCTACACCAACCACGTCCTGATGGCGGTGGACGACTCGTGCATCGCCGGCTACGCACGCCTGGTCGATACGGTCCGCCCCTTCGGGACACGACTCTTCGGCCAGCTGTTCCACCCCGGCCGCGAGGTGATGGAAACGCTCGACGGCAGCCTTCCTGTCGCCGTGGCTCCGTCGGCGGTGCCGAGCGAGCGATTCCACGTCATGCCCCGAGCCCTCGACCTCTCCGAGATCGAGGAGATTGTCGAAGGGTACGGCGACGCGGCTGAGCGTCTTCACCGCGCGGGCCTCGACGGCGTCGAGATCGTCGCGAGCCACGGCTACCTGCCGTCGCAGTTCCTCAACCCCGCCTTGAACCTGCGCGATGACGCCTACGGCGGATCGCCGTCGAATCGACTCCGTTTCCTCACCGAAGTGCTCTCGGTGGTGCGAGAGCGCACCGGCCACCAGATGGTGGTCGGGCTGCGGATCTCCATCGACGAACGCGACCCCGACGGACTGCCCACCGAAGTCGCCTTGGAGACGGTCCGCTCGGTGACGCGAGAGGGTCTGGTCGACTACGTGAGTGTGACGACCGGGACGTCGGCCTCGTTGGCCGGCTCGGACCACATCGCGCCGGACATGGACTTCGCCAACGCCTACGTCGCTCCCCTCTCTCGCTTGGTCAAGGACATCGTCGACGTGCCGGTGTTCGTGGCCGGGAGGATCAATCAGCCCCAGGAGGCCGAAAGACTCCTCGAGGCGGGCGACGCCGACGCCTGCATCATGACCCGGGCGCTGATCTGCGATCCCACGATGCCGCGCCTCGCCGAGGCGGGATTGGTCGACGACATTCGCGGGTGCATCGCGTGCAACCAGGCGTGCATCGGGCACTTCCACGCCGGCTATCCGATCTCGTGCATTCAGCATCCCGAGACCGGGCGAGAGATCAAGTTCGGCATCCGTACCAAGACCACCTCCGCCAGGAAGGTGATGGTCGTGGGCGCGGGGCCGGCCGGGCTGAAGACCGCCTCGGTCGCCGCCGAACGAGGTCACGCGGTCACCCTGTTCGAGTCGACCGGCTTCGTCGGGGGCCAGGTCCTGCTCGCCCAGAGGATCCCGGGGCGCGAGGAGTTCGGGGGCGCGGCCACGAACCTCCTGCGCGAGGCGACCAGGGCTGGAGCGAGCATCGTCCTGCACCGTCGAGTCGACCTCGCTCTCGTGGAGGAGCAGTCGCCCGACATCGTGGTGGTCGCGACCGGTGCGCGCCCCTACCGCCCGGTCATCGAGGTGATGGGTGCTCCCGTGTTGCTCGACTCGTGGCAGGTGCTGGGTGGAGCGCCGGTACCTCGCGGCCACGTCGTGGTGATCGACTGGAGGGGCGACTGGGTTGGCGCCGGTGTCGCTCGGGTCCTCGCGCAACGAGGGTGCGCGGTGACCCTGGTGGTCAACGGCTACGGTGCCGGCGAGTCGCTCCAGCAGTACGTGCGCGACTCACAGCTGCGGGCTCTGCGAAAAGACCACGTCGAGGTACTGCCGCTCATGCGGCTGTTCGGTATCGACGACGACACGGTCTACCTGCAGCACGTCCTTTCAGGAGAGCCAGTGATGATCGATGGTGTGGCGGCGACGGTGCTGGCCTGTGGACACCTGCCCGAGTCCGACCTGCTCGACCAGTTGAAGGCCCGGGGTTGGCCGGTCGTGGGGGTCGGCGACTGCCTCGCCCCGCGAACGGTCGAAGAGGCCGTCTTGGAGGGACTGGTCACCGCCAGCCAGATCTGACCGACGTCGCCACACTGCTGCGCTGGCTCTCGTCGAATCGATCGATGACCCTACGGGATGAGCACGACCCGTCCGAAGGCCTTTCGGCTCTCGATGTAGGCGTGCGCCTCTTCGGCGCTCTCGAGCGCGAAGGTTCGGTCGATCGCGACGCGCAGCTCGCCCGAGGCGACGTCCTCGAGCAGCGACGCGATCATCGCGTGGGCCCGTGGACCCGTCAACAGCTCCGCGCCGAGGAAGTAGCCGGTCAGACTCTGATTGCTCGTCACCAGCGTCGAGGTGTCCAGCAGCGCCTTCGCCTCGCGCCCGGCGTTGCCGAAGGTCAGGCACCTGCCTCGGTACGCGAGCGCCAGCAGGCTTCGCTGGAGGTTGCTGCCCCCGACCGAGTCGACGATGACGTCGGCGCCGCGACCGGCCGTGAGCGAGCGCACCTGCGCCACGAAGTCGTTCTTCATGTAGTCGATGCCGTCATCGAGCCCGAACTCGCGAAGACGCTCGAGCCGCTCGGCGCTCGAGGCCGTGGCGATGACCCGCGCGCCAGCTCGTTTGGCCATCTGGATGGCCGCGACGCCGACGCCACCGGCACCGGCGTGAATGAGGGCCGTCTCACCGGCGCCCAAACGGCCGAATTCGAACAGGCAGTCGTGCGCGGTGCCGTAGGCGACCGGCACGCACGCCGCGACGTCGGTCGCGAGGTCGTCGGGGATCTTCCACGACACCATCGGGTGGACCGCGCGAAGCTCCGCGTGCGAACCGGACATTCCCGTGGACACCACCCGGTCGCCAACGGCGAAGTTCGTGACGTTCGCTCCGACGCTCAGCACCGTGCCCGCCGACTGGTAGCCCACGATGTGCGGCACGCTCACCAAGTCTCCGCCGAGGCGGTTCAAGGTGTCGCCGCCCTCGATGCTGATGGCCTCGGTCCGCACGAGCATCTCGTCGGGCCCGGGAGTCGGATCGGGGACATCTTCGTAGCGGAACACGCTCGGTGCCCCGGTCTCGTAGTACACCGCTGCCTTCATGGCCCCACCCCCGCGCTCGTCCACATCGACATCTCGACAGTAACGCCGAGGGCCCGGAACGAGACGCTGGAGCTCGGAGGTGTCGGCGGCGTCGCGCCTTGCGCCCCAGCGGCGAGTCGGATTCCCTCGGCGGTCTATTGTCCCTACGAGCGAGGAGTTGCCGTGCGCCCAGTCGCGCGGCACGACCGCGGCGACACGCTGATGACTTGAGAGGAAAGGCCGATGACCACGACCGTTTCGCGCGAGACCACCTCGAGCGTCACGACCGAGCATTTCGACGTGCTCATCGTGGGCGCCGGCATCTCAGGCATCGGCTCGGCCTACCATCTCAAGACCCAGTGCCCCGAACGAAGCTACGTGGTGCTCGAGGCGCTCGACGGCTTCGGCGGCACCTGGCGAACGCACCGATACCCGGGCATCCGCTCGGACAGCGACCTCTACACCTTCGGCTACCGGTTCAAGCCGTGGACCAACGCGCCCATCGCCTCGGCGGCCGAGATCCAGAAGTACCTGGGCGACGTGATCGAGGAGAACGACCTCGCTCCGCACATCCGCTACCGCCACCACATCGAATCGGCTTCGTGGTCGAGCGAGGACAACTGCTGGACGCTTCACGTGACCCGGGGCGACTCGGGTGAGGTGGTTCGCTTCACGACCAACTTCCTCTGGATGTGCCAGGGCTACTACCGTCACGCCGAGGGCTACACGCCCGACTGGCCCGGGATGGATCGGTTCAGGGGGCCGATCGTCCACCCCCAGACGTGGCCCGAGGACCTCGACTACAAGGGAAAGCACGTCGTGGTCATCGGCTCGGGGGCGACCGCGGCGACGCTCGTGCCCGCAATCGCCCCCGACTGCGCCCACGTGACGCTGCTGCAGCGCTCGCCCACCTATTTCATCTCGCGACCCAATCGTGACGAGGTGGTCGAGATGCTGCGAGAGCTCGAGGTCCCCGAGGAGTGGATCCACGAGATCGCGCGCCGCAAGGTCCTGCACGACCTGCACCTCCTCAACCAGATCTCGGTCGACGAGCCCGAGTTCACCAGGGACGCCCTCATCGACGCGGTGCGCGCCGAGCTCCCGCCGGGTTACGACGTCGAGACCCACTTCACCCCCAAGTACCGGCCGTGGCGCCAACGCCTCGCCCTGCTCCCCGACGGTGACCTCCTCAAGGGGATCTCCTCGGGTCGGGCTTCGGTCGTCACCGACGAGATCGAGGAGTTCACCGAAGACGGCATCCTCTTGAAGTCCGGTGAGGTGTTGAGGGCCGACATCATCGTCACGGCGACGGGCTTCAACCTGAGCGTGCTCGGCGACATCGACTTCACTGTCGACGGCGACCACCTCGACCTCGCCGACACCATCACGTACCGCGGGATGATGTTCACCGGCGTCCCCAACCTCGTGTGGATCTTCGGCTACTTCCGAGCGAGCTGGACGCTGCGTGTCGACCTGGTCGGTGATTTCGTGTGCCGGCTCTTGCACCACATGGACGAGCTGGGGGTGAAGAGGGTCACGCCGCGATTGCGCGCGCAGGACGCCGACACGGAGGTCCTGCCGTGGCTGGACCCCGAGGACTTCAACCCCGGGTACATGATGCGATCGATGGACCTGTTGCCCAAACGGCTCGACCGGCCCGAGTGGCAGCACACCCAGGACTACTGGACCGAACGCGAGACGCTGCCCAACGCCGACCTCGACGACGGTTGCCTGCGCTTCGAATGACGACGGCGTCAGAGGCAACGTCTGATCCGGCGGCGTGCGAGAGTGTGCGTCCGCATGGTCCTTCCCTCATGAGACCGCCCGCATAGACTCTCGGGACTTGGAGGTACGAGTTGCCATTCGCCCACAACGGCCCGGTCAAGATCTACTACGAGACCTTTGGCGATCCTGCCGATCCGGCGCTGTTGCTGGTGAACGGTCTCGGTAGCCAGTGCATCAGCTACGACGTTGAGCTGTGCGCAATGTTCGTGGACCGGCACTTCTTCGTCATCCGCTTCGACAACCGCGACGTCGGACACTCGACCAAGTTCGACCAATTCAAGCCCAGCATCCGAGCCGTCACGGCCGCGCTGAAGAACGGAACGGAACCTGACGTCGCGTACCGGCTCATCGACATGGCGGCCGACGCGCTCGCCGTACTCGACACGCTGGGCGTCGAGCGGGCCCACGCGATGGGGATGTCGATGGGCGGGATGATCGTCCAACAGCTCGCCATCGATCATCCCGAGCGACTGGCGTCGATGACGTCGATCATGTCCACCACGGGTGACCGCGACGTCGGCCAGGCTTCCCCCGAGGTGGCGGCCATCTTCTACGCGCCGCCCAGCACTGATCGCGATGGGGTGATCCGTTCGCGTCAGGAGCTCGAGCGCCTCTACGGCAGTCCAGCGTTCTACGACGCCGATCGAGTCGCGCGACGAGCGGGCGACGCCTTCGAGCGCAGTTTCAACCCTGACGGGGTCGCTCGTCAGCTGTCCGCCGTGATGGCCTCGGGCAGCCGGACGTCGGCCCTGGGCGATGTCCGCGTTCCCGCTCTCGTCGTGCACGGCGACAAGGACAACCTGATCGACATCAGCGGCGGCCGTCGAACGGCCGACGCCATCCCCGGCGCCACGTTCGTCACGATCGAGGGCATGGGCCACGACGCCCCTCCCGCCCTCTGGGCCTATTGGGTCGAACTCGTCACCGAGCACGCTCGATCGGCGCTCAACGAGTCACTCGACTAGAGCGCTCGGTCGCGTGAACTCTTTTCAAACGCGGCTCGCTCCCCGAGAGCGACCGTCCCCGTTGTCGTTCGCCAATTGACAACACTGTCGCAACGTCGCCCCTGCTCGGATGCCGCCAACACGAAGATCGACGAACGCGCACCAACGGCCCAGAGTCTCAGCATTTGCACCGATCGATACGCTGCGCGCCCGGGACAAAGTTGATGGAGGTGAGTACTTGTGGCGGGGCGACATCGCTACGCTGGAGTCAAGGAAGAAACAGGTCTGAGCGTCTTCGACAGTCGTTTGGTCCGCAACTCGTCCCAGGAGGTGCAGCGCGACGCTGTCGCCTAGGGAAAGGTGGCGACACGACATGGCATCAATTCAGAATCTAGACAGCGCGGGCAGCCAGCGTCGCCTCGACCCCCCTGCCCCTTCGCCCACTTCGGGCCCCCGACTGCTCCGGGACCAGGGAACCATCGAGGCGGCCAGCCCCGAGAATCTGGACGCCAACTTCCCACCGATCGGCGACTACGCGTTCCTCTCGGACTGCGAGAACAGTTGCCTCGTCGCGCCCACGGGATCGATCGAATGGATGTGCGTTCCCAAACCCCACGATCCGAGCATCTTCGGGACCATCCTCGATCGCTCGGCCGGATCATTCAGGTTCGCTCCGGTCGACAGCGCGGTCCCCGCTCACCGCCAGTACGAGCCGGGCACGATGATGATGTCGACCACCTGGCAGACCCGAGGCGGTTGGCTCGAAGTCAATGACTTCCTGGCCATCGGCCCCTGGTACCGGACCGGCGAACGCTCGAACCTCCAGCGACGCACTCCGGGCGACTCCGACGCCCGTCACGTCCTCGTGCGGACCGCGACCTGCCTGCACGGCTCGGTCGACGTCGTCTTGAACTGCGAACCGGCCTTCGACTACGGCCGAGTCGACGCCCAGTGGGAATACTCGGGCCCGTCCTACGACCGGGTCACCACGACCAATCCCGACCAGCCCCGACTGACCCTCAGCGGTGACATGCGGTTCGGCATCGAGGGCCGAGCCATCCGTGCGCGCCACCGTCTCGTCGAAGGCGAGTCCTCGTTCGTCGTGATGAGTTGGACCGACTCCGAGCTGCCCACGACCCAAGAGGAGGTCGACCTCTATCGCACCGAGACCTCACGATTCTGGCGCGGATGGATCGACAGCGGCCGCTTCCCCGACCATCCGTGGCGCGAACTGCTCCAGCGCAGCGCGCTGACGCTCAAGGGGCTCTCGTACGCACCCACGGGGGCGCTGCTCGCGGCGCCCACGACCTCGCTGCCCGAGAACCTCGGCGGCACGCGGAACTGGGACTACCGCTACACGTGGATCCGCGACACGGCCTTCACGTTGCGCGCCCTGCACGCCCTGGGCTTCGACACCGAGGCGAGCGACTTCCTGGCGTTCCTCGGCGACGTGCTCGAACCACTGGGCGGCGGCGGAGCCGCCTCGATACCGAGGCGCCACCTCCAGGTGCTCTACCCCGTCGACGGCGGCGACGCGCAACCCGAGGTCGAACTCGATCACCTCACGGGCTACGCCTGGAGCCAACCCGTGCGGGCCGGCAACGGCGCGTGGGACCAGACCCAGTTCGACATCCTCGGCGCCGTCGTCGACTGCATCTTCGAGAACACCCGCTCGCGCGACTCTCTGAGCGAGCGGTCGTGGCGCATCGTCGTCCAGGCGGTCGACACCGCGCTGAAGTCCTGGCGCGAGCCCGACCGCGGCATCTGGGAGGTCCGCGGAGAGCCGCGACACTTCACCTTCTCCAAGGCCATGTGCTGGGTCGCGCTCGACCGCGGCGCGCGGCTGGCGACGCTGCGCGGCGAGAAGCGGCTGGCCGAGAAGTGGTGGAGCGAGGCGAAGGTCGTCCACGCGGACATCTGCGAGAACGCCGTGGACAAGCGGGGCCGCTTCACCCAGTCCTACGGTTCGGACGAACTCGACGCCTCCCTGCTCGTGCTGCCGATGCTGGGCTTCCTGCCGGCCCAGGACGAACGCATCCGCGCCACCGTCTTCGCCATTGCCGACAACCTAACCGACGGCCCCTTCGTCTACCGCTACAAGCCGTGGACGACCGACGACGGGCTCGACGGACAGAACGAGGGAAGCTTCACCGTCTGCTCCTTCTGGCTCGTCTCGGCGCTCGTGGCGATCGGCGAGGTCGAGCGGGCGCGCACACACCTCGAGAAGCTGATCGGGGCCGCGAGTTCCCTCGGGCTCTACGGCGAGGAGATCGATCCGACGACGGCGCGCCACCTCGGGAACTTCCCCCAGGCGCTGACCCACCTGGCGCTGATCACCGCGGTCCTCGGCGTCATCAAGGCCGAGCACCGCGTGAGCGAATCGTCGACCGGCTTCGGCGGCACGCAGAGTTGGTGGGGTGCCGTGGGCAATGGCGACAGCCCGTCGACGATCCCCGCGAGTGACGTCTGGCTCGAGACGCCCGAGACGCCCGCCTAGAGGCCGCTCGCCGTTGACGACCGAGGGCCCGACGCGCCGCGATCGCTGGTTCGATCGAATGTGCGTGGGCGCCACCGGGCCGAAGTCGATCGAGTGAGCGAGTGACTGCAGTCGGCCAGGTCCCGACAGGCACGCAGTGCAGGAGAACAGCGGGTCGAGAGTTACATTTCTTGTCGACATCACCCGTCCCAGAGCCGGCGGTCCCAACGCGCGCCTAGGCTTCATGCGGTACCTGCCATGACGTCGCCATCCAACCATCAACCCTTGCCGCCTGGATCGGAAGAATCGACGCCCACAGGCGTCGCAGTCCTGTGGGACGAGTCCGAAGGGGCGGAACTGGTCGTCGTCGCCAATCGGCTCCCGGTGCGACACTCGACGTCGCCCGGTGACGAGGGGTGGATGCCGAGTCCCGGGGGCCTCGTCTCGGCCCTCACCTCGATCCTGCAGAACCGCAAGGGCCTATGGATCGGGTGGCCCGGGACGACCGACCACGAAGAGCCCCCTTCGACCTACGAGGGGATCCGGCTGAAGGCCATCGCGATAAACCATGAGGAGTACGAGGAGTTCTACCTCGGCTTCTCCAACGCCACCTTGTGGCCGCTCTACCACGACGCCATCCGCTCGCCCACCTTCCACCGCAAGTGGTGGCACACGTACCGCGACGTCAACATGCGCTTCGCCCAGGCGATCGCCGAGAGCGTCGCGCCCGGGGGCACCGTGTGGATCCACGACTACCAGCTGCAGCTCGTCCCCCAGATGCTGCGCCAACTCCGACCCGACGTCGTGATCGGCTTCTTCTGCCACATCCCCTTCCCACCCAGCGAGCTCTTCATGCAGCTGCCGTGGCGCCGCGAGATCCTCACCGGGCTCTTGGGCGCCGACCTGATCGGCTTCCAACTGCACGCCGGCGCCTCGAACTTCTCGCGACTCGCGCGAAAGCTGACCGGTGCGAGCGGCACGGACTCGGGGCTCAACTTCGAGGGACGCGCCATCCGCGTGGGCGCCTTTCCCATCTCGGTCGACTGCGATCAGATCGTCAAGATGGCGGCGGACCCCGCGATCCGCGCACGGGCCCGCGAGATCCGAGAGGGACTCGGCAACCCTGAGTTCCTCATGCTCGGCGTCGACCGCCTCGACTACACCAAGGGGATCCAGCAGCGCATCAAGGCCGTCGCGGAGATGCTGGCCGACGGCACGCTCAGTGCCGAGCGCCAGGTGATGGTCCAGGTCGCGGTGCCCAGCCGAGAGTCCGACGCCCACTACGAGCAAGAGCGCCACGAGCTCGAGCGGGTCATCAGCGGGGTGAACGGGGACTACGGCCTCGTCGGGCACCCGGCGATCCACTACCTGCACAAGAACCTTCCCTTCGACGAGTTGATCGCGCTCTACCTGGCGGCGGACATCATGCTCGTGACGCCCTTTCGCGACGGCATGAACCTGGTCGCCAAGGAGTACGTCATGTGCCGCTCGGACCTGACCGGCAAGCTGATCCTGAGCGAATTCGCCGGCGCGGCCGCCGAACTGCGCGGCGCCTTCATGGTGAACCCGCACGACCTCGACGGCATCAAGGAGGCGATCCTGCTCGCGATGAACGCCGGACCCAAGGAGACACGCGACCGGATGGCGCGAATGCGCAGGGCGACCTTCCGCCGCGATGTCTACGACTGGGCCAAGGGATTCCTCGTAGCGTTGCAGCAGACCAGCCGCAAGGGCGAACCGGCCGCCTCGTCCTAGAGTTCGTCGATCAGGTCGGCGACCGACTCCACGATCCGCGAGGGCTGGAAGGGGAAGTGCTCGATCTGACCCTTCTGGGCGACGCCCGAGAGCACGAGGATGGTGCCAAGGCCCGCCTCGACGCCGGCGCGGACATCGGTGTCCATCCGGTCTCCGATCATGACGGTGGTCTTGGAGTGCGCTCCGAGGATGTTGAGGCCTTCGCGGATCATGACCGGGTTGGGCTTGCCCACGAAGTACGGGGCGACCTTGGTGGCGCTCTGGATCATCGCCGCCAGCGCCCCGCATCCCGGGAGCGATCCCGTGGGCGACTGTCCGGTCGGCTCGGGATTGGTCGCCACGAAGCGGCTGCCGGTCTCAATCAGCCGCACGGCGGTGGCCATCTCCTCGAAGGAGTAGTCCTGGGTCTCGCCGAGCACCACGTAGTCGGGGTGCTGGTCGTCCTCGCGATAGCCGACGTCGGCCAAGGCCTCGTGCATGCTCGTCTTACCGATCACGAAGGCGCTGCCTCGGGGACGCTGGGAGTTGACGAACTTGGCCGTGGCCAGGGCCGACGTCCAGAGCTGGCCTTCGATCACGTCAAGTCCCATCGACGCGAGTTGTTCGCTGACCTCGCGCGGAGTGAACAGCGAGTTGTTGGTCAGGATGAGGAAGGGGCGCCCCGTCGAACGGAGTCGCTCGAGGAACCGGTCCGCCCCCTCGACCATCGCACCGTCGCGGATGAGCACGCCGTCCATGTCACAGAGCCAACTCTCGGCGCGGGAAAGTAGGTCCATCTCTCAAGTATGGCCCATCGGTTCACACTCCCCAAGGGTGAGCACGAGCCTCGTCGCCCCAGCGACGCGCCGTCACTTCCCGTTCACCTTCGAACCCTGCGCTTCGCGCCGACATCACGTGATTCGGGTCCTTGGTCCGCCGTCGGGGCTCTGCAGCATCCGGCGCCAGCGCACCTATGCTCACGAATGACTGGCCCTAAAAGGTGCTGAGAGTCGAAAGAAGTTGAGTATGAGCACGAGAGTTCGCCGTCTGGCCCTGAGCATCCCGCTCGATTCCGATGGCTACCTGCGCCGAGAGTGCCCCAACTGCGAGCGAGACTTCAAGCGCCTCGTCAACAAGGCGCCGAACTCCAAGCCGGCGCAGACCGCCAATGGCGGCCCCTACTGCCCCTACTGCGGCCTCCAGTCGCCGTCCAACAACTGGTTGACCAAGGCTCAGGTCGATTTCACTCGACGAGTCGCGGCCGAACACGTGGCACGGGCGAAGTCGCACCTGGGTCTGCGGTCGTTGAACCTTCGCGCGATGCGAAGTGCTCCGTCGCTCGAGGACGAGTTGCGCGAGACTGATGACATGAGGATCGTCGACTTCCCCTGCCATCCAACGGAGTCGATCAAGGTCTCCGAACTTTGGATCGGAAGCATTCACTGCCCCGTCTGCGCCAACCGCATCTCGATCTAGTTGACGGACCGCAACCGCACGTCCGAACGTACGCGGATTCGTCTCTGGCTGGAGGTGACGAGCGTGGTCGCACTATCTCGATCCGCGCTCGGTCGATCGAGATGTCAGCGCCTAATCCCCGAACCCTCGGTTGTCATTCGCCGACGTTGTATGCGTCCACACCCGTCCTCTCCCGGCGAGCTCGCGCCAAGTGCCAGGGGGGATGCCGGTCGCGGGTCCGTCAAGGCTGACACTAGGTGTTGGCGCGATCCTTCGCTCGCGGAGCCGTCGCTGGCCCGACAAGGCCGGAGTCGACGAGTTCGCCCGATGACGCTGGCGGACGTCGAGCCGCCACTTCCGAGTGATCAGTTGCCGAACTTCCCAGTGATTGGGTCCCGGTCGTGATGGCGCCCTAGAAGTAGTGCTTCCTGCCCCCGATCGCGTGGCCCATGGCCCCCAGTACCCACAGCACCAACCCGATGATGAGAAGGATCATTCCGATGGTCCACAGGATGGCGATCTTCGCCACAAACCCGATGATGAGGAGAATCAAACCAAAGATGATCACAAGGCCCCTTTCCTACGAGACACCAACGGCGCCTCACTCCGACCCTATCCACCGCTGCCCTGGAAGCGAGTCACATCAGGTAGTGACGAAGGTCACTAAGAATCGCTGAGATGTCTTTCGAAGCCGGTCGAACGGTTGGACCTGGCGCTCGACCTCTCGACCGGCAATCCCAGCGCGCATCGCACCCCCGTCAACGACAGATTCGCTGGGCCGGTCCACCAATCCCGCCCTGGCGACAAAGAGCCTGCCTCTCCACGACCGGGCGAAGCCCGGCCTCGTGGGCGACGTCGGACACCCCAGACGCGCCCGGAGAAGTCGCGGCGCCACTCGAAGCTGACCGCTCGGCGATCACCGCCGTGCGACTGCGCCTCAGCTGGCCGCGTGGTCGGCGGGTCGCCAACCGGGCCGGCCGAAGACGTACCCCAATCGATTGCGCAGACCACTGGTCGAGCGAACGTCTCGCACGATGTCGGCGAACTCGTGATAGCCGATCCGGATCGGGTTGAAGGTGTTGATGTTCTTCGTGAGCCCGTACTTGATGCGTCGCACCTCGGGCTCGAAGGTGCCGAAGAGCCGGTCCCAGACGATGAGGATCCCG
>JADGOJ010000097.1 GCA_017883045.1 Acidimicrobiales bacterium
GAGACCAGGTTGATCGCCTCTTGACGCAGTGTACGCATTCCCTGCTTCACGGCCATGGTTCGCAGTTCCTCCTGCGTCGCCCATCCAACCACCAGCCGGCGCAGCTCGGGGGTCATCACGAGGAGCTCGTAGATGCCGATGCGGTCCTTGTACCCAGTATTGGTGCAGAAGTTGCACCCCGTCCCCTGATAGAAGACTTCCTTCGAACTCCCGCCGCTGTCTGCAAAGAAGGCCAACTCCTCATCGGTCGGCGTGTACGGAGCCTTGCACGAGGGGCAGATCCGTCGCAGCAATCGTTGGCCGACGACGGCGAGCACTGACGACGCGATCAGGAACGACTCGATGCCCATGTCCAGGAATCGGTGGAGCGCGGACACCGAGTCGGTCGCGTGCAGTGACGAGACGACGAAGTGGCCGGTCAGCGCCGACTGCACTGCGACGCGGGTCGTCTCGACGTCACGAATCTCGCCCACGAGGATCACGTCGGGGTCTTGGCGCAGAATCGACCTCAAGCCGGTGGCGAACGTCAGTCCCGCCTGCTCGTTGGTCTGGATCTGGTTGATCGAGGGGAAGACGTACTCGACCGGGTCTTCGATCGTCATGACGTTGAGCGTCGGATTGTTCACTTCGCTGAGCGTGGCGTAGAGGGTGGTCGTCTTGCCACTGCCCGTCGGTCCGGCGCAGAGCACCATCCCGAACGGGGCGCGGACGATCTTGGAGAACGCCGCGTGCGTGTCGACGGGCATTCCGAGGTCGTTCAGGTGGAGGACCGAACGCGTCTTGTCGAGCAGTCGCATGACGCAGCTCTCGCCCATGATCGTCGCGACCGTGGCGACGCGGACGTCGACCTCCTTGCCGTCGATGGTGATCGTGAGCTGGCCGTCCTGGGGTCGACGGCGCTCGACGATGTTCATGTTCGCCATGATCTTGATGCGGCTCACGAGGCCCGGCCCGATCGCCGCTGGAAGCTGCAGGATCTCCTTCAACGCACCGTCGATGCGGAAACGCACTCGCACGATGTCATCGGACGGTTCGATGTGCACGTCGGACGCCCGGTCGCGCATCGCCTGGGTGAGGATGCGGTCCACGACCTGGACCACCGGAGCGTCCTCAGCCACGATCTCCGGCTCGGACGTCTCCGTTACGCGTCGCCTCGAACCTTCGACCGACTCGAACGCCTGCACCAGCTTGTCAACACTGCCTAGCGCGCGGTAGTTGCTGTCGACCGCCCAGTGGATGTCACTCAACGGAGCGATGAGCAGTCGGACGGTCTTGCCACTGGCCTTGCTGAGCAGGTCGCGCAACTCATCGCTCGGTTCGGCCACCGCGACGTAGAGAGCATCCTCATCCAAGCGAACGGGGAAGGCCATGTTCTTGCGCGCCACGTCTTCGGCAACCAGATTGACCACCATCGGATCGACGACGTCGCGCCGCAGGTTCGCGACGTCAAAGCCGAAGAACGCGGCCAGGGCGTGCGCCAAAGCCTGTTCGCTCAATGCGCCCAGGCTGACGAGCACCTCACCGAGTCGGCCGCCGGAATCGCGCTGCATATCGAGCGCCCGCTGAAGCTGGGCTTCGGTGATCAGATTGCTGCCGATGAGTTGCTCGCCCAATCGCATCTGCTTGTGAGGTGCCATCGTGATGATCGAACCATTTGATACGGCGGTGCTTGAACCATTCACGTCGGTCGTGGTCGAGCCCGTGCCAGCGTCGTTATGGCCGCGTTCTCCCGCGACCTGATCGCCGACCACGGTCGCCACCGAACCAGCAGCCTCGCCACCGGCCTTTTGACTCGGCACACTCTCATCGCGGTGCTTCTTTTTGAAAGCCACAACCACCTCGTAGTATCCCTAAGAAATTAATTCTGTCCTGTAATCTATCTCGGATATCTGGAAAGTGGCAATCAATAAACCAAATTGAGAGCGGCACTGACCAGGCTCCAGTCTCTCTCGCGAGAGAGTCGAGATGCAACACGTCGGACTGAATTCTCCGACAGACGACCTGCGTCAACGTGCCGACAACAACACGAATCGAACGAAGCGGTTCGAT
Organism: Acidimicrobiales bacterium; assembly: GCA_017883045.1. Lineage (GTDB taxonomy): Bacteria > Actinomycetota > Acidimicrobiia > Acidimicrobiales > RAAP-2 > RAAP-2. Next base: position 2,050 of record JADGOJ010000097.1, read on the forward strand.
CGAACCCGGATCGTCCGGACGTCGCGTCTTCTCCATATTCCTGCAGCGGATTGCAGCGGAGCCGGCACCTCGCGAATGCTGGTGGTTTCACCAATTCACAATGGTCGAACAATGCAGCGGCTCTCGCGCACACCAAGAATCGTGAGAATCTAAGGGTTCGCTCCATCTGGCAGACGCTGGGCAAGGTGGCCTATCGTCAAACCAAAGATAACTGGAGGTGCCTCTATGGACGTCTCGACATTCGTCGCATCAGCATTCGACAACCAGCTTCCGTTCCGCGTCGAGGCGTACGACGGCAGCGTCGCGGCACCGACTGTCGAGTCGTCGGCGAACAACATCACCCTCAAGATCCTGAGGCGCGACGCCCTGACCCGCGTCATCACCCATCCGGGCGAACTGGGACTCGCTCGCGCGTACGTCGCCGGAGACATCGACATCGATGGCGACCTCGACGCCCTCTTCGAGCTCTCGGTTCCCCCGGTGGCCCAACTCTTGAAGATCGAGAACCTCCGCTCACTGCTCTCCGTCGTCGGGGCTTCGGCGCTGAAGCCACTGGCGCCACCGGACATCGAAGCGAAGCAGCGTGGCGTCCTGCACAGCCGCTCGCGCGACAGGCAGGCGATCTCGCATCACTACGACGTGTCGAACGACTTCTACGAGATCGTGCTCGGGCCCTCGATGACGTACTCGTGCGCCGTCTTCAGTTCTCCCGACGATTCGCTCGAGGACGCGCAGCGGCGCAAGGTCGATCTGGTCGCGAGGAAGCTGAACTTGGGCCCGGGCACGCGACTGCTCGACGTCGGCTGCGGGTGGGGCGCCATGGGCATCCACGCGGCGCGCGAGTACGGAGCGACGGTCGTGGGTGTGACCCTCTCCGAGCCCCAGCGTCGCTACGCCACCGAGCAGGCCCGCCTCGCGGGCGTCGACCATCTGGTCGAGTTCCGGCTGCAGGATTTCCGTGACGTCAGTGACGGACCGTTCGACGCGATCAGCTCCATCGGAATGTCCGAGCACGTCGGCCGGCGGTCGCTCGGGACCTACGCGCAGCAACTCTTCTACCTGCTGCGCCCCGGCGGCCGATTCCTCAACCACGCCATCGGCCGGCCGGTCTCCTTCGACCCCGATCCCGATCCGTCGAAGGTCTCGGAGCTGTCACGCCAGTTGCAGATCGCTCTCGGTATGCGCGGGCCGTCGAAGATCGGCAGCCCCTTCATGGAGCGCTACGTCTTCCCCGACGGAGAACTGCACGAGGTCGGCTCCATGGTGTCCATGTTCCAGGCTCACGGCTTCGAGGTCCGCCACCTCGAGAGCCTGCGCGAGCATTACGCGCTGACCCTTCGTCAGTGGGTGGCCAATCTGATGAAGCGATTCGACGAGGCGGTCGCGGAGGTCGGCGAGCAGCGCGCCCGGGTGTGGCGGCTCTACATGGCCGGCTCCGCCGTCGGGTTCGAACGCCACCACTTGGAGATCCACCAGATCCTCTGCGTGCGACCCGACGAGGGAGCCAGTGCGATGCCCCTTCGCCCCGACTTCGAACCGACCACTTAAAGCGACCGGGATACGCTTCTCCAGCGCCGACTCACATTGAGCGCCAGCCCTCGTCGGGGAACGCGAGTTGGGATGACGTTCTCAGACGTCAAATCACCGATTGGCCTGACGATCCCAATGAAGGGACGACGTGCTCACATGACGGTGTGACAATACGCGTCAAGAGGAACGCCTCTGACTCCGATCTCGGCGCAGAACAGTCGGCCGGCGTCGGGCTCTCGGGCCAACAACTCGGCGGACATGTCCTCGCGGGCGGTGGTGACGTAGAGCGTGGTCCCATGCTCGCCCCCAATGGCGCAACACGAAGGTTGGGCTGTGGGCACCTTCACCCGCGCCGTCAACTCCCCCGATGGCGCGTAACGCCTGACTTCGTAGCCGCCCCAGACGGCGACCCAGATCGACCCCTCGGCGTCGACGCACAGTCCGTCGGGGGCACCTTCGCTCGGCCCATCCAACTCGGCGAACATCCTCTTGTTGCTGATCTCGCCGTTCTCGTCCACGTCGAAGGCGTGGATCGACCCGGGAACACTGTCGACGAAGTACATAGTCCGCCGGTCGGGACTCCACCCGAGGCCGTTGGCGATGGTGAGGTCGCCCAAGATCTTCTCGACGCCCTTCGACTCGTGGAAGCGGTACAGCGACCCCCGTCCGGCGCCGTAGTCCGAGGCCATCGAACCGATCCAGAAGCGGCCCCAGGGGTCGGCGGCTCCGTCGTTCATGCGAACGTCGGGCGCGTTGTGGGCCTCGGGTCGGGCCAGCTCGCGCAGACCCCCGGTCTCGTCGAGGACCGCTATTGACTGGTTGACCCCGACGATCCATCCCTCGCTGCGGTCTCGCATCGGAGCCACCGCGCTCAGAAAGCCCTCGACCTCGTAGCTACGCACCACCTCGACGTTCGTCGCGTCGGCGTGCGCGCGAAAGAACCGCCCGGTGTAGACGTCGACCCAGCAGAGCTCGCCTCGGACCTCGTCCCACCGACAGCTCTCACCGAGGAAGAACGAGTCCGTCGTGCACACCTCCGCCTGGAACTCCTGCACGTTCGCCCCCCTTCCGCAGTGATTCCGTGAGCGCCACTTCGTCGATCGGTGGCGGCGCGTCGCCATCGTGACCATGCATCATAGGCAGGGACAGACTCCGCGGACCTCGACGCAACCATCTTCGGCTCCGAACCAGTCGCGCAGGTGCTGACGCACCTTCGCGTTCTGTCACGTCGAACGGGGCCGACGAGTTCGGTCCAGGACCTGCGCCACGACGCGATGCACTGGGCGCCGAGGTCGGGCGACCCCCATCGCTCCGGCCCGCTGCAACTAGCGTTGCCATCATCCACGTTGGGACGAGGTCGCGAGGCTGACATGAGGGCACTGGTATTCACCGGACTTGGCGTGGTCGAGAACAGGGACGTCCCCGAGGTCGTCGCCGGTGACGGGGAGGTCGTCGTCGAAGTCGAGCGGGCGGGCATCTGCGGCAGTGAGATCCACGGGATCCGCGCACCGGGGTTGCGCGTGCCTCCCCTCGTCATGGGCCACGAGTTCGTCGGGCGCACCGCAGAGGGCCGTCGCGTCGCCGTCAACCCCCTGGTGTCGTGTGGAACGTGCGATCTCTGCGCTCGTGGTCAGACCGAACTCTGTCGTCAGCGCGCACTGCTCGGGGTGCACCGCGCCGGTGGATTTGCGCAGCGGGTGGTCGTGCCCGAGTCCTCGCTCTACGACCTGCCCGACGACGTCGACTGGGACCGGGGGGCGTTGATCGAGCCGGTCGCGAACGCGGTCCACGCGTGGCACCTCGCAGGCTCGCCCGGCGGACAGCGCATCGGCGTCATTGGCTGCGGGCCGATAGGACTGGCGTGCCTGGAGGTGGCGCGCCACTGGGGCTCGCCGTCGGTGGCGTGCGCCGACCTCTCGTCTGAGCGGCGCGAGGTCGCGCGTTCCATCGGAGCCGAGGCCGTCGGCGACGCACTCGACGGCGAGTTCGACGTCATCTTCGACGCGGTCGGCTCGGCCGCCACCCGAAGGATGTCCGTCGACCGGCTCATCCCCGGCGGCACGGCGGTGTGGTTGGGGCTGGCCACGGCGGAGCCGGGACTGGACGCCGCCGACCTAGTGCGTCTCGAGAAGGGCGTCCGGGGTTCCTTCGCCTACTCCGGCCTCGAGTTCGCCGAGGCGGTCCAAATGGTGAAACTGCTTCACCTGGACTGGGCCACCACCTATCCCCTCGACGAAGGCGCAGCGGTGTTCACCGCGCTCATGAATGGAGCGACAACGCCGGTCAAGGCCCTGCTTCGTCCGTGAATCTGCGCCACCACGCACTGACCGGTGCGGCGTCGACGACCTCAATCGAAGTTGTTCTTCCGGCCCTCGCGAACGTAGTCGACCGTCGACTGGATCTTCTCCTTGCCGTGGATCGACTTCTGCTTCGACACGTGACCGAACATCTGGATCCCGAAGCCGCCGTCGAGGTCGTCGGTGATCCGCTTCTTCCACGGGCGCCGCACGATCTGCGTCGTCAAACGTCTCGTCACGCGGGGCTGGCTCATGATGTGGTCGGCGATCTGATAACCGCGCTCGATGAGCTTGTCCCGGGGAACCACCTCGTTGACGAGGCCGTACTCGAGGGCCTTCTTCGCGTCGATCGCCTCGCCCGTGAGCAGCGCGTACGCGGCGCGCTTCGTGCCGAGAAGCTCCTGCAACGCGCAGTGAATGCCGTCGGCGGGGACCGACCCGATGTCGTAATGGAGATCGAAGAACACCGCGTCCTCGCTCGAGATCGTGATGTCGCACATCAACACGATCTCGGAGTGGAAGCCCGGGCCGTTGAAGAGGCCGATCGTGGGGATCTCCAGGTCGTTGACCAACGAACTCACGTTGATCCGGCCGTCCTTGTAGGCGTACTCGTACGCCCAGTAGGGCATGTCGGCCTCTTCGAGCTCGAAGCCCTTGGGGTCCGAGACCATCATGAAGTCGTCGCCGGATCCCGTGAGGATCAGCACCTCGTTCTGGGGGTCGGCGCCGATGACCTTGAGCATCTGGCCCAGAGCGCGGTGGTTCTGCACGCTCAGTTGGATCGGCCCGTTCAGCGTGTGGGCCTGGGCGAGAAGGACCCCGTCCTCCCTGCGATCGAGCTTGAAGAAGTCCTTGAAGGCCTCCTTGTACTCCTCGAACTTCGGCGTGGGTATGAACTCTTGCAGTGACACGGTGGACTCCCTTTCAATCAATGACTCTGAGCTTCTGGCCCGACGAACTCGTTACCGCGTTGCGACGGCGCTGCTTCGGTCGCAGAACTTCGGCGCCGACTCTGCGAGTCGCCAACTGGTCACTGCGGCTCCAACTTCAGACCGGACGACTCTGCCTGGACCGCGAACAGCGAGAGGAAGTCGTCGTCGCGGTGACCACGGCCGATCGCTGCCTGCA
>JADGOJ010000098.1 GCA_017883045.1 Acidimicrobiales bacterium
CAGCCCCACGATCACCAGCATCGGGTCAAAGGCCCAGTGATGGGTGACGTAGCTCACCGGGGATCGCGTTCGGACGGTGCGGGCGTCTCTTGGGCGCGCGACAACTCGTCTTGATGCTGCTGCCACGCCGCGAGCATGCCGTCGAACTCCGGCGCCATCGGGACCTTCTTCTTCGACATCCGCTTGACCAGCCGCTCGGGATGGATCACGTTCCACCACATGTACACCGCGAACGCGCCCAGCAGCGGCCATTCGAAGACGTACGCCCAGCTGAGCGCGTTGCCGCCCAGCGCGCGCCGAATCTCGAACGAGAAGGCGACCGCACAGAGCACCAGGCCGACCGCGAGCGTCACGTGCGCCTTCAGGGCCTCGGTCCCCGTCATTCGCCTGATCGGGCCCTCGGACGCTGCGCCAGTGTCGACTTCGCCGCTCCCCACGCAGTCACCCTACAGTGCGGTCCGGCGACCGAACCTGTGGGAACACTCAGCGACGCGGCGCATTCGCCCGTCATCGAACCGACCCCGTGACGACCGTCCCCTCGGTAAAGTGGTCCAGACCTTGCGAACGACGAGACGTGATGACCAGCCCGACTTCTGAGAGTGCCCCGGCGCAGAACGCGCTCAGCGAGGAGCAGCGGGCGGCCGCCTTCGCCCAGGTGAACTCCCGGGTGGGTCGCGACGGGTTGCCCCGGGTCGGTCGTGCTCCGATCCCTGCGAAGTTCGTCCTCTTCGTGACCTGCGTCTTCGTCGTGCTCGGTCTTGGCGGCGTCGTCGTCGAGCACTACTTCGGCGGCGGCGCGCCAACGACGACAACGATCTTCGCGCCGGCGCCCACGCTAGAGGCGCCGACCGGTCCCCAACTGAGCGCCACCACCGAAGCGATGATGGGTCTCAAACAGATCGGCTCGGCTCGAGCCGCGCAGTTCACCCTGCTCGACCAGTCCGGTCGGAAGTGGAGTCTCGCTGCCCACAAGGGCCAAGTCGTTGTGCTCACCTTCCTCAACGCGCACTGCAACGACCTCTGCCCCGTCGAGGGCGCCGAGATCAGACAAGCTGAGACCTTGCTCGGCGCCATGTCCTCCCACGTCGAATTCGTCATCGTCAACTCCGATCCGAATCACACCCGGGTCGTGGCCCATCCGTCGGTCCTGCGCGTGGGCCACTTGGAGAATCAGAGAACGGTGCACTTCCTCACGGGGCCACTCGAGCAGCTGAACGCGATCTGGATCGACTACGGGTTGGCGGTGAAAGTCGGTCTGCGGCCCGGCCAAGTCGCGCACAACAACGTCATGTACTTCATCGCTCCGAGCGGAAGGCTGCGCTTGCTCGCCGTACCATTCGGAAACGAGGACCACGCCGGAGTCTTCAGTCTTGGCTCGGCCGACATCAGCCGGTTCGCCAGGGGGATCGCTTCCGTGGCCGTTAGTCTTGCAGGATGATCGACGACCGGCCCTCGAACGATGGTATCGACTACGACCCGGCGTCGATGGCGACGTCGTCGCTGGCCTCGCACAAGGCCATCTGGTACAAGCGACCGTGGGTGCTGATCACGTTGGTCATCTTCGTCGTCATCGGCGTTTCGGTCATCACCGACCTGCCCCATCCGATTTCCAAGGCCGAGGACGCCGCCGCGCAGAACGCCACGATCAAGGAGATCAACCGCGACGTCAAGCCGTGCACGTTCGCCCTCGGAGAGGCCTTTCGCTTCTACCGCAGCGAGGTCGCGGGTACGTTGACCACTCCCCAGTTGAAGGTGGTCAACACTTACCTGATTAGCGATCAGACGGTCTGCTCGTTCGCCGGCCCGAGCATGTCCGCGCTGAACAGCAACTACCAACCAGTGGGGACGACCGCCGGCAGGTACATCGACAAGATGCTCAGTGTGTCGATCTACGCCTGGATGGACTCTGACGCCAACGGCGCCATCGCGGACATCAAGTACCTCTTCAAGCACCCCGGTGACGCTAAGACGCTCCGGGACATGGCTTCGAGGGAGCGGTTCCTCGCCAAGGATCGCTCGGACGCCCTCGACGACATCGCCCGGGCCAGCGCGGTCCTCGGACTCCCACTCCACACTCTGAATCTTCCCGTGCTGGCGAACCTGCCCGGCACCTGACCCGCACATCCCAACTGGCCCGCACCGCGCGGTCCTCAATCGTGGTGTGTCGACAGCGTTCGCGAGTAGGTCTTCAGTCGGTGCCAAAGAACCCTCGCGCGCGCTCGTCGCGAACGAGTCGACCGAGTTCCTCGTTGGGATCTTCTTCGGACTGCAGCCAGTAGACCAGGTTCCAGAAGATGATCGGCACGAAGACCGCTCCTGAGAGCAGCCAGATGAACCCGGCGCTCAGCTGCTGGTCGGCGGACAGCGATATCCCCCTTCCCGCCACGTGGTGGAACGCGTGGTACCACGAGTTGTGCGACATGCCGTTCAAGTACGCGACAACCCACGCCGTCCACATGACGCCCGCGGCGATACCGATGCGGTAGGGGCGCGAGGCGCCCGGCGTCAGCGGAGGCGATTCGACGAGGTCGGCAAAGAGCACGACGCCCATCGCGACAAGGCACACGGACTCGACGACGACGAGCCAGGGATGCCCGACGAGATAGTCGACCACCGGCGCCACCCGCCAGAAGATCGTCAAGGCGGCGAAGACGAGTGCCGCCACGACCGCTCGCTGCTGGTGCGAGTTCGCACTCCGCGACGCGGCGAGGCGATCGAGCCAGCGCGACTGCGCGGGAGAGACTCGTCGGCCGTCAGGATCGAGTTGCTGGTCCTCTCGCGACGCCAGCCCGATTGGGCGCCACTGAGCGCCGCTCACGAGCAGCACGGGCACCGCGAAGGCGAACACGCCGAACTGGATGGCCTGGACGAACTCGTAGCGACCCGCCCATGACCACACCGGCGGGGAGAGCCCTGCGGCCCAAAGAATCAAACCGAGAACCGCCAGCACAACCCTGAACGGTGCGACCCATTCGCGAGACTGCGGAGGACGGACCTCGCCGCTCACTCGGAGTGGTGACGCTGGAAGAATCCCCAGAGACAGACGGCCACAAACACCCCGAGCAGAACGACCATCGTCTGCACTTGAGGACCAATGTAGTTATCAACAGCTTGCATCATCACCACCTAACCAGTCCTAGTTTCCAATTCAAGTCGAGGTCAACATCCACCGGGGTCTGTCGCACTACATCACGTAGAACATAGCGGTCAGCAATGCCCCACCGATAGCCAAGAAGCTCCAGAAGTACGCCATTGAAGCGACACCGGCGCGGAACAGCTGGGCCGAGGCGGGGTGTGGGGCCTTGGACAACTCTGGCTTCTCGCCACCCAGTTCGCGGCGGAGGCGCAACGAACGTGCCAGGGTCGTCTCGAGCCAGTAGGTGCCGATCACGATGTTGACGAGGTTCATCACCGCGAAGCCGACGAACGTCGAGGCGTAGCCGCTCGACCCCGGGTAGAACGACAGTTTCGTCAACTGCCAGATCTGCAGGAACAGGGCCACCAGCCCGCAGAGCACGCCAGTCCAGCCAGCCACCTGGAAGTCCGTGTCGTCGCCTTTTCGAAGCCGGCGCTGGCCGTAGTTCGCGAGCAAGGCCGTGGCAACCATCAACAGGTAGATCGACCATCCATACGCAATGGGCGCGTGCTGATGGGGCAAACGCCACAACCCGCCGTTGTTGCTCGAGCGCAGGTAGAAGTACGAGAACACGAGCGACGCCACGAGGAACGTGTACATGCCGATGAACAGTCGCCCGCCCGACCAGATGGAGCCGATCTGCGCGCGAAGCTCGAACTCGCGCTCTTCGGGTGATTCGCTGCGACCCTTGGGCTTACTAAAAGTGTCAGTCATGCTGTTTTCTCCACTCACCACTAGGCCTGGCTACTGCCGGCTGTTGACGCACTGCTCGAGGCACCTTCACCCAAATCGGCGAACGCCGGGGCACCCGGTTCGCTGTAGCGATAGGGGTCGGTCATCACGACCGGGATGCGTTCGAAGTTGTACAAGGGCACCGGATTGGCGGTCTGCCATTCGAGCCCCAGCGAGTCCCACGGATTCGCCGGCGCCTTCACCGGGCTGATGAACATCGACCACATGAGGTTCGCGAAGAAGAGCAGGAACGACGCACCGAGCAAGAACGCGCTGACCGACGAGAAGTCGTTGAGGCCCTGGAGATTCGTCGCGTAGGTGAAGACGCGACGGGGCTGGCCCAGCAGGCCGATGACGAACATCGGGAAGAAGGTCAGGTTGAAGAAGACGAACATCGTCCAGAAGTGCCACTTGCCGATCCTCGAGTTCATCATGCGACCCGTCATCTTGGGCAGCCAGAAGTACAGGCCGGCCATGAACGCGAACAGCAGTCCGCCCATGATGGTGTAGTGGAAGTGCGACAGAACGAAGAAGCCGCCGTGCACCGTCACGTTCACCGGCACGTCCGACAGGAACACGCCGGTCACGCCTCCGATCAAGAAATTGAAGAACAGTGCCATGCAGAAGAGCATCGGGACTTCGAATCTGATCTTCGCTTTGTAGAGCGATCCCATCCCCACGAGGAAGATGAAGCCGGTCGGGATGGAGATCAGCTCGGTGGTGAGCATGAAGAGCGGCCGCATGTCGGGGTTGATGCCGCTCTGGAACAGGTGGTGCTGCCAGACGAAGAACGACAGCAGGGCCACGCCGATCATGCCCGCCGCGGCCACCTTGTAGGCGAAGAGCGGTTTGCGGGTGAAGACCGGCATTATCTCGCCCACGATGCCGAAGCCCGGCAGGGCCATGATGTAGACCTCGGGGTGTCCGAAGAACCAGAACAGGTTCTGCCAGAGGTACGAACTACCGCCGTGCTCGTTGACGTAGAAGGCGGTCTGGACCGTCTTGTCCAGCAGTCCGAACAGGCCCCCGGCGAACAGCACCGGCGTCGCCAGGGTCAAGAGTGCAGCGGTCGCCAGGATCGACCACACGAAGATCGGCAGTCGACTCCATGACATGCCCGGTGCTCGGTAGTTGATGATGGTCACGGCGATATTGAAGCCCGCCGCCATCATTCCGAGGCCGATGACCGCGAACCCGAGGAGGTACGAGACCATGCCAGCGCCGGCTTGGGTCTGCAGGGGCGCGTAGCCGGTCCAGCCAGTGGGGAACCCGCCGTAAGGCAGCGCCGAGAAGATGACCATGTAGCCAGCGACGAATATCCAGAAGCTGAACGCCTCGATCCTCGGGAACGCCATGCGACGCGCACCGATCATGAGCGGCACCAGGTAGTTGCCGAGCGGGCCCACGACGATGGATGTCGCCATCATCATCATGATCGTGCCGTGCTCACTGACGATCTTGATGTACGTGTCCGCCGAGAACACGTGCGTCGTCGGATTCAGCAGCTCGGTGCGGATGGCCATCGCGAGGATACCACCGGTGAACAAGAAGAGCAGTACCCCGACGACGTACTGCATGCCCACGACCTTGTGGTCGAGTGTGTAGCGGAAGTACTTGCTCCAACCTTCAACCGGAGCGTCTTCGCGGCCCTCTCGCCCGATCAACTTGGCCAGCGGGTAGTTCAGGGCGCCGATGCCCAGCAGCCACCCGAGCACGCCGACGGACAGGCCCAGAGTGTTGGCGATGGCGTTGGAACCGCTGTTAGCGATGTACGGGTACGAGCTGGAGACGTAGTTGCCGAACCAGTGTCCCACGATGTAGCCCAGGATGGCCCCGACGATCGCCATGCCCAGGTGCTGGCTGAGCCAGCCCGGTCGCTGCGTCCACTTTCTCCCACGCTTTGCCGGTGGGGCAACACTGCTCGCCACCACTTGAGTCGGTCGTTCTGCGCTAATAGTCATCGCGCAATCTCCGTTTCTTTCATCGAGTTCGTCTGGTCCATGATTCCTCTATCGATTCTCACGATGCGGGCGTCTTCGAGCCGTACACTTCAGACGGGCTGTAGGGCGTCACCGTGCCGTCGGGGTAGAGGCCACCGGCGGTGCCATTCGCGTCAGGCACGTAGGTCCAGGCGAATGGCGGCAGGTTCTTGGTGTTGGCGGCATTCGCCGATTCTGTCGAGGTCGCCCACTGCTCGAAGTCGCTCTGCGAGACGACCTTGCCGTAGTTGAACATCGACCCGTGCCATATGCCACAGAGCTCACTGCATCGAACCGTGAAGTTTCCCGTCTGCTTCGTCTCGGTGTAGGCCACGTCGTTCACTTGAGGGTTGGCGTCCGCCTTCACGCTCAATTGGTAGGCCCAGAAGCTGTGGATCACGTCAAGCGAGGTCACGTTGAAGACGATCGTCGCATGGGCGGGCAAGATCAACTGCGCGCTCTCGAAACCGCCGAAGGCCGGATACCGATACGTGAACTTCCACTGCTGGCCGATCACCTGCACCACCAACGGCTTGTCCTCCCCGGGCGCCCACTGCGCGGTGCCCGACTGTGCGGCCAACTCCGCCTTGACAGCTCCCTGCGGGGTCCAGACCGGGTTGGGGCCTTCGCCGCCACCCGAACCATGCTCGACCACCACCGCATACGATCCGTAGCCCGCGAGGAAGAGCACCACGACCGACGTGATGACGATCCACCAGACCTGTGCCTTGCGATTGGTTCTCGCGGCCTCGCCGCCCACCGATTCGGGCGCGTCCTTGTGCTTCGCGCTCCAAACCGTGGCCGCGTAGCCGAGATAGACCCAGACGCCGATGAGTACGGGCAACGCCAGCACGAGCAGGACGTTGAAGGTCTTCTGGTTATTGATCGCCGTCTCAGTCAGGCGACCCGGCGGCATGTGAGGTCCGACGGCGAACCAGAACACCAGGTCGGCCACGACGGACAGGATCACCCATATCGTCGTCATTCGACGAAGGTGGTTGGTTTCGGTCTTCGTTGTGTCTGCAGACATGATTAGCGCACCACTTCCAAGAATCCGCCCATGAAACCTTGTGTCGACATGGGCCCTCCATTTCCATACAGCCAACCCAGTGCACAGGGCACGAAACACTGCCAGGAGTAGTT
>JADGOJ010000099.1 GCA_017883045.1 Acidimicrobiales bacterium
CAACCCGCGCATATCAGCCTGACAACGCCGTCGACAGACACGCCGAACCCCACCACCACCATCCAGGTCAACACAAAGGGAGGCGCCGCCGAGCATCCAGGTCAACACAAAGGGAGGCGCCGCCGAGCATCCAACCCGGCGGCGCCTCACCCTGCCCACTTGACAACAACCACCTACATATCAGTTGTTGTGGTTCATGAGGTTGGTGACGCGGGGGTTGTGAGACGGGGACGGGTCTCCGTCGGCAGTTCTACCGCCAAGGATAGCTTGTCGGTTTAGAACACCTGACAGACCAAAATTGTGGCCCCATAGACTGAAGAAAAGATGGCCCAACATGGTCTCACTCGGTGCTCGGTGCTCGGGTGGTGCGGGGCCGGGCCCGCACGGCCGCGTCGATGACGTCGATATGGCGTGTGGACACTCGATGAGGAGAAGTTGCAGTGACGCGAGTAGTGCATTCATGCCGGCTCTCCAGCCTGTCCGCGCGCATCCCGCTCGTCACGCCGTCCCGAGATCACATCGCACAGTGGCGCCGTGCTCTCCCGCATCGGACTCTCTCATCGTCTTTCGCATCGACGTGGGCCCGACGTGCCCGTCGACCCTTCCGAACAGAATACCCCAACCAAGAAAGGGACAATCTTGCCATGAGCTCCAGAGAAATCTCATCGGTGATGACGACCGTCAGCTATGAGGGCAAGAATTACGAGAGGCTCGAGAGGATCTTCGCTCCGGCGCCCGTCGTCCGCTGCGCGGTAGATGACGCTGAGGGCATCGCCGCGGCCCTGCTCACCTCCGATGTCGCGATCCTCAAGTCCGATCTCGACGAGCGATATGTCGAGGCGCCCGGACTCGCGTGGATCCACTGCGACCACGCGGGTCTGAACGGCAGCGCAATGCCGTTGGTCATCGCGCGCGAGGACCTCATCGTCACGTCATCGGCCGGTAGGGCGGCACCCGCGCTTGCGCAGCACGTCCTGTTCTTCGCGCTCGCTCTCACCTATGACGCTCCCGGGCTCGCCGAGATCAAGGCGAAGCACCAGTGGCGTGGGCTTCCCGGCTACGAAGACCGTCGCGGACTGTACGGCAAGACGATGGGCATCATTGGTCTCGGACACACCGGCAAGGAGCTCGCTCGATTGGCCAAGGCCCTCGGGATGACGGTTCTCGGATTCGGTCGCGGCGCAGCGCAGGCGGCGACTCCAGGCCTTGACAAGTTCTTCGACGGATCGGCTGGCGATTCGATCGATGAACTTCTGGCCGAGAGCGACTTCGTCGTCCTCGCGATCCGTCTGACCAATGAGACGTTCCAGCTGATCGGCGAGCGCGAGCTGAAGATCATGAAGCCGACGGCCTACCTCATCAATATCGCGCGGGGTCCGGTAGTCGATGAGAGCGCGCTTGTCGCCGCTCTCCACGCCGGCACGATCGCCGGTGCCGGCCTGGACGTCTTCGAGCAGGAGCCCCTGCCCGCGGATGCCCCGATCTGGGATGCGCCGAACCTCATCATGACGCACCACGTGACCGCCGAGGTGCCGGATCTCGCGAGCAACTCCCTCGACATCATCGAGGAGAATGCGCGTCGGTACCGAGCTGGCGAGGACATGCTCAACCGCATGGTCGCTGGCGACCTCTACACGCACTGATTCATGGGGGTGCGCCGCGACCGCGGCGCACCCCGCACGACTCGCTGGCAACCCGCGGCCGCACCGTCGCACAGGCACGAATGGACAGAAGGAAGAGCACAATGGTGACACGCAGTAATGAACTTGCCGGTCCGTGGCGGGCTGTGCAATTCGGGCCTGGCAGTGGGCTGGGAGCTTCGGAGATCGCGGGCCGCGACGACGCGGCCTGGGTCGACGCGACGGTGCCTGGGGTCATCCAGTACGACCTTGTGCGGAATGACCTGTTGCGCAATCCGTACGCGAGCTCACAGACGGCGCACGCCGCCCACTGGGTGTCCGCAGCCGACTGGGTGTACACCACAAGCTTCGACCTAGACCCCCAGAGCGACGCCGACCGCTGGGGGCTGGAGTTCGAAGGTGTCGACACCTACGCGGATGTGTGGCTCAACGGAAAGCAGCTCGGCAATACCGCGAATGCCTATCGGAAGTACCGCTTCGAGGTTGCGGTTTCGGATCTTCGGCCCACCGGCAACGAATTGGTCGTGCACGTCAAGGGACACGGTTCGATGATCGTTGACAAGGTCGCCGAGGCGCGCAAGCGGCTGGGGCATGTCGACGAGGTCGAGGGCAAGCTCGGGAAGTCGCTCATTCGCCGCTATCAGCGGAGCTTCTTCAGCGGTTCAAGCAGCCTCCTGAACATTGGCACGGGAGTGCTCGGCATCGGCGTGCACCGACCGGTGAGGCTTATTCCTCTCCCGGCCGTCGAAATCACCGACGTCTTCGTCTCGACGGTCTCGCTCGCGACGGCATTTGCGACGCTCGAGGGGCGGGTAACGGTCGACACGCGAGGCGCTGCTGGCCCGTACGACCTCACGCTGACACTCACCGACCCGGACGGGACCGACACGGTCGTCGCGAGCGCGAGAACGCCGGTGACGGGAACATCGGAACCGACAGAGCTGCGCCTGACGCTCGACGTCGCCGAGCCACGCGCCTGGTGGCCCCGCGGCTACGGTGACGCGACCCTCTATCCGCTCACGGTCACGATCAGCCGCGACGGCGTCGTCGTCGACACGGTTTCCCAGGCGGTCGGGATTCGCACGATCGAGCTGCTGGAGGAGAAGCCATCGGGCAGGCCGACCTTTGAGTTCATCGTGAATGGGGTTCCCATCCACGTTCGCGGCACGAACTACATTCCCATCGACTACTTGAAGGTGCACGGCGATGACGCCGCCTACGAGAGGGTCTTCGCGCTGTTCGAGAACGGGAACAACAACCTCGTGCGGATGTGGGGCGGCGGCGCGATCGAGTCGGAGGGCTTCTACGACGAATGCGACCGTCGCGGCATCATGGTGTGGCAGGATTTCTACCTCCACAGCAACACCTACCCCGACTATGACGAGGAGTTCGTCGCGGAATTCCGCCAGGAATCGCGTGAGCTCATCGTCCAGATGCGGCGCCACGCGAGCCTCGTGATGCTGTGTGGCGGAAATGAGCAGCGCGAGGGCTGGGACGAGTGGGGCTGGAAGGACCTGATCGACCAGTTCTACGGCGAGAAGCTCATCACGCAGACGATTCCGGAACTCGTTGATGAGCTCCAGCCAGGCGTTCCGTACGTCGACAATTCTCCGCACGGTGGCCTGTGGTCCCAGTCGCCGGTGCGCGGCGAGGGTCACATCTGGGGCAACTTCTTCAACTCGACCAAGGATCCGCTGTTCGTCACGGAAACCTGCTGGGGCCAGGAGAGCTACTCGCGGCCCGAGACGCTCAAGGAGGTCATGGACCTCGACGTCGATGAGTTCACGGGGCTGGGCTGGCCGGAGAAGTGGGCCGAGCGCACCGGACTCGCGATGCTCACCCGGTTCCCGTTCACGGGCTATCATCACACCGGCGGGCTCCGCGAGTACATTCGAGGGCTCGAGATCGAACAGGCGATGGCCGATCACTTCTCGTTGTGCAACTTCCGGTTGCGGAGCGGCTCGAACCGCGGGATCGTCTACTGGTCGTTCAACAAGGGCGGTCCGCTGTTCCAATTCGGTGCTGTCGACTACCGGCTCCGCCCCCTCATGAGCCACTACATGGTGGCGCGCTTGTACCGGGACGTCGTCGTCGGTGCCTATCGTGACATCGACGATGTCCGCGTCGTCGTGTCCAATCTCTCGACGAGCCCGATCGAGGCCGAGCTCGAACTCGTGCACGTTAACGTCGAGGGCGAGGTCATCAAGCGCTGGACGGCCACCAAGTCGATCGCGGCCGACACGAATGCCCGCGTTCTCGACCTCGACGAGTACTACCGGGATGGCGTCGTCGATCGGAACCGAGAGGCGATCTTCGCGCGCGTCACGGTCGACGGAGTCGCTGTCTCCGACGACTTGCTGATGCTCTGTCCGATGGCCGAGTTGGAGACGCCGAAGTCGGCGATCTCCACGAAGGTCCGGAAGGTCGGAGAGGGGGTCTGGGAGCTCGACATGACTACGGACGGATTCTCCAAGCTGGTCCAGGTGGAGAATGCCGACGGGCTGATCCTGAGCGACAACTACTTCGCGCTCGTCGCCGGATTCCCGCGGACGATCACGGTGCGCGCGCTCGAGCGCGCGGGAGACGCCAACATCGTCCTGAGCGTCTCGTCGATCGATTCGGAGGCGGCGGACGACGTAGTGCTTCCGTAGCTTCCACAGTCGGGGCGGCGTCGAGTTGGTTTCTCGCTCGACGTCGCTCTTTTGCGTGCGCCCTTGAACTGTCGCCGCGTGGACGCCGATCTTGCTGGCCGCCGCCGGAAGTGGCCAGCCCCAGTGTCCAGCCGAGCTTGATCCGTAGTCCTCGCGGACGACTTCCTTGGGTACAGTTTTCACAAGAGGCCGAGCCGCGCAGTCGGGTTCTTGCTCGCGCCGTGCGCGACATCTTCGATCCCTGTGTCGAGGATCCCTTCAAGCGGATGCGTCTTCGGTATGCAGGCACCTGCGTCCGGTGCGGGGTTGAACCGCGAAATCCGACGCCGCACCGACGTCGTCGGCATCTTCCCCAACCGGGCATCGATCATCCGCCTCGTCGGCGCCGTCCTGGCCGAACAACACGACGAATAGGGCGCTGACTGACGGCAAGGACGGGCAGCCTGTGGCCCGGTTTTGGGCGGCGTCGAACCCCCGCGGAGACTTTCCGCAGCAACGTCTCGAAGATGTAGCCCATCGCCTCGTTCGACGCAATCGACGGCCTGACGTCTAAGTCGGCGAAGTCGGCCACTACCGCGTACAGCAGGCCGGCGCGGTCGAGGCGGGCGATCTTGTCGTCGACGTTGTACGCCGCGACGAGGCCTTGGTGGGCGTCGGAGGTGACCAGGGCCACCCCGGACAGGCCGCGGGCGGTCAGGTCCCGAAAGAAGCTCAACCAGCCGGCGCCGTCCTCGGCCGAGGTGACCTGAACGCCCAGGATCTCGCGGTGCCCGTCGGCGTTGACGCCGGCGGCCACCAAGGCGTGCACGTTGACCACCCGCCCGCCCTCGCGGACCTTCAGCACCAGGGCGTCGGCGGCCACGAACGTGTACGGGCCCGCGTCGAGCGGGCCAGACCGGAAGTCGGCGACGTGCTCGTCCAGCTCACGGGCCATCACCGAGACCTGGGACTTCGACAGCGCGGTGATGCCCAGTGTCTCGACCAGCTTCTCCATCCGGCGGGTGGACACCCCGAGCAGGTAGCAGGTCGCCACCACCGTGGTCAGCGCCCGCTCGGCCCTGCGGCGCCGCTCCAACAACCAGTCCGGGAAGTAGGACCCGGCACGCAGCTTGGGGATGGCCACCTCCATGGTCCCGGCCCGGGTGTCCCAGTCCCGGGACCGGTAACCGTTGCGCGAGTTGACCCGCTCCTGGCTGCGCACGCCGTAAGGGGCGCCGCACAGTGCGTCGGCCTCGGCGCCCATCAGGGCGTCGATGAACGTCCCCAACATCGAGCGCAACAACTCGGGCTCGGCACGCTCGAGGTGCTCGGACAAGAACCGGGCAGGGTCAATACTGTTGTTCGCGGTCATCGCGTGGTGCTCCTTCGTCGACTTTGGTAGGTCTTTGAAGGATCACGCGGTGGCCGCCTCACATCACGATGCCACGCTCAATAAGCGGGGCCACGCCGTACACCACGTCCGTGGACTCAACTAAGGGCAGATGGGGCTGCGCTGGTGCGCAGCCGGCATGGTCGAGGCATCCAAGCAGTTCCGCCGCGTGAACGGCCACCTACACCTGCCCGCTCTCCGAGCCTCGCTCGAGCGGCATGTCGCCGCCGTAACTGTCGGACCAGACTGCAACACTCAACACGTGAGTGCAGCCTGATGCTCACCGGACCCCTACCGAGATTCCACGGAACTCGGGACATCCTCCCCGATCCTCACAGCAGATACACTGGTGTCGTTAGTTAATCCAGCTAACGATTTGCACGCTTTGCCCTTGAATCGAAGACCGTGACCGCCCGTCCCGTCGAGACACCCGATCTGATCCCTATCGCCCGTGAGGTACGCCTCGCGGCGCAATCACTCGCCCGCCACGTCAAAGACCACACCCCGTCCCTGGCGCCGCACCTGTTCACCGTGCTCGCATGGCTCGAGGAGGGACCTGCCACGGCAGGCGAACTCGCCGTCCGGGAACGCGTGAGCCCCCCGTCGATGTCGAAATCCGTGTCCGAGCTGGAAGAGCGCGGCTACGTCAAGCGCGCTCTCGCTCCCCACGACGCGCGCCAGAAGATCGTGTCGCTGACCGCATCTGGCCGCCGAGCGCTGCAGCGGGGCCGCGCGGACCGTGACCGCTACACCGCCGCGCTCCTCGTCCACTTCACGCCTGAGGAGCTCGCCGACCTGCAGCGCGGCGCACAGCTCCTCCGCAAGGTGGTCGAGCAGTGAGCCGTACGTTCTCCAGTCTCTCCATCCGCAACTACCGCCACTTCTTCATCGGCAACGTGGCGTCGAACCTCGGGCTGTGGATGACCCGTACCGCACAGGCATGGCTCGTCCTCGAGGTGCTGACGCACGGCGATGCGACCGCGCTCGGCTGGCTCACGACGATGATGTTCCTGCCGATTCTGCTGCTGACGCCGCTGGCGGGGACTCTGGCCGACAAGTTCCCCAAGCGCACGATCATGCTGGCAGCGCAGGGGCTGTTGTTCGTCGACATCGTCATCTTGTCGACGCTGACGCTCACCCATCACGTACAGCTGTGGCACGTCTTCGTGCTGGCCCTCATGGACGGCGTCGCCGGCGCCTTTGACGGCCCCTCGCGGCAGTCGATCGTCACCGAGCTGGTGCCGGTGTCGGAGGTGTCGAACGCCATCGGCCTCAACAGCACCGCATGGAACACGGCACGTCTGCTC
>JADGOJ010000100.1 GCA_017883045.1 Acidimicrobiales bacterium
GCTCGACGGTTCGAAAGGAGTCGCTCATCATCTCACTGCTCGGCAGCATCGAGGGCCTGATCGTGGGCGTCCTGCTCGGTTGGGCGATGGTGCGCGCTCTGAACCCCCAGGGCATCACCCGTATGGTCGTGCCCGTCGCGCAACTGTTGATCGTCGCCGCGGTCGCCGGCGTGGCCGGGATCATGGCCGCCGTCGCGCCTGGGCGCCGGGCCGCTCGCATCGACGTGCTGCGGGCCATCAGTACCGAGTGACCGAGAGGCGGCTCTCGGAGAGACTCGCCTGGAATCTGATCGACACCGCGGCCACTCGACGCCCGCCAGCGACAAGGTGATGGACTGGAAGCTGACGAGATACCCACGTCCACTCCACCGTGCGACAGCCCTCATCGGACGTGGTCGAGACAGGCCAGCCTCGCCTAGGTTGCGATCCGATCCCCGGCCAGCGCGCGGTGCAAGTGGTGGATTCCGTGCACGGGCTCGTCGAACATCAACGGGCACGCCCCGTCGACCACCTCGACGCCGGCCTTCTCGCAGAGTTCGACCGCTTCGGGAGAGTTCGATCCCTTGCCGAGGCCCTTGTGGAGCCAGATCCTCTTGATACCCCGCTCCAACGCCAACTTGACGGTCTCGGCGGCTTGGGAGGCGGGGACCATCACCACCACCCCGTCGACCGGGTCCGGGACCTCGGCGAGGGTTCGGTAGGAAGGGTCACCTTCGATGACGCCGCCGTCGGCCGGTCGGTTGACGGGATACATGGTCCGACCCCCGTCGCGCATGTGGCGATAGACGGAGTTCGCGAACTGCTTGGGATCGCGCGAGACACCGACGAACGCGATGTGGCGCTGCTCGAGGAAGTCGTCAATCACCCTGTGCGTCGGCATGTCACCCTCCCGGAGGTCGAGCAAGAACCCGGCGACGATCGGCGAGTTGCCCTGATCCCATCTCCAACGTACGAGCGAGCAGCGGCTCGCGCCAGGGGCGAAAGTCCCTGGCGCAGCGTCCTCGCCGGAGCGGGCGGTAGCCTTCGTTTCCAAGGAATCGGAACCTGGGCCGTGCCGAGGTATCGGTCCACAATGGGAAGGTCCACGATGAATCCCGTGACGGAGAATCGCAGCGGCGAGGGACCCGACATGGCCGGTGCGACGATGGAGGCGGTGGCCCAGGATCTCCAGTCGGGTCGCCTGTCGCCAGTCGACCTCGTCGAAGTCGCGCTGGCGCGCATCGAGCTCGTTGAACCAAAGGTCAACGCGCTGGTCGAGGTGTACGCCACACGGGCGCGCGAGGCGGCACGCATCGCCGCCGCCGAGATCGCGGCGGGTCACTATCGCGGTCCCCTGCACGGTGTGCCCCTGGTCATCAAGGACCTGTTCGACGTGGAGGGATTCGCAACGACGGCGTCGTCGAAGGTGCGCGCGGATCACCTTGCCTCCGACGACGCCCACGCGGTCGCGATGCTGAAGCGAGCCGGTGCGATCCCCATCGCCAAGGCGCACACGCATGAGTTCGCCTACGGCGGCATCACGCCCCAGACGCGCAACCCCTGGGACGTCCAGCGGATCCCCGGCGGTTCGAGCGGTGGCACCGCCGCGGCGATCGCCTCGGGCGAGGCGCTCGTCGGGCTCGGCACCGACACCGCCGGATCGATCCGGATCCCGTCGTCCTGTTGCGGCATCGTCGGACTGAAGCCGACGTTCGGGCGCGTGAGCCGCCGTGGGGTCGTGCCCTTGTCACGGTCGCTCGATCACGTCGGACCAATGGCCCGGACCGTGCGCGACGCGGCGATCGTCCTCCAGGCCATCGCCGGGCACGATCCGCAGGACTCGTCGAGCAGTCGTGAAGCGGTCCCCGACTACCTGGCCTCGATCGAAGACGGCGTCGAGGGCCTGCGCATCGGCGTGCCCGAGAACTACTTCTTCGAGCACTGCACGGACGCCGTCGAAGCCAGTGTCCGTGGCGTGGCGAGGCAGTTGGAGCGAGAAGGCGCGCGACTCGTCGCGTTCCGCGCGCCCATGGCCGATCTCTACAGCACGGTCGAGTTCTGCATCGTGATGGCCGAGGCGAGCGAGTACCACCGCGAGACGATGCGCACGTCGGCCGCGCTCTACGGCGACCACACCAGGGCCATGCTGCTGGCCGGCGAATCGATCCTCGCCACGGACTACATCCACGCGTTGCGGCGGCGCACCCGGATCGCCGAAGCGTGGCGCCGGGCCTTCGACGAGGTCGACGTGGTGCTCGCGCCTTCGCTCCCGGACGTCGCCGCCCGCCGGGGCCAGGTGGAGACGCTGTGGAGCGACGGCGTCGTAGAGGAACTGGACAACAGCCTCACCCGTCTGAATTGCCCGCAGAACCTGACGGGACTTCCCGCGCTCTCTTTGCGCTGCGGATTCGACGAGGGCATGCCCATCGGGGCGCAGTTCATCGGACGGCCGTTCGACGAAGCCACCGTCCTGAGGTCGGCGCGGGTCGCGGAGAAGGCAGTCGGCCCCTGGGACGCGGGTCCGTTTCCAATCCTGTAGGAGAATCGTGAGTCCGAGCGGATTCGCTGACAGTCGTCCTACTCCGACATCACGGTTGATCCATATCGTTTCGTGTGCGTCTCAATCTGATCCTCGTCGGTCTTCTTCGGTATCAGTCAGCGCCTGAGGAGACTCCCAGGATTCCTCCGCCGCACGAGTCTTAGGTGATATGGTCCGAATTCAAGACTATTTAGGAACCGTAGTGATCCGATCACCGTTCTCCAACGAGCAGTTGCTCAATGCGGTAGCTGGCGAGATGGAAGGCGCCGTCCAACTGCTGAAAGAACTGGTGTCACGAAACTCGGTCGTCGGCGAGGAACGTGGAGCCCAGGAGTTCGTGGAGGAGATCCTCGCCGAACTTGGGTTTTCCGTTGAGCGAGTGCTCATCGCCGAGTCGATCGCGCAAGACTCTCTCGCGGGCGTTCCTTCGCTTTCGTACGAAGGACGGTTCAACGTCCTTGGCACGACACCGCGCGACGGCGGACCGACTCTTCTGCTGAACGGCCACATCGATGTCGTTCCGGTGAACCGCGTGACGTGGTCGACCGACCCTTTCTCGCCTGTGGTGCGCGACGGGTGGCTCTACGGTCGCGGCGCCGGCGACATGAAGGGCGGCTTCGCGATGGCCTTCCTGGCTCTGCGGGCACTGCGCAGTCTCGATCCGGGCGTGATCGACAAGAACCTCTCCTTCCTCTCGGTCATCGAAGAAGAGTGCACCGGCAACGGGACGCTGGCCTCGATCCGCCAAGGCATCGTCGCTGACGTCGTCGTCCTTCCCGAGCCCACCGATCTGAGGATCCTTCTCGGAGGAATCCCGATCACCTGGGTCAAGGTGTCCGTTGGCTTCGGTGGCGGTCACGCCGAGAGTTCCGACCGGTTGGCCAGTCCGGCCGACGTAGCAGGACGAATCATCGCCGATCTTCGCCGGTTCGAGAGCAGATTGAACGCGAGTCCGAATCCGCCCTTTGACACGATCACCCACCCCTACAACATCAACGTGGGAGTAGTCCACCTGGGCGAATGGGCCTCGAGCGTCCCGGGCGAGCTGAAACTCGAACTGCGCGTGGGCCACCCGAGTGAGATCAGTGACGACGACATCATCACGGAGGTCTCATCGATCGTCTCGAAGATCCTTGGAGGTGCCGGTGGCCCGGGCCTGAAGGTGCAAGGACACGGCTTTCGGGCTGAGGGCTACAGCCTTCCCTCGAGCGACCGGCTGGTCAAGGCCATCGGGGCAGCACACCACTCGCTCCACGGAAACGTCCCGGTGTCCGAAGTCCTCGGCAGTACGACCGACGCTCGGTACTACATCAACCAACTGGGGATACCGGCCCTGTGCTTCGGTCCGATCGTGCGCAACATGCACGGGTCCAACGAATCGGTCGATCTCAGGTCCATCGAAATGGGCGCGGCAACGCTCGCCAAGTTCATCGCCGCGTACCAATTCGGTGGCGGACTTCGCGGCATCGAGGATGCATGATGCCGTCGCGCGAAGCCGACAACAAGTCCCCTGAGGCGGTATCCAGCCTTCTCGGTCCCCTGCCAATGCAGAATGCAGGCGAGCGACTGGCCGACCGCCTGGTCACGGCAATCGCCCTCGGCGAGTTTGTGCCGGGACAGCGCCTGCCGTCGGAGCGCGAGCTCACCTCGATGTTGAACGTGGGTCGTGGGGTGGTTCGAGAGGCCCTGCAGCGCTTGTCCGCCGCCGGCTACGTGACGATCAAGCGCGGCCGCTCCGGTGGCGCCTACATCCAGACCGGTTGGTCGGCCGACTCGAAGGCCATCATCCGCAGGGTACTGATGCCCGAGCGCCAACGTATCGAACAACTCTTGGACCTGCGATCGCTCGTCGAAGCAATGGTGGCCCGCACGGCCGCGATCCGTCGTGACGAGAGCGACATCGCGCACATCGAGCAAGCGGTGTCGGCCTACGCCGCTGCGGGAAGCGACCGCCATTCGTCGGGAGTGGCCGACCGCAACCTGCACCTGGCGATCAATCGCGCGACCCACAATCCCCTCCTCGAGGCGCTGTGCTACCAGATACGCGCCGAGGTGAGTCTCGGCTTCGGCATCGAACCCTATTCACCGGTGCTGAGAGATCGTGCCCTTCAGCAGCACCCCATGCTCGCGGCCGCGGTGATCGAGGGGGATGCCGAGCGCGCCGCCGAGCTCGCCGCCGAGCACTTCCATCTCTCGGAGGGCCTGCTGCGCCGACTCATCGAGACGATCGACGCCGACGAAGCGGAGTCCGTCCAGCAGGCCCGCCCAGCCGCCAGGGCCGGTCGAAAGAAGTCCATGACCAACCAAGAACAAACCACCGCATAGGAGAGAGCAATGCCGTTCGCACTAGTCAATGATGTCGAGCTCAACTATCGTCTCGAGGGCGAGGGGGCCGAGACAGTCGTCTTAATCAATGGTCTGGCCGACGACCTCGAGACGTGGGTCTACCAGGTGGACGCCCTTCTCGCCGCAGGCTTCCGGGTGCTTCGCTTCGACAATCGCGGGATAGGCAAGAGTTCGAAGCCGGCCGGCCCCTACACCACCGAACTCTTCGCCAAGGACGCCAAGGCCCTCGTCGATCAACTGGCCTTGACCAACTTCCATCTGATGGGCGTCTCGATGGGCGGAATGATCGCCCAGGAATACGCGCTGGCGTATCCGCAGGATCTGAAGAGCGTGACGCTGGCGTGCACCTACGCCGCGCCCGGCCCATTCTGCTCTCGGATGTTCTCGCTGTGGGCCGACACCGCGCCAGACAGCCATACTCTTGATAATGTTCTCGTTTCACGAACAGTTCGCCGCGACGGGTAACATACGCGGTGTCCGCTTCTGATGCGGGTTACGGCTTTCGGTGCTTCCGCCCGATCGCGCCTCGAACGCTCGGCCAGAATTCGCGGAATGCGTTGCTCGCCATGCGGCCCCCGAAACCCCACCCGATTCGCGTGAGAGCGTGCTGCGTGTCGGCTTCGCTCGACACCCGCCACGTGTTCGACAGGAAGTTATTGCCCGCAATGGCCGCGTACCGCGCGTAGGCCGGCATGGTGCCGCCGTCTGCGCTGCGAGCCAGAAATGTCATCCTAACAATCTGGCGGACGCGCTCGGCGAACGGCTGTCCGGCGGCGCGCGGATACCGCGGATCCTCGCCCCACACCGCGCCGAGGCTTGCCTCCATCGCGTTGCCCGTCACCACACCGGTCAGGCGCATACCGTAGCGTTTCCCGAAACCGTCCCAATGCGGGCCGTATTCGCGCGGGGAGTTTAGCATGGTTCCCCAGCCCGCGCTGATGACGCCGCCGGCGAGGCTGGCGGGGCCGACCGAACTGCGGACAAACCATTTCATGCGCCCCTCCGCATCGATTGGAGCGGGCGTTTGGTTCTGCGCGAGCGCGTGAGTGCAATAAACAGCGACGAGCAGGAGTGGTATGCGGGTCAACTCGATGGCCTCTGGAACAAAGCTATCACCAATGAGAACAGTAGTTCAAAGTCGGATACGGATACTGCCGTCGGCGGACCTCACGACCGATTCCCTTCCACACACGCTTTGCCGCGAGCGCGCACGCGTCGGTCGGCCAGCAGAAGAGGAGCGGGGGCGTGAGGTTCGGGCCCTTGGAGGATCAGGCTGTCGCGACCGAATCCCCCGAGCAGGCGTTCGAGCGATGATGCGTCGCGCACGACGCGGACGCTCCGGTCGGTTGACGGCACACTCGGAAACTGAAATTCCAACGGTGGCGGGACCCAAGTCCCGATCTGGGACGGCATGGCAGAGTTCAAGCGTCCTCGATGCCAAGCTTGTCGTTGACGGGGTGCCGCAGATCCTGTTTGCAGCCCAGATAGCGCTCGGTAGTCTGAACCGAAGCGTGCCCAAGCAGGAATTGGATCTGCTCCAACTCGCCGCCCGCCACGTGACAGAGGCGGGCGCAGGTACGCCTCAAATCATGCGGGGCGAGGTTCTGGATGCCGGCCCGCAGGGCAGCAGCCTTCACGACGTGCCAAATCGCCTTTGGCGTGATCCCTTCGCCCCAGATCTTGCCGAACCTGTTTACGCGCCGGAAGATCCGGCCCGTGCTGATACCGGCAGCCTCGGCCCATTCGTCGACGGCTCGCTTAGCCCAGGCGGGGACCGGAACTGTGCGGATATGCTTTCCTTTGCCGATGAGATCGGCGATAACCCAATGTTCCTCCCGAATCTGGAGGTCCTCAGTTCTCAGACCGACAAGTTCGGCCCGCCTGAGTCCGCATCCAATCAACAGCGCCAAGATGGCGCGGTCGCGCTTGCCGCGGGCGGTTTCCAGGAACGACGTTTGCAGCAGTGTTCTCGACTGATCGATAGTCAGCCAATTGCCAACCCTGACGCCCAAGCGCTTCGCGCCTTTGACACGCCGGATACCCGCCGCCAGTTC
>JADGOJ010000101.1 GCA_017883045.1 Acidimicrobiales bacterium
TTGACCAGTTGCACGACATTGGCCAGAGCATCTGGCTCGACAACATCACACGGGGCCTGCTCGACTCCGGTCAGATGCAGCGCTACATCGATACCCACCGCTTGTCCGGATTGACGTCCAATCCCTCGATCTTTGACAGCGCGATCGCTACGGGCGCCTACGACGAGGCGATCACGGCGGCGTCGACGCAGGGCCGCCCGAGTGAAGACGTGTTCTTCGACCTGGCAATCGCCGATCTTCGGCGCGCGGCCGACCTCTTCGCGCCAATCCACGATCGCACCGACGGCGTCGACGGGTGGGTCTCACTTGAGGTCTCGCCGCTGCTCGCCTACGACACGGCCAGCACCGTGGCGGCGGCCAAGTACTTGCACGCTCGCGCGGAGCGCGCGAACCTCTTCGTCAAGATCCCGGGCACGCCCGAGGGCCTGCCGGCGATCGAGGAGTGTATCGCGTCTGGGGTACCCATTAACGTGACGCTGCTCTTTGACGCCGATCAGTATCGGGCCTGCGCCGACGCCTATTTTCGCGGGATCGAGCGGCGTCTCACCACGGGTCTCAACCCGGCGGTGCACTGCGTTGCCTCAGTTTTCATCTCGCGCTGGGACGTCGCGGTGGCCCGCACCGTGCCCGACGACCTGAAGAACCGGCTCGGCTTGGCCGTGGGGCGTGCGGCGTACCGGGCGTACCGTGACGTGATGGACTCCGATCGCTTCCGAGCCCTCCAGAATTCGGGCGCGCGCGTGCAACGCCTGTTGTGGGCGAGCACCAAGACCAAGGACCCCGCAGCGCCAGACACCCTCTACGTGCACGGCCTGGTCGCCCCGCTGACCATCAACACGATGCCCGACACGACGCTCGAAGCATTCTTCGATCACGGAGTAGTTGGCGAGCCGCTCGCCCGCGACGGCGACGATGCTGGTCTGCTGGACCGCTTTGGCGCAGCGGGCGTGGATACGGCGGCGCTGGCGCTCGCGCTACAACGAGAAGGCGCCGCCGCCTTCGTCGCCAGCTGGAACGACCTACTGGCGAGGATCGACGCACAGCGCGCGGGCGCGAAGGGGACCTCATGACCGTGCGGCCCCTGCGCCAGCGTGCGGCCTGGACGGCCCTCGAGGCCCACTACGCCCAGATCGCGCCGCGCCACCTTCGTGAGATCTTCGCCCAGGATCCCCACCGGGGAGAGCGGCTGCGCGCCGAGGCCGAGGGTCTCTACCTCGACTACTCGAAGAATCGCGTCACGGACGAGACGATGCGGCTGCTCATGGAACTCGCCACCGAATCGGGCCTGGCGGCCCGGCGAGACCAGATGTTTCGCGGCGAGCACATCAACGTGTCCGAGGACCGCGCGGTCCTGCACGTTGCGCTGCGGATGCCCCGCGACGCGTCGCTGATCGTCGACGGGATCGACGTCGTCGCCCAGGTTCACGCCGTGCTTGATCGGATGACGGCCTTCGCCACTCGGGTCCGCTCGGGCCAGTGGAGGGGACACACCGGCCGGCCCATCACCAACGTCGTCAACATCGGCATCGGCGGCTCGGACCTCGGACCGGTGATGGCCTACGAGGCGCTGCGTTTCTACAGCCGGCGCGACCTGACGTTCCGATTCGTGTCCAACGTTGATGCCAGCGACTTCGTCGAGGCGGTGCGCGACCTCGACGCCGCCGAGACGCTCTTCATCATCTCCTCCAAGACCTTCGGCACGCTCGAGACGCTCACCAACGCACACTCGGCCCGCTCGTGGCTGATCGGGCAGCTCGGTGACGAGTCCGCCGTCGCCCAGCACTTCGTGGCCGTGTCGACGAATGCGGCGAAAGTCGCGGCCTTTGGCATCGACACCGCCAACATGTTCGAGTTCTGGGATTGGGTTGGCGGGCGCTATTCAATGGATTCGGCCATCGGACTCTCCACCATGCTGGCGATCGGTCCCGAGGGATTCGCTGAGCTCCTCGCGGGATTCCACGCCATGGACGAGCACTTCCGCACCGCTCCCTTCGCGCAGAACCTGCCGGTGCTGATGGGCATGCTGGCGGTGTGGAACCGCGATTTCTTCGGCTTCTCGACCGTGGGGGTGATGCCCTATGACAACTACCTCAAGCGCCTGCCCGCATACCTCCAGCAGCTCACCATGGAGTCCAACGGCAAGCACGTAACCCTCGAGGGCACGACGGTCGCCTACCAGACTGGTCCCATCTACTGGGGCGAGCCGGGAACCAACGGCCAACACAGCTTCTACCAGCTCATCCACCAGGGCACGACGATCGTGCCCCTGGATCTCATCTGCTTCGCCAAGAGCCTCAACCCCTTGGGCGAACACCACGACATTCTCTCCTCGAACGTCTTTGCCCAGGCCCAGGCGCTCGCCTTCGGCAGGAGTGAAGAGGAACTGCGCGACGAGGGCGTGCCCGAACTCGAGGTCGCCCACCGGGTCATGGAAGGCAACCGGCCGACCAACGTCCTGATGGGCGAGGTGCTCACCCCGCGGCTGCTGGGCTCGCTCATCTCGCTGTACGAGCACTCGGTGTTCACCCAGGGCACCGTCTGGGGCATCGACTCCTACGATCAGTGGGGCGTGGAGTTGGGCAAGGTCCTCGCCGCCGAGATCATCCCCGAACTGGAAGCGCCGTCCGACCCGGTGCTGGCCCACGACTCGTCGACCAAGGCGCTCATCGAGCACTATCGAGCGCTCAAGAAGAAGGAGGTTCCCCATGGCGCCCACTAGTGCGATGCGACTCGGCATGGTGGGGCTCGGTCGGATGGGGGCGAACCTGGTCCAGCGCCTCGTGCGCGACGGTCACACCTGTGTCGTCTACGACGTGAACGCTGACGCCGTGCGCGCCCTCGAGGGAGAGCGCGTCGTCGGAGCGACGTCGCTCGAGGACCTCTCGGCGAAGCTAGAGGGCCCGCGGGTGATCTGGCTGATGTTGCCCGCGGCGATCACCCAGGGCACGCTCGATGAGCTGGTCAGGCACCTTGAGGGTGACGACGTCGTCATCGACGGCGGCAACTCCCACTACCACGACGACATCACGCGCGCGCGCCAGCTCGCCACCAGCGGCGTCCACTACGTCGACTGCGGGACGAGCGGCGGCGTGTGGGGCCTCGAGCGCGGCTACAGCCTGATGATCGGGGGTGAGGACGACGTGGTCGCCCGCCTGGACCCGATCTTCGCGTCCATTGCCCCGGGTGACGACGGAGCCGAAGCCACTGCGGGCCGCACCCGAGCGGACGGGACCGCGCCGCGCGGCTACCTGCACTGCGGACCCAACGGCGCGGGACACTTCGTCAAGATGGTCCACAACGGCGTCGAGTACGGCATGATGGCGGCAATCGCCGAGGGGCTGAGCATTATCAAGCACGCCAACGTCGGCCGAGAGAAGGTCGACGCCGACGCTGAGACGACCCCGTTACGCAACCCCGAGTTCTACTCCTTCGATATCGACGTCGCCGAGGTGGCCGAGGTCTGGCGCCACGGGTCGGTCGTGAGCTCGTGGCTGGTCGACCTGACCGCGGACGCGCTGGCTCGCTCACCCGAACTCTCGGAATTCAGTGGACGGGTTTCTGATTCGGGCGAGGGCCGATGGACGGTCGAGGCGGCGATCGACGAATCGGTGCCAGCGCCGGTGATCTCTGCGGCACTATGGCAGCGCTACGAATCACGGGGCAATGGCGAGTTCGCCGCCAAGGTCCTTTCCGCCATGCGCTCGGAGTTTGGCGGGCACGCGGAGAGGCACTCCTAAGATGCACCACGAGCTGCGCGAGTTCCCCGACGCCGCCGAGCTCGCCGCGGCCGCGGCCGACTTCGTCGCGGAGCTCGCGTGCACGGTGGCTGGGACGGTGGGGAGGTTCACCTGCGCCCTAAGCGGCGGGCGCACCCCCCAGCGCATGTTTGCCGAACTCGATGCGCGAGAAGTGCCCTGGGGACAGACCACGATCTACCAGGTCGACGAGCGGATTGCGCCACTAGGAGACCCACGGCGCAATCTAACGACCTTGCGCCAGGGCCTCGCGAGGTCCTCTCCGGTCATTGAGTCGATGCCGGTCGACGAGGCGGATCTGGACGCCGCCGCGAAGCGCTACGGCGCGCAGCTGCCTGCGCGACTGGACCTAGTGCACCTGGGGCTCGGTCCTGATGGCCACACGGCGTCGCTGGTCCCGGGTGACCCCGCGCTCGAGGTCACCGATCAACTCGCCGTGATCACCGGGCCGTATCAGGGCTCTCGCCGCATGACCTTGACGTATCCGGCGCTCGCGCGCGCGAACCAGATCCTTTGGCTCGTAACGGGTGAAGAGACGCGCGAGGC
This sequence comes from Acidimicrobiales bacterium, assembly GCA_017883045.1. Taxonomy (GTDB): domain Bacteria; phylum Actinomycetota; class Acidimicrobiia; order Acidimicrobiales; family RAAP-2; genus RAAP-2. The sequence continues at coordinate 4,302 of JADGOJ010000101.1, forward strand.
GCTGGCCAAGCTCCTAAAGGGTGACACCGAGATCCCCGCCGGACGGGTTGAGGCGGGGAGGTCTCTGATCATGGCCGACCGATCGGCGCTCTCATGAAGGACGTCGAGCACGAGAAGCGACTGGCCGCGGAGGCGGCGGCCGAGCTCGTGACGGACGGCATGCGCGTCGGCCTCGGGACCGGGTCGACGGTTGCGTACCTCCTCGAAGCGCTCGCCCGGCGGGCCCCCAGGGCGGAGTACGTGGCGACCTCACCGCGCACGCGCGACGCCGCCCTCGCTCAGGGACTCGCAGTGAAGGAATTTGACCGGGTGGACCGGCTCGACCTTGCCATTGACGGCGCCGACCAGGTTGCGGCGAGCGGCTGGCTGGTCAAGGGCGGTGGCGGCGCGCACACGCGCGAAAAGATCGTCGCGGCGGCGGCCGATCGATTCATCGTCATCGCCGACTCCTCCAAGCTGGTCGACGAGCTCCACGGTCCCGTGCCCCTGGAGCTCTCGACGTTTGGCTTGGAGTCGATGCTGCGGCGCCTGACGTCGGTGGTCGTGCGCCAGGGGGGACTGAGCCCGGACGGGGGAGTCATCGCGGACTACCAGTGCGGCGTGGTGGACCCGTGGGTCCTCGCCCCCGCCCTGTCGGCGACGCCCGGCATCATCGCCCACGGACTCTTCGACCCCGAACTTGTTGGCGCGGTGTTCATCGGAGTCGGCGACGAGGTACTGAGAACAATGAAAGGAGCCGTGATATGAGTCCTCACCCGATCGACATGGACACTGAGATCCCCGACAATCACGTCATCGTTCTCTTCGGCGCGACGGGCGACCTAGCGAAACGCAAGATCATTCCGGGACTGTTTCATCTGGCGTCGGCCGGCCTTCTGCCGGCCCGCTACCGGATCGTGGGATCGACCCTCCCCAACTCGGCCATGAGCACCGAAGCGTTTCGTGCCTACGCTCGCAGCGCGGTCGAGGAGTACGGCGGGTACGCGCCCACCGGTGAGACCTGGGACGACTTTGCCGAGACCCTCACCTTCGTCGCCGCGGACCGCGACGACTTCGCGGACCTGACCGCAGCGGTCGCCGAAGCCGAGGCCCAGATCGGCGGGGAAGTGCGCCGCCTCTTCCACCTCGCCGTTCCGCCCGACGCGGTGATTTCCATCATCCAGATGCTGGGGACCTCCGGCCTCCACGAGAACGCCCGGGTGATCTGCGAGAAGCCCTTCGGCGTGGACCTCACCTCGGCGCGCCGTCTGAACGACGTGATCAGGGCCAGCTTCGACGAGACCCAGGTCTTTCGCATTGACCACTTCCTTGGCAAGGAGTCCATCGACAACATCCTGGCGTTGCGCTTCGCCAATCGGCTCTTCGAACCCCTCTGGAATCGCGACCACGTTTGCTTCGTGCAGATCGACGTGCCCGAGACCCTGTCGGTCGAGGATCGAGGCGCCTTCTACGAAGACACCGGAGCGTTCCGCGACATGGTCGTCAGTCACCTGTTCCAGGTGCTCGGCTTCTTGGCCATGGAACACCCGATCAGCCTGGACGCGGGACCGTTGGGCGACGAGGTTCACAAGGTCTTTCAGTCCCTGCGCCCCGTTGATCCAGCGCAGGTCGTTCGTGGCCAGTACGAGGGGTACCGTGCTGAGGAGGGTGTCGCACCCGATTCGCAAACCGAGACTTTCGTGGCTCTGCGCGTCGGAGTGGAGAACACCCGGTGGAAGGGTGTCCCCTTCTACTTGCGCACGGGTAAGTGCTTGGCGGAGAGCCGCCAGGTGATCACGATCGGCTTCGATGAACCGGTGATGCGACTGTTCCCGACGAGCCAAGGTGCGCCCGAATGGCGCGGCAACAAGTTGGTGGTGGACTTCGCCGACCCCGGCTCCATCCACGCCCACTTCTTGGCCAAGGAGCCGGGGCCGCAGATGCGCCTGGACTCCGCCGAGATGACGTTTCACTACCGGGACTCGTTTCAAGCCGCTAAGAGTCTCAAGGCCTACGAGCACCTGATGCTTTTGGCCATGCTGGGCGATCGGGCTCTCTTCACCCGCTCCGACGGCATCGAGCGGCTGTGGGAAGTCGCGGCCCCCCTGTTCGAAAGTCCACCACCCGTCGAGATCTACGCCAAGGGGTCATGGGGACCGGCGAGCGCTGATCGCCTCATCGCACCGAACAAGTGGTGCCTTCCTACCTGAACACGCTGGTCACGGTTCCGAATGTAGTCCCTACGCTTGATCCTTCGACTGAGCGCGATGAACCGGGCAGGAATTGCACGGAGGCGCGATGCTGTCCACGCGTCACACTGGGCGGGTAGATATCCGATGTCAACGAATGTTGGCGCTGACCTGGTTGGAAGGAACTCAGCGCGATGAAGAGCTGCTTCAATCTTGGACCTACGACTTCAGCGGGAAGAGTCGACCAGTGCAGTCGGGTGTGCACTCGGGGTGTGCAGAGCATTCGACCAGGGTTTTTACGGAGAACAAGGTCCATTGGATGCGGCTCTCCAGTTGGCACGGCCCACGGATCGTTGTGCGAAATACAACGTTCTGACTCCTCGAGAATTGTCCAGTGGGGACGAATAATATTACTGAATGGCTGCCTGGCACGAAATCGAAG
>JADGOJ010000102.1 GCA_017883045.1 Acidimicrobiales bacterium
TGATGGAGGTTTTGCAGACGTCAGCCTGCGGTGACACCCCGTAGTTCCCCGTGCGCGATTGTGCTGCACAGTCCAAGGTTCTGGGCGAGCCCCGTGCTGGGCAGTGCCAAGGCGTGCTGGGCCGTGACGAGGCGTCTTGTCGGCAGTGCGTCGGCATGACGGCGGCTTCCCACGCCGAGCCGCCAAGCCACAGCGGGGCGAGGCCAAGACGCTGTGACAGTGTTCACCGTCACATCCGGGCGCCCCGCCCATACTACCCGCGAGATGTCGACTGGGCGGCGGTCCCCGCCTTCCACGTCGTCGGCTACCTCCCGCCACAGCGCGAGGTCGGGCCACTTCAGGCGCATGGACGGCGAATCCCGCGCACGATGCGCCTGGCGATCCAAACCGATTTCAGGCACGGGGGGCCGGACAGCGCCATGGCGACTCTCGACGAGCCACGGCCTCATGCAACTTGGCGATGACCTGCTGGCGGCAGCCGCGCCTGCGGCGTATGGCCTGACTCCCCCAACTCGGTCCGCAGGCCACCTCCTCAAAGCGGACGGATTCCAGGGGGTCAAGTCGATCACACGTCGCCGCGGTCGCGCCAGGTGGCACCGGCTGCGTCGCGCAAGCGGATGTGGTCGACGAGCTCCGTATCACGGCCGGGCCAGTCGAGCTTCGTCGCCGCAGGGGGCGCGGAGGCGACCAGCCGACCGTGAGCGACGACGTGCGATGGGCGCACCTGGCGGCGCACGGCGTCGAAGGGGCTGAGGGCGGGTAGCAGCATGAAGTTCGCCGGGCGCCCGCGCGCGATGCCGTAGCGCTCGCCCAGGCACAGCGCGGCCGCCGCGCGGTCGGTCACCATGCGGAAGCATTCCTCCACTTCCGATGGGGCGGTCAGTTGCGTGGCGTGAGCCCCCACAAGGGCCACCTGGATCGAGTTGCCGGTGCCCAGCGGGTACCAGGGGTCCATGATGTCATCGTGGCCGAACGCTATGTTCACGCCAGCGCCGAGCATCTCCTTCGCCTGCAGCAGACCGCGACGCTTTGGATATCCGTCGAAGCGTCCTTGCAGATGAAGGTTCACGAGAGGGTTGCACACGAGATTGATCCCGGACCGTTGCAGAAGCCGCTGCAACTTGTAGCTGTATGCCGCGTTGTACGACCCCATGGCCGTGGCGTGGCTGGCCGTCACCCTCTCGCGCAATCCGGTGCGCAGGGCCTGAGTCGCGAGCACCTCGATGAACCTTGACTGTTCGTCGTCGATCTCGTCGCAGTGGGCATCGACCATGAGCCCGTGGCGGACTGCCACGTCGATGGCGATCTCGACAGACCTGACACCGTCTTCACGCGTGTCCTCGAAGTGGGGGATCGCACCGACCACATCGGCCCCGCGTTGTGCCGCTTCCTCGATCAGCTTCTCCCCATCCGGAAACGAGCAGATGCCCTCCTGGGGAAAGGCCACGATCTGCAGTTCGACGACCTCTTTGACGCGGTCGCGGACCTCGAGGAGCGCGTCGAGCGCCTCGAGCTTCGGGTCCGTCACGTCGACATGGCTACGGACAAAGAGCACGCCATTAGCGACTTGCCAGCGAAGGATCTCCTCGGCGCGATCGATCACATCCTTCCTGCTCAGCAGGGCTTTCCGTTCGCTCCAGCAGGCGATGCCCTCCCAGAGGGTGCCGCTCACGTTCCAGCGAGGCTCTCCGGCGGTGAGGGCGGTATCGAGATGGATGTGCGGCTCCACGTAGGGGGCTGAGAGCAGCGCGCCCCTTGCCTCGATGATCGTTCGCGCAGGGACAGGGTCACTGGACGCCGGGCCGATCTCAAGGATGACTCCCCGGTCGACCTGCAGGTCGACCGGCGCCGAGTCAGGGCTCCCTGCGATCCTGGCACTGCGGATGAGCAAGTCGATCATGCGTTATGCCTCCAGAGTGTCGTCGAGCGCTCGGCATCCCGAGCCGTCGAATCTGACTGAGCTATCTGTCCCGCTGGATCTCGAACGTGAGGCAGTGCGGACCGCCGCCCATCTTCGTGAACTCACGCAGGTGGGGTGCGTAAATGGTGAATCCCTCCGCCACCAGCATCTTGTTGACGATCCCGTTCTCGGCGAAGGACAGGATCTTGTCGTCGCCGAGGGCGAGAACGTTGCAGCCGGTCTTCATGACCTCCTCGAGGGGCACCTGGATCAGCTTCCAGTCCCGGCGCTCGAGATACGTGACGAACTCCGCCGGCAGGCCTTCGCGGCAGTAGAGGCAGGCTCGCTCGGCGATGACCGAGAAGATCATGTCCAGGTGGTTCCACTTGGCGAGGAACTCGACCGGCAAGACGTCGACGGCGAGCGGCTTCATGATCTCGGCGGCGTTCTCGATCCCAGAGATCGTCGAGCGGTTGCCCGAGCCGATCACCAAGGTCTTCTCGTCAAGCATCCAGCTGTCCCCGCCCTCGACTGCGCCGCGCGTCACGCGACCGCAGGTCCGGACACCCATGCCATTGAACGCCTCGATGGCGTACTCCTCGTCGCCCCAGCGCGCCTCGTACTTGAACTTGCCGATGAGCGGCCCGGCCGGCGTGTTGACGCCGAAGTCACGCGTGTAGACCTGCCAATGGTGCCCAGGCTGAGCTTCTTCCCAGGAGATGCTGACGCCGGCGCTCGTGAGCGCGTCTACCAGCTCAGAGTGCATCACCCTGGCAAGCGCGCGGTCGACCTTGTCGCCGGCGTCGACGCTGCGCTGCGCGATCTCGCTGATCGTGAGCTCTTCGTAATAGTCGGGCGAACAAAGAAGTACCTCCCTCAGGGGGCCGTGCGAGTTGAACTGGTGCACGAGAGGCCCTTCATCTGCCGTAGAGGCCGCCATCGATCTCATCCTCCCATCGTCAGCGCCAGCCATGACCCGCAGGTCGGCCACCATGCGCGGCCTCATCGGCCTCGCGAAGATACACGGCGATCACGGTCTCTCACTCCTCGTCACGCGTGAGGCCAGGACGGCCTCGGCCACAGCGTCGGCGCGCGAGAACGCTACGTCACTGCACGATTCGGCAAACTCGATGAACCGCTCTATGGCCCGGATCCGTGACGGCCGGCCGCTGGCGAACGGGTGGCACGTGAGAACGCAAAGCGAGTTAGTCTCGCGCATCGCGTCCAGCTCCTCGATCCACAATTCAGCGACCTGACTCGGCCGATTGATGATGTGGCCGAAGTCGGGGTCGGGGACGTAGATGTACTGTTCCCAGTCGTCGAGAGCCCAGTGGATCGGCAGCTCGGCGATCCGTCCGCTGGGTGTCTCCAAGACGTAGGGGCGATCGTCGTCGAACATCGACGAGTCATAGACCAGACCGTACTTGCCCAGTGACTCCATCGTCGTCTTGGCCGTCGACCACATCGGCGCCCGGTACCCGATCGGCTTCGCGCCGTGCTTGGCGAGGGCGCCGAGCCCGCGTTCGAGCTCGTCCACCTGCACCTCAGGCGTGTTGTACACAGGTGACCTGTGCGTGTACCCGTGGAGAGCCACCTCGTGACCAGCCTCCAGCACGGCCTCGATGGACCGCGGATAGCGCTCCGCCGTGAGTCCGGGGAAGAAGAACGTGGCCGGCTTCTCGTGCCGCGCGAGCATCTCGATGATGCGGAAGATGCCGACCTTCGGTCCGTAGGCTCCGTGCGACATCGTCGAGAGATGGTGTACGTAGTGTGCATCCTCGGCGAGCAAGGGCGTATCGCCGTCGACATCGAACGTCAGGAGCGCGACGGCTGCGTTACCGCCTCGCCACTTGTCGTCAGCGATGAAGTGCTGCGTCGCGTTCACATCGAGCATCTGATCTCACCGCCGGCGCTCTCGATGCTGTCCCCACAAGCCTCGCTCGCCACGGTCGGCTCACTGGCCGCGCTTCGCGGCATTCGCCCGCCGACTCGTGGGCGAGCTACCTCCGGCTCAGCGCGACCAGTGAGCGGCGACGTCGACGAGCTAGACACTCGCGGGCGCGTCCTCTGCGGCGATGACCTTCCCTTCCGCCAGCTCGGTCAGCGGGGGCGCCACACCCTCAGTATCTCGGTTGGACTTGGTCATCAACCTGCGCAGCAGGGCGTACACGACGCCAGCGACGACGAAGGCGACGAGGTAGGCGATATCCCCGTACTGCAGCCAGTGCGACGATCCATAGCCGATGTAGAGCGAGGTGTCCATGAACGGTATCGCGGCCACGTAGCCGATGAGCATGGCGGCCAGAGCGTCCCAGCCGGGGCGAAGGAGGTCACTCCTGACGAGGTGGGTGACGTCCGGCCGACCGCGGCGGCGCCACCAGTCCACCATCTGGACGGCCACGAAGGGCGGGATCCAGTAGCTGATGAACAGCACGACATTGGTGAACTTCGTGGCAAACGTTCCCTGGTGCAGCCAGAGGGTCAGGACGAACGCGAGGACCGTCACCACGACTGCCACATAAGGTCGCTTGACGCGGGCGCCCGTCGCCTGCAGTGCCAGCGAACCAGAGTAGTCGTTCATGGCGTTGACCGCGACCGTGCCGATCACGATCGCCACCAGGGCGATCACGCCCAGCGCGCCTCCGCCCACCAGGTGCTGAATGCCCGCGGAAGTGGAGTTCACGATAATGCCTGCGGCCGCGAGCCCCAGGATCTCGATCCAGATGGACGAGAGCGATACTCCGGCAAGGGTTAGCCAGAAGACCGCCACGCGCGAGGTGTCCGGCTTCATGTAGCGGCTGTAGTCGGAGGCATAGGCCGCCCAGGAGACGACGAAGCTCGCCGCGATCGTAGTCATCAGGAGGAAGCCGCCGACGAGGGCGCCGCCGTGAGCACTGGCCGCCACCTGGAAGTTGCCGATCTGGATGATCTTGATGGTGATCACGAGGAACATGAGACCGAGCACGATCGACATCCACTTCTCGAAGATGTGCATGATCTCATAGCCGAAGAGCCCCAGGACGCCCTGAAGCACGAGGACGATAGCCAGCCCGAGCCAGAACGGCACGTGGATGAGGATATGGATCGCCTCGGCGCCGAAGATCGCGTTGATCGCGTCCCAGGCGATCGTCGACAGCCATTGCAGCAGGCCCGGCAGTATCACCGTCCTGCCGAAGGGCAAGCGCGCCAGCGGCAGCTGGCCCACGCCGGTCCGCGGCCCCCAAGTGCAGAGTATCGAAACGAGAAGCCCGCCGACGACAGTCCCGAGAACGATCGCTGCCACACCGAGCCAGAAGCTGAGGCCGATGTAGCTTGCAGTCACCAGCGTCCCGATGAAGAAGGCCGCCGGGACGAGGTTCGGCGTGAACCACACGGTGAAGATGCGGTGAAGACGACCGTAGCGGTTGTCCAGCGGGATCGGCGCCATGCCGTGCATCTCAAGGACGTACTCACCCTCGCTCGAGGGCATCTGCCCCCCGAAGACACCTTCCTCGCCTTCTGGCATGTCCGGCATTGTCTCCCCTTCCCGTCTCATCGTGATGTGAGTTTCACACCGAGATAGCGAACAACGTATGCGCCGCAGTCACGCATGTCAATTGTGCTACGAGTATCTGACTACTAGTTGACCGCGGAGGGCAACGACAGATGCAACGTCAACGGGGTGCAATCTCCCCCAAGCGGCGGTTAGCCTCGCAGACGATGCGAGAGCTAACTCTCGCGTGCGTGCGGGGCATGCCTAATCGCCACCCGGCGGCGACGAGTTGGCCCCGCGGCACAGGTCTTGATGACGTGTCCCGGCGACGGGAGTCGGTCGTGTGCAGGCAGTCTTCCACGGCCGTCGACATCAGGCCGACACGACCGAGTCGACCGCCTCCAAAGACGATGGCCTGGCCCAGGGCTTCGTCGGTCGACTTCGCAATCCACACCGATTTCGCTCGCGGCGCACGGCTGCGTCACCGGACTTCAGACGCGGCACACCAGTTGCAGTGCCCAGACCGGGCTCTGAGCGCGAACCAGCGCACAAGCGAGCGCAAGGGTAGAGTGGCCTGCAAAGGCCCTGTTCCGTCAGAGGAGGCAACGTGAAGCAGTCGCTCGGAGCCAAGACGCTGCTCTACCCGACCCCGGTGCTCGTCGTCGGCAGCTACCACGCCGACGGACGGCCGAACGTGATGACGGCGGCCTGGGGTGGCATCGCCTGTTCCAAGCCGCCCTGCATCTGCGTGTCGCTGCGGGCGGCGACCGCCACGCACGGCAACATCGTCGCCCGCAAGGCCTTCACGATCAGCCTGCCCAGCCGCGAACAGGCCGCCGCGGCCGACTACTTCGGTCTGGTCTCGGGACGCAAGCTCGACAAGTTCGCCGCGACTGGACTCACGCCGGTGAGGTCCGAGCTGGTCGATGCACCGTACGTGGCGGAGTTTCCGCTCGTCGTTGAGTGCGCGGTCGTGCAGGTGCACGAGCTCGGCCTGCACACCCAGTTCATCGGCGAGGTCAAGGACGTCAAGATCGACGAGGCCTGCCTCGATGCGCAGGGCCATGTCGATGTGCGCAGGCTCGACCCGCTCGCCTTCGCCCCCGACACGGGTACCTACTTCGCCCTGGGGGTGCTGATCGGCCCCGCTTACTCACTCGGCAAGGCGTTCATCGCGGACGTGAGCTCCTGATCGACGCTGGAGGAGCTGCAACGATGCCGCGAACGATTCTGGTCACCGACGCCAACCTATGCAGGAACCACCAGGTCCCAATGCCTATCCCTCTCCCCAGTCGCTCCAACCCGCACATCCGAGTCTGCTGCAGCCACCTGTGAATACTGCGCGAACTAAACCTCTCTCCCCGCCGTTGGCCTGCCCGGCAGGACCTTGGCAAGTCCCGGCCTCGTCAGGAAGGCCAGCAGGTAGAGGACGAAGACGACGGCCAACAGGGCGCGGTATCCGGTGATCAGCGCGGCGTACTCGAGCACTCCTCCCACCATCGCCCCCACGAGGTTGGCGCCGAAGGCGACCGTTGAG
>JADGOJ010000023.1 GCA_017883045.1 Acidimicrobiales bacterium
GAGCGTGCGCAATGACTGGAACTCGTTGCCCATGTGGGCTTCGATCCGCAACCACTCAGGCTTGCGCGAACGAATCGGGATGCCCGCATCGGGATCGACTCCGGCCTTGCGCAGACGACGAAGCAGCGGGCGTTCGGACGATGTCGTCGCGGCGCTGCGGTCGACCCGGGCGACGTTGGCGTTCCCGCCGAGCCGAGCTTCGAGCTCGAGGCCCAGCCGCTCCTCGACCTCCAGAGCCGAGACCATCAGTCCGAGGGAGTTCAGCGAAGCCACCGGCTTGTCAGGAATCCCGCAGGGCACGATCGCCATGAATCCCTCCATGTCGATCTCGACGTTGAGCGCGACCCCGTGCAACGTCCGACGCTCGCCCGCCTCATTGCGCTCGGTGCGAACGCCGACCGCGGCGATCTTCGACGGCTGGCCCTGGAGGTCGGCCCAGACGCCCGGGTATCCCTCGAGCCGCCCGATCTCGCCCAGACGGCCTTGGGGATCGAAGTGGCGCACGGTCGCCATGACCGCGTCTTCGAGTCGGGCGACGTGGGCCTTGCCAGCCGACGGGTCGTCGTCAACGGTGACGATCGCCCAGGCGACCACCTGACCCGGCGCGTGGTAGGTGACGTCGCCACCTCGATCGGCGTCGATAACCACAGCGTTGAGCTCTGCTGGCGGAACGAGGAAGTGCTCCTCTTGAGTGCGGATGCCTCGCGTGTAGGTCGGAGGGTGCTCGAACAGCAGGACGTAGTCGTCGCCGGCCTGCATCAGTGCCCGTTGCAGGTCGTTCGCCTCGGCGAAGGAGACGCGACCAAGGTGCCGGCGCCGAAGCATCTAGCGCTCCCCCTCGACGTCCACGCCCGCGAGCAGCTCGGCGACGCGCTCCAGGTACTGCGCCGCGGCGACGGGCTCGCAGATGCGGTGGTCGAACGAGAGCCCCAGCACCACGCGCCGTCCGACCGCGATCGTGGTCGACCCCTTCTGCTCGATGACGACGGGGACCTGGCGGACCGCTCCGACCGACAGCACCGCAACCTGGGGCTGGATGATGATCGGTTCAGTCCAGAGCGCGTGCTCGCTGGGTGCGCCCATCACGCTGAAGGTGCCACCCATCAGGTCGTCGGTCGTCAGGTGCCTCGAGGCGACGCGCTCGTCGAGTTCCCCGACCCGACGCGCGAGTGCGCGAAGCGTCAGACCGCCGGCGGCGTGCACCACGGGGACCAGCATGCCGTCGTCGGCGACCGCGCGCACCAGGCCCAGGTTCACGCTGCGGTGCACCACCAGTTGGTCACCGGCGAAGGAGGCGTTCAGGTAGTCGAACTCGGCCAGGGCCCGAACGGCCGCGAGGCTGACGAGCATCTCGTCGGAGATGGCGAAGCCGTCGCGCGTGACCCGGCCCGCGGTGTCGAGCTCGGCGAAGATCGCACCGTCGACCTCGATGGCGACGAATCCGTGTGGTGTGGTCTGCAGCGAAACGGCCATGTGCTGGCCCATGCGACGTCGACCATTGGACATCGTCACGACGAACTCCTCGGTGGGCCCGTTCAGGACCGCCCGCTCCGCGTCGCGGCGCGTGATCGAACCGCCGGGGCCGGTGCCGCGCAACGTCGAGGGCTCGACTCCGCCGTCGGCCAGAATGCGACGCACGACTGGCGACACCACAACGCCGCTCACGCCGACATCGCTCGAGGTGCTCGTCGGCGCCGCCGGTGGCGTCGCAGGAGACGGAGGGGACGTACCTGGTGCCACGGGCGCGGCAGCGGAGCTCGCGACGGCGGACTCGTCGATCACCGCGACCCGCGCCCCAGTCTCGACGGTGTCGCCTTCTTGGGCGAGTATCTGCGTCAGCACTCCCGACGCCGGTGACGGCATCTCCGAGTCGACCTTGTCCGTCGACACTTCAAAGAGCGGCTCGTCGCGCGCGACGGCGTCGCCGACCTTCTTGAACCATTGGGTGATGATGCCTTCAGTGACGGACTCGCCGAGCGACGGGAGCGTGACGTCAAGCAACGTGGAGCCCTCGACCGGCGAGCGCCAGGAGCGTCTCGCCGAAGGTCTCCGACAGCGAGGGGTGCGGCTGGATCAGTGCCGCCGCCTCTTCGGCGGTCGCTTCCCAGTTGACGGCGAAGTAGCCGGCCCCCAGCTGCTCGGTCACCCACGGACCAGCCATGTGCACGCCGAGGATCTGTCCGGCGGTTCCGTCCGCGCGCTTCTCGGCGATGATCTTCACGACGCCGTCGGTGTCACCGATGATCTGGGCGCGGCTGTTGCCGCCGAAGGGGTCCTTCTTCACGACGACGTCGTAGCCCTTCTCCTTGGCGCCGGCCTCGGTGAGGCCGCAGAAGGCGACTTCGGGGTTCGAGTAGATGGCCCAGGGCACCCGGTCGTAGTCGACCGGCACGACCGGCTCGCCCAGGATCGTCTTGATGGCCACGATCGCCTCGGCGAAGCCGACGTGGGCCAGCTGGGGGGTGTTCGCCACGACGTCGCCCACGGCAAAGACGTGGGGGTTGGCGGTGCGCTGGTAGCTGTCGGCCACGACGAAGCCGCGCTCGTTGATCTCGACGCCGGTCCCCTCGCCGAGCAGCCCCTCGGTGCGTGGGCGACGGCCCACGGACATCACGACCATCTCGACCTTCACGTCCTCGCCGCCCTCGATGGCGATGGCGGTGCCGCCCTTCTTCGGCGAGTGGCCCGTGATCGTCACACCGGCGCGAACGTCGATGCCGCGCTTCTTGAACGAGCGCTGCACGACGCTGGCGACCTCGGTGTCGCAGCCCGCGAGGATCGACGGCAGGGCCTCGAGTACCGTCACCTTGGTACCCATGTCGGCCAGCATCGACGCGAACTCGCAACCGATCGCCCCGCCACCGATGACCGCGGCGGTCGCGGGCAGGGCGGAGAGGTTGAGGAACTCGTCTGAGGTCACGACGATCGTCCCGTCAACGTCGAAACCGGGCAGCGTGCGAGGCTCCGACCCCGCGGCCACGATGACGTTCTTGCCCTTGGCGACGACGCCCGCGTCGTCGCCGTCGAGCACGGTGACCGTCTGGTCGGCGTCGAGTCGGGCGGTGCCCGAGAAGACGGTGACCTTGCGGCCCTTCAAGAGGCCCGAGAGACCCTTGAAGAGTTTGTCGACGATCTCGTTCTTGCGGTTCTGGCTGACCGAGAAGTCGACGGCCACGCCCTTGGTGCTGATGCCGAACTCACCGGCGTGCTCGACGGTGCGACGCACGTGGGCGGTCTCGAGGAACTCCTTGGCGGGAACGCACCCGCGGTGCAGACAGGTCCCACCGACCTTGTCGCGCTCGACCAAGGCCACGCTGAGCCCGGCGGCGGCGGCGTAGAGTGCGGCGGCGTAGCCCCCGGGTCCTCCTCCGATTACGACAACATCGAACTGCTGGACCTCGTTTGCCACGGTTATTCCCTTCAATCGCTGAGTAAGTTACCCCGTGGGAATCCTAATGTTTCCCCGAACTCATCTGCCGAGAGGACTACGAGTGCCGACCTCGCTGCATATCGGCCGCCTCCGTGGCGAGCACGTCGACGAAGTCGTTCATCGAGTCTCCGGAGTGGCCCTTCACCCACGAGAACCTGATGTCGCGGGGGCTGTCGAGCACCATCGCCAGGAGCTCTTCCCACAGGTCGCGATTGGCCACCGGCTGGCCCTGGGAGTTCTTCCAGCCCCTCCGCAGCCAGCCCACGTGCCACTTGTCGTTGAAACACTTGACCACGTACGAGGAGTCGCTCACGATCTCGATCGGACCTTCGGCGTTCTCGCGCAGCGCCTCGATCACGGCGAGCACCTCCATTCGCTGGTTCGTGGTGTGCGGCGATGCGCCACTCGCGAACTCGTCGAGGCCGCTGGCCCACGCCCAGCCACCCGGCCCGGGGTTACCGCGGCAGGCGCCGTCGGTATGAATTCTTTTCATATGTGCCGAGTGACCCACATGTCTGGATCAGTGGAGAAGCGCGTCACCGCTTCGGGCAGGTCGCCGCGAAGCACTTGGCCCAGCGTCACGTGCTCGAGCACCTCGCGCAGCGCGCCGCGCACCGCGATCCACACGTCGCGCAGGTGCGTGGCCTCACCCTCGTAGACGAGGGTCTCTGGGCGCATGCCGCGGACGCCGGCCATAGGTCCGCTCACCACGCGCAAGATGTCCGCGATCATGATCGTGTCGGGGTCCCGCGCGAGCTTGAAGCCGCCCTCGGGACCGCGCTGGCTCGTCACCAGTCCGCCGCGACGAAGGTCCGAGAGGATCGCGCCGAGGAACTTGGCGGGCAGGGCCTGCTCCTGGGCCAGGTGCTCGGCGCTGACCGACACGTCGCTCGCCGCCAGGGTCAACAGGGCGCGAATCGCGTACTCGGCCTTGGCGGGGATCTGCATCCACCCATTCTGCACCAGCCGGTGGCCCGACGTTGACCGATAGCGCCAACTTCTAAGGTGGCGAGATGCAAGACATGTCCCAGCGCCGTCTCTACCTCTGTGTCGCGCACCGAGAGGATATGGCGACCTTCCTGCCCGCGGTGCTGCGAGGCGGCGTCGACGTCGTCCAGTTGCGCGAGAAGGACCTTCCGATAGATCGTCAGATCGCCCCCGCGCGGTTTATGCTGTCGATCTGTCGCGACTTCGACGTGCCGTTCATCGTCAACGACTCCCCCGAGCTAGCGCTCGAGGTCGGCGCCGACGGCGTGCACGTCGGCCAGGAGGACGTCAGCGTCGCCGCGTGTCGCGCCCTGCTGGGCGACGACGCCATCATCGGGCTCTCCACGCACTCGCGCGAGGAGTTCGACGCGGCCCTCCCCCAACCCGCGACCTACTTCAGCGCTGGACCGCTGGTGCCCACCCCCACCAAGCCCGGGCGCTCGGGTACCGGCCTCGCGTACGCGCTCGAGTGCCAGGCCCGCAGTGACCGGCCGGTGTACGTCACCGGCGGCGTGAGCGCCGACAACATCGGATCGCTCGTCGAGGCGGGTCTTCGCCACTTCGTCGTCGTTCGCTCCCTCACCGAGGCGACCGACCCGGAGACCAGCGCCCGGGCGATCCGCGGCGCGCTGGACTCGGCCCTCTCAGCGGTGCCGGTCGAGCCAACCTAGCAACGTCGCCACCATTCGAGGGTCGGCGCGCAGCTGGTGGCCGGCGCCCTGGATGAGGCGCAGCTCGGCGCGGCCCTCGGCCGCCGCCAGCAGGTCCCGTGCGTCGGACGCGGGCACCTCGATGTCGTCGGTGCCGTGGCCGATCAACAGCCGGCGCGGCGGGAGCGTCGCGATCGCCCCGAGGGGGTCGATCGCGATGACGTCCTCGCGCAGTTCCTCGGCCGCCAGCAGCTCCTTCTCGTCGCCCACGACGCCAGCGACCTGCACGGACCGGCGAAAGTCGTCGGCCGGTCCGCACCACGGCTCGAGGTGGGCGGGAGACGCGAACGTCGCGACCCCGCGCACCCGGTCGTCACCTGCGGCAATCGACAGGGCCAGGACCCCACCGAACCCGAAGCCCGCAAGTGAGATGCGCTGGTCACCGCGCTCGACGCGCGTGAGTATCTGCTGGAGGTCCTTGCGCCACTGGGTCGCCGAGAACGTGCCGGTGCTCCCGCCGACGCCCGAGAGGGTCCCCGTCGCCACCAGCCAGCCAGATTCGTTGGACAGGTGCTCGGCGAGTTCGGGCAGCAGACCGGCGGCCTGACGTCCCATCCCCATGGCGCGCGGCAGGCCGTGGACGAGGACGAGCACGTGGTTCGCGACGGGCCGGGCGCTCGAGGTCGCGATGCGTAGGTCCAGTACCGAGGTACCGCTCCGGAGCTGCTCGTGGGCGAGCACGCGGAGCTAGATGCCCAGACGCTGAGCCAGCAGTTCGCGGTGGTAGGCCGGGTCGCCGAGGAACAGCTCTGAGCTCTTCGCGCGCTTGAAGTACAGGTGGGCGTGGTGCTCCCACGTGAACCCGATCCCACCGTGGATCTGGATGTTCTCCGCGGCGCAGTGGAAGTAGGCCTCCGAGCAGAACGACTTGGCGAGGCTCGCCGCGATTGCCAGCTCGTCGTTGCGCTCCTGGGCCGCCCACGCGGCGTAGTAGGCGGCGGACTTGGCCGACTCCACGTCGAGCAGCATGTCGGCGCACTTGTGCTTGATCGCCTGGAACGAGCCGATCGGCCGACCGAACTGCACGCGGGTCTTGGCGTACTCGACGGAGTTGTTGAGCACGCGTTGGGCGCCGCCGACCTGCTCGGCCGCGAGCGCGGCCGCGGCCACCTGCAGCGTCGTCTCGAGCCCGGCGAGGGCCTCGCCCTCGACGCCCACGAGCGTCGCGGAAGCGTTGGTGAGCACGATGCGACTCTGCTTGCGGGTCTGATCCATGGTGGGCAGCGCCTCGCGCGCGACGCCCGGGGCGTCACCCTGGACCGCGAACAGCGAGAGGCCCTTAGGCGTCATTGCCGGCACGAAGATGACCGACGCCGTGTTGCCGTCGGTGACGTAGTTGCGCACGCCGTTCAGCACGAAGCCGTCGCCCGAGGCCGACGCCGTCGTCGAGGTCGTCGTGAGGTCCCACTGGCCGGCGTCGTCGGTCAGGGCCACGGTCGCGATCGCCTCGCCCGAGGCGATGGCGGGCAGGTAGGTCGCCTTGTCGGCGTCGGTGCCGACGAAGAGCACGGCGTTGGCCGCGAGGGCGACGGTGGAGAAGTACGGCGAGCAGAACAGCGCGGCGCCCATCTCCTCGAAGACCACGTACAGCTCGACCGGGCCGTAGCCCTGGCCGCCGAACTCCTCGGGGATGCCAAGGCCCTGCAGGGCCAACTCGTTGGCCATCTGGGTCCACACGGCCGGGTCGTAGCCCTCGGCGGTCGCCATCAGGCGCCGCACCTCGGACTCGGGCGACTTCTCGTCCAAGAATCGCTTGACCATCTTGCGGAGCTCTTCTTGCTCTTCGCTGAAACCAAAGTTCATCGCAGTCCTCTTGTTCGGCTACCGGGCAGTAATCCCAGTCACTGGCACATTAGCCAACCTTGACACCGGCGAGCCACGTGGCAGGCTGGGGAGATGGACGATGTCGAACTTGTCTGGTCGGACGGATCCGCCGAGGTCCACCGGTTCGTCGTGGGGCCGTTCGAGAACAACGTCTACGTGGTGAGATGCCGGCACACCGGCGCGGCCGTGCTGCTCGACGCCGCCAACGAGCACGACCGGCTCTTGCGCGTCGCCACGCGTCTGGGGGTCACGTCGGTCTTGGAGACCCACGGCCACTGGGACCACATCCAGGCCGTCGAGCAGGTGCGCGACGCCGGCATCGACGTCTGGGTGCGCGAGGAGGACGCCTCGATGCTCCCCAGCTACGACCACCTGCTCGAGGACGATGCGGTCCACCGGGTCGGTGACCTGCGCCTGCGCACGGTCCACACCCCCGGCCACACTCCGGGCAGCATCTCGTTCGCGCTGGAGGACACGCCGATGCTCTTCACCGGCGACACCCTCTTTCCCGGGGGCCCGGGCAACACGGCGTTGGAGGGCGGCGACTTCCCAACCATCGTCACCTCCATCGAGGAGCGGATCTTCCGAGTGTTCGCCGCCGAGACGATGATCTGGCCCGGCCACGGTGCGCCGTCGACGCTCGGCACCGAGCGACCCCACCTCGATGAATGGGTCGAGCGGGGCTGGTAGGAGTGGGTCAGCGCGTGGTCCTTCGCCGTTAGGCTCGTCACCGTGTCGACGCCCCTCCTAGAACTGCGAAACCTCCACGCCGAGGCCGAAGACGCCCAAATACTGCGCGGCGTCGACCTGATCGTGCACGAGGGCGAGGTGCACGCACTGATGGGCCCCAACGGCGCGGGCAAGTCAACCCTCGCCAACGTCGTGATGGGCCACCCGGGCTACACCGTGACGAGCGGTCAGATGCTCTTGCGCGGCGAGGATATCGCCGCGTGGTCGCCCGACGAGCGCGCCCGCGCCGGCATCTTCCTCGCCTTCCAGTACCCCGAGGCGATCAGCGGCGTCTCGGTCACCCAGTTCCTGCGCCAGGCGATCGCCGCGCGCAAGAACCTGACCGAGCTGAGCGTCCTCGAAGTGCGACTCGACCTGGCCGAGTGGATGGACCGACTCGGCATGGACCCGGCCTTCGCCGAGCGCCACCTCAACGACGGCTTCTCCGGCGGCGAGCGCAAGCGCAACGAGGTCCTGCAGATGGCGCTGCTCGAACCGGTCGTCGCCATGCTCGACGAGACGGACTCGGGGCTCGACATCGACGCGCTGCGCGTGGTCGCGCGTGGCGTTCGCACCGTGCGCGACGAGCACCCGCTCATGGGCGTGGTCGTCGTGACCCACTACGTCAAGCTGCTCGAGGAGATCGAGCCCGACCGGGTCCACATCCTCGTCGACGGCAGGATCGTCCACTCCGGCGGCGCCGAACTGGCCCAGCAGATCGAGATCGAGGGCTACGACGCGTGGCGTCCGGTGACGACGTGACGAGCTTCGACCCACGCCGGGTCCGCGCCGACATCCCCCAGCTGAACCGAGTCATCAACGACCGGTCGATCACCTACCTCGATACCGCCTCGACATCGCTCCAGCCCCGCGCCGTGCTCGAGGCGATGACCCGCTACTACGAGCTGCGACACGCCAACGTCCACCGCGCGGTGTACCAGACCGCCGAAGAGGCCACCGCCGCCTACGAGGGGGCGCGCGACGCGGTCGCGGGCTTCATCAACGCGCCCGGCGGATCGGGCGAGATTGTCTTCACGAAGAACGTCACCGAGTCGTTCAACCTGCTCGCCAAGTCCTGGGGCGCGGCGAACCTCGGCCCGGGTGACGTCGTGCTGGTGAGCGAGATGGAGCACCACGCCAACATCGTGCCGTGGTTCCAGTTGCGCGAGACCACCGGCGTCGAGGTGCGGTTCATCCCCGTCACCGACGACTTCCGGCTGGACCTCTCCGACATCGACGCACTGATGAAGGACGTGAAGCTGCTCTCGGTCACCGGAATGTCCAACGTGCTCGGCACCATCACTCCGGTGCGCGAGCTCGCTCGGCTGGCCCACCGCCACGGAGCGCTCATCGCGGTCGACGGCGCCCAGTCCGTCGCCCATGCACCGACCGACGTCGTCGACCTCGACGTCGACTTCCTGCTCTTCACCGGCCACAAGATGCTCGGACCCACGGGCATCGGGGTCTTCTGGACTCGCGAGGCGATCCTCGCCGACATGCCGCCGTTCCTCGGCGGCGGCGGCATGATCGCCGACGTGCGCACCGACGGCTACACCCCGGCGAGCGGCCCCACCCGCTTCGAGGCCGGCACCCCGCCCATCGCCGAGGCGGTCGGGCTCGGCGCCGCCGTGCGCTACCTCGAGGGCCTCGGCATGGCGAACATCGTGTTCCACGAACACGCCCTGACCGGCGACGCCCTGACGCGCCTCGAACTCGAGTTCCAGGGTCGCGTGCGGATAATCGGCCCGCCGGACACGACCGCTCGCGGCGGGGTCATCAGCCTCGACGTCGACGGCGTGCACCCCCACGACGTCGCCCAGGTCCTCGACCAGTTCGGCGTGTGCGTGCGCCCGGGCCACCACTGCGCCAAGCCCCTGATGCGCCGCTTCGGCCTGGCCGCCACGGTGCGCGCCTCGTTCGGCCCCTACTCGCTCGCGGGCGACACCGACGTGCTGATCGAGGGGCTCGCCCACGCAGTGAAGATGTTCGGATAGGGCGATGTCGAATCTGGAGGACCTCTACCGCGAGATCATCCTCGACCATTACCGCTCCCCGCGCAACCGCGGTGAGCTCGCGAGCCCGCCCGCCATCCGCGTCGAAGGCTTCAACCCGCTCTGCGGTGACGAGATCGTGCTCTACCTCGACGTGAACGACGGCGTGGTGACCGACCTCAAGATGACCGGCCACGGCTGCTCGATCTCCCAGGCCTCGGCCTCACTGATGGGCGCCGCCGTGAAGGGCCAGACGGTCGAGAAGGCGCGTGCCACGATCCTCACCTTCAAGCAGCTCATGACCGATCACGAATCGACGCTCGAACACGACGGCGAACCCGCGAAGGTCGACCTGCGCTCGATCGGCGAACTGGCCGCCTTGCAGGGCGTCGTCAAGTTCCCGGTACGCATCAAGTGCGCCATGCTGGCGTGGAACACGCTGAGCCAGGGGATCGACGAACTGCCCTGAGTTCTAGGGAGTGCAGGGCACCGGGTCGAATGAGGGCACGGCCAACGTCGGGTTGGTCGTCGTGGTGGTCGGTGCGTGCTTCTTCTTGCCCGTGGCCTTCGGCACCGACGTGGTGGTCGTCGGGGTGATCACCGGGGGCATCGGGGTCTGCAACGAGGTGTTCGGTGGAGGATTGGTCGGTGCCAGCAGCTGCTTGCCGAAGATGTTCACCAGCAACTGCTGAGTCGACGGTTGGTCGACGAACAGCAGGTCGGCGCCGTTCACGACCGCGGGGACTTCGGGCAAGGTGTAGGTATTCATCGCTGCGGGGTTGAGGCCGTGGAATTTGAGCGCCAGTCCGATCATCTCGTTCAAGGAGAACCTGGAGTCGATGGCGACGCCCTGGGGTACCTTCGAGAGGAACGCGTTGATCTTGAACGGGTTGGCCAGGCTGCCCTTGACGCGGCTCAACATGGCCCGCAGGAAGGCGTTCTGGCGGTCGATCCGCCCGAAGTCGCTGGTGCCGTCGTAGTTCCACACGCCACCCTGATACCAGTAGTAGTGGCGGCTCCGCGCCACGGCGAGGGCCTGGAAGCCATCGACCAGCTGGCATCCCGAGTGCGTGATCTTCAGCCCTGAGTAGGGATCCTTCGCGGGGTACGGGAAGTTCAGGTAGACCCCGCCAATGGCGACCGCGGCGTTGATCAGCCCTCCGAAGCTGACCTGGATCGTGTAGTTGATCGGGATGCCGAAGTTCGCCGTGATCGTCTGGGCCAACAGCGCCGGTCCGTTGCCGTAGTTGACGTTGATGCGATTGAACTTGCCGTAGAGCGCCTGGTTCGCGAGCAGGGTCACCGTCGTGTCGCGCGGTATCGACAGGATCGTGATCGTGCCGGCGTTGGGGTCGACGTGCATGATCTTGATGACGTCGCTGCGCTGGCCGGCGGCCTGGCCGGTGTTGGCGCCGGTCTGGGCCGCGACGGCCCCCGAGAGCCCGGCCCGCGAGTCCGAGCCGATGGAGAGGATGTTGAAGGGCTGGCCCGGGACCGGGAACTGCTCGCCGGGGACGACGAGCTTGTGGATCTGGCTCCATCGCCAGTTCGCGTAGAGGTAGCCCCCGCCGAGCAACCCGACGATGAGACCGACGACCACGACGCCCGCGATGATCCAGCGGCGGCCTCGGCGCGACTTCGCACGGTGGGGCTTGTGTTTGATCCCCGCGCGCTGGTCGACGGCCTCACCGAGGGCCACGAGGCGCTGTTCGTTCGCGAGGGCCCGCTTGTTAGCCGCGGCCGCGTCTATCGAGGGGCGCCGAGGCGCGCTGTCACGACCGTCAGCCATTGGACGAGTTTACCAAGTGGTCCGTGCGGGTCATCGTCAAGAGGGAACGGGCCGGAACGGCTCGTAGCCGTCGCGTTCGAGCACTTCGGAGAGCTCCGGTCCCCCGGTCGCCACGACGCGTCCCTCGCTCATCACGTGGATCATCGTCGGGGTGAGTTCCTGGAGCAGTCGGCGAAAGTGCGTGATCGCCAGGATGCCGCAGTCCCACTCGGTCGTCGACTCGGCGAGGCGACGTGCGACGGCGCCAAGGGCATCGACGTCAAGACCTGAGTCGATCTCGTCGAGTATGGCGAACTTCGGACGCAGGATCCCGAACTGCACCATCTCGGCGCGCTTGCGTTCGCCTCCCGAGAGGTCGACGTTGACAAAGCGCTCGAGCACGTCGGGTCGCAACTCGACCCGCTCGGCCTCGTCGCGCATGCGCTGGCGCAGATTGGTGGGGTCGACGCCCGCGGCGACCAGCAGGTCGATGGGACGGACCCCCGGCACCTCGAGCGGCTGCTGCATCGCGAGGAGCAGGCCGTGACGGGCTCGCTCGGTCGGCGAGAGTCCCAACAGCTCGACACCGTCGATCGTGACCGAGCCGTCGAGTACCTTGTAGCCCGGGTGGCCGGCGAGCGCGTGGGCCAGCGTCGACTTGCCCGAGCCGTTGGGCCCCATGATGACGTGCACCTCGCCCGAGCGCATGGCCAGGTCGAAGCCCTTCAGCACTTCCTTGCCGGCGACCTCGACGCGCAGTCCTTCGATCTTCAAGGTGGACTTCATGGCAGCGACACCTCGAGTCGACCGTCGTTGGTTCGAACCTCGTAGTGCGCGACCGGTCGCGTCGCGGGGAACGACGTCGGTGCGCCATCGCTCAGACGGAACATGGCGCCGTGACGGGCGCATTCGATCTCGCAGGTCTCGGCGTTCACCTCGCCCTCGGCCAGGCTGAAGTCCTCGTGGCTGCAACGGTCGTCGAGGATGTAGACGTCGTCCTCGATGCGCACGACCACGAGCACCCGGTCGAGGACCTTCACCTGGCAGGCGGCGCCGCTGACGTAGTCGTCGAGCACCCCGATGTCGCATATCGTCATGGCGCCACCACGTTCACCGCGGCGAGCACCGACGTGACGTCGCGCTCGACCAGCTCGGCCAGCTCGGTGGGGAGGTTGGCGAGCATCTCGTAGAAGAAGCCTTGGATCATCAGTCGCTCGGCGTCCTCGCGGCTCACGCCGCGCGATTCGAGGTACCAGCGCTGCAGCTCGTCGAGCGGCCCGACGCTCGAGGCGTGCGCGCACATGACGTCGTTCTCACGGATGTCCAGGTTCGGCACGCTGTCGGCGTGCGCGGCGGGTGAGAGCAGGAGGTTGTGGTTGGTCTGGCGCGCGTCGGTGCGCTTGGCACCCTTCTCGATCTCGATGAGCCCGGTGTAGACCGAGCGCGACTCGTCGGCGACCGCTCCCTTGGAGAGCAGCGTCGAGCGGGTGCGCGGCGCAATGTGCAGTTGGTGGGTGCGAAAGTCGTGCACCTGGCGGCCCGAGCCGAGGAACGTGGTGCGCAGTTCGTTCTCGGCACCGGCGTCGAGCATCTCGGCGTCGTTGCGCGACCGGTTGTAGTGGGCGCCGATGCCGATCACGGCCTGGCGCAGGCGCGCGTCACGGCGCAGGAAGCCGGTGGTGCGAGCCACGTGCCACGCGCTCTGGTCGAGGCGCTGGTAGGTGATCAGCTGCAGGGCCGCGTTGTCGCCGATGAGGTACTCGCTCAGCGGGACGACCAGCGCGTCGGCGCCGCCCTCGAAGTACTCGACCACGGTGGCGCTCGAGCCCCGCCCGAGCTGGATCTGCGTGCGCGAGAACGAGGACGTCGAGTTCGAAAGATTCAACACGACGATGGGCTTGTCGACGTTCACGCCATCGGCGATGCGGATCAGAGTCGTCGCGGGCGCCAGAGCGGTGTTCAGGATCGCGAAGGTGTCGCTCTCGTAGCGCTCCAGGAGCGTCGATCCGGCGAGCGACCCGGTCGACTCATCGATGTCGACCTCGACGCCGTCGGTGGGCGCACCGGTGCTCGTGCAGAAGCCGTCGACGACGCGCACCACCAAGCCGGCCCGTTCACAGAGTTGGGCGGCGAAGGGAGAATCGGGGCGATTGGACGGCTGAACGGCCACGTCGAATCGGCCGAGTTCGAGCTCCTTCAGTGGGGCGTATCGCCACACCTCGTCGTCGGTCGTCGGCAGTCCGGCGGCCTCAAAGGCCGCCCACGCGAGTTGGCGAGCGGCCGCGTCGGGCCGGTCGTGAAGGAAGGAGGAGGCTGAATCAGCGAAGTTATTCATAGATACAAGACCAAGGCAGTGTAATGGGCTCGTCGAGTCGCACTGCGGGTGGCCAATTGACCGATGGGCTTTGTCTCGGAGCGGTGAAGGATGCGGGAGCCGGGCGGACCCCGGAGACCACCGGCACTGGGTCGCAATCGGGGAAGGAGAAGTCCCAGCCCGATGAGAGGAATCAAAGGCCTCTCGGCAGTCGTGGAGTGCGATGACCTACGGCACTCGGACGGACACCCCATATAGGCTCTCTCGAACACACTGGGGGAATACGTGGAGTTTTCATCTGAGGTCCTGACTCTCGAAGTGAGTGGCCACGTCGCCACGCTCTTCCTCGACCGTGAAGAGGCGCGCAACGCGATGGGCAGCGCGCTGTGGCGCGACCTGCCGCGAGCCGCGGCCGCCGTGGCGAGTGACCGGTCGATCCGGGTGCTGATCATCGCCGCCAGGGGCTCGCACTTCACCGTCGGGCTCGACCTCAAGGAGCTCGGGGACGCCCTCGTCGGTGACGGTTCGCGCGCGGCGTCCAAGGCGGCGTCGAACGCGGCGTCCTACGACGCCGTTCGCGCGATGCAGGACTCGGTGACCTCGATCGCCGACCTGGCGGTACCGGTCATCGCCGCGGTGCACGGCTACTGCATCGGCGGCGGCGTCGACCTGATCAGCGCTTGCGATATCCGGCTCTGCGCCGGCGACGCGCGGTTCTCGATTCGCGAGACCAAGGTCGCGATCGTCGCGGACCTCGGCACGTTGCAGCGGCTTCCGAGGATCGTCGGTGCCGGCCACGTCGCCGAGCTCGCCTACACCGGCAAGGACATCGACGCGAGCCGCGCCGCCGCGATCGGACTGGTCAACTGGGTGCACGGCGAGAGTGCCGACGGCGTCTTGCAGGCCGCCATCCAGCTGGCCCACGAGGTAGCCGCAAACTCGCCGCTGGCGGTCCAGGGGACCAAGGCGGTGCTCGCCGCGAACGACGGTCGCACGGTGGCCGAGGGGCTCGAGTTCGTGGCGCAGTGGAACACGATGTACCTGCAGAGCAACGACCTTCGCGAGGCGATGACGGCGTTCCTAGAGAAGCGCCCGCCCGTCTTCAACGGCGACTAACGCTGCCAGAACTTCCAGCCGCGCCGTTCCCTCTTCTCGCGCGCGTCGAGCTCGCGACGACGCTCCTCGAAGAGCTCGGGCGCCACCGCGTCGACGATCTCACTGGCCATGTTGAGCAGTTCGCGCCGCTCGTCGACCGACGCGTTGGTCTCGGGCACCGGTTCGACGTGGCCGTTCACGAGCGAACCGTGGGACCATCCGACGTCGGCGAGGCGCCGCTCGTAGGTCAGGCAGTTCTCCGGGCACGACCACGGCTGGTCGGGGGCGTTGCCGAGCACGCAGAAGCGCGCGACCTCGCCCGAGGCGTAGGTCCGACTCTGAAAGTGCTTGCACTCCTCGCGCATCCCCATCGGACCATTGTTTCACGTCGGCAACGTGGTGATTCGGCAGACTCCACGAGCCCGTACCCCGAGCGGCTCAGTCCGGGATCGCCAAGGCTCGCTAGAGCACGGCCCCTCGGTCGAGATCCTCGCGGGCCTGGGGCCGGGGCGCCCGCTGCACCACCGTGGTCGCCGATCGCGGCCCCGAGGACTGGACGGCGCGGACGAGGTTCAGTAGTTGACCGTGATGCGACGCTCAGGACCGTCGACGGTCATGAGCCCTCCATAGGGCACCACGTACTGCGGATCGGTGTGCCCGAAGTCGGGGCCGAACACGACCATCGCCTCAGGGTTGTAGGCGGCCATCGCGCGCATGACGCTGTCGCGCTGGGCCAGGCGGTAGTCGACGCGCTGTGGTTCGCTCAAGGGCTTCGTCGGGTGCCACGCCTTGGGCTTGGCCATCACCACGGCCGGGAACTGGGCCAGCAGGCCGCGCTCACCGAAGTTGCGCAGCATGTAAAAGACCTCCTCGGCGGAGGGCATCTCTTCAGAGGTCTCGAGCAACAAGACGCAGCCGGCGTAGTGCTCCACCGGTTGGATCCACCGGTCGGCCGCGAGGTGCCAATGAACGATCTCGAGGTTGCCGCCCCACGTGGGACCGGTGACGCGTCGCGTGGCGTTGTGCCACGCCCAGCCGGGATCTGGCGTCGTGGGAAGCGGCGACACCAACGTCGCCAGGTCCTCCCACTCGCACTGCAGGTCGGTGAATCGAGCGAGCGGCTCGATCTCGGCGGTCTCCGAAGTGAAGAGGGCGCGACGCAGCGACTCCAGGAACACCGGGTGCACGCCACCGGGCCTGGCGAGGTGCGCGAGCGTCGATCCGCCGTGGTAGCCGGCAATGCCGAGGTTCCACAGCCAATTGAGCAGGTTCGTGTTGTCGCTGTAGCCGAAGAAGGCCTTGGGGTGGGCGACGAAGACCGCCGGATCGAGGTGTGCCAGCACCGTGATCTGGTCCGAACCTCCGATGCTGGCCATCACCGCGCGGATGTCCGGGTCGGCGAACGCCGCCATCAGGTCGCGCGCTCGGGCCTCGGGCGATGCGCCGAGCTGTCGCGTGGTCGGGAACTCGACGGGCACCAACTCGAGCTCGTCGCGCAGCACCCGCAGTCCCATCTCGTGGACCTGAGGGAACGCACCCGGACCGGCCCACGACGGGGAGAGCACCGCGACGCGGTCGCCCGGGCGCGCCTTCGGGGGCGTCGTCGGGCGCGCAGCGATGTCCATCTCGCCCACCTATCGAAAGGACCGACCACCACCGAGGACTGGCCGCACCAAAGGTGGGCGGCCGAACGGACGGTGCTAGCCGACCGAGCCTTCCATCTGCAGTTCGATGAGACGCGACCACTCGACGGCGTACTCCATGGGCAGTGTCCGGGTGACCGGCTCGATGAAGCCGTTCACGATCATGCCCATGGCCTGGCTCTCGGTCAGTCCCCTGCTCATGAGGTAGAACAACTGGTCGTCACCGATCTTCGAGACGGTGGCCTCGTGGCCGATGGAGGCGTCCTGCTCGCCGACTTCCATGTACGGCTTGGTCTCGGAGATCGACTGCTCGTCAAGGATCAACGCGTCGCAGCGCACGAAGCTCTTGGCCCCGGTGGCGCCCTCTTCGACCTTCACGAGGCCACGGTAGGTGGTCTGGCCGCCGTCCTTCGAGATCGACTTGGAGACGATGGTCGAGGTCGTCTCGGGCGCGCAGTGCACCATCTTCGCCCCGGCGTCTTGGATCTGGCCAGGACCGGCGTACGCGACCGAGAGCACCTCGCCCGAAGCCTTCGGTCCCATCAGGTAGACCGACGGGTACTTCATGGTGAGCCGTGAGCCGATGTTGCCGTCGATCCATTCGACGTGGGCCTCGGCCTCGGCGCGCGCGCGCTTGGTCACCAGGTTGTAGACGTTGTTCGACCAGTTCTGGATCGTCGTGTAGGTGATCCGCGATCCCGGCAGCGCCACGAGCTCGACGACCGCCGAGTGCAGCGAGTCCGTCGAGTAGACCGGCGCCGAGCAGCCCTCCACGTAGTGGACCTGGGACCCTTCGTCGGCGATGATGAGCGTGCGCTCGAACTGTCCCATGTTCTCGGTGTTGATGCGGAAGTAGGCCTGCAGCGGCTGGTCGACCTTCACGCCCGGTGGCACGTAGATGAACGACCCTCCGCTCCACACCGCCGAGTTCAGGGCGGCGAACTTGTTGTCGTTGGGCGGGATGACGGTGCCGAAGTACTTGCGCACCAGGTCGGGGTACTCGCGGATCGCGGTGTCCATGTCGCAGAAGAGCACCCCGAGGCGCTCGAGGTCCTCGCGATTGCGGTGGAACACGACCTCGGACTCGTACTGGGCGGTGACGCCGGCCAGGTACTTGCGCTCGGCCTCGGGGATGCCGAGACGCTCGTAGGTGTTCTTGATGTCGTCGGGCAGGTCCTCCCAGCGGTTGACCTGGTTCTCGGTGGGCTTGATGTAGTAGTAGATGTCGTTGAAGTCGAGGTCGGGCATGCGATCGGCGAACCAGGGCAGCATCGGCTTCTTCTCGAAGCGCTTGAGGGCGCTGAGGCGGAAGTCGAGCATCCACTTCTCTTCGTGCTTGATGCCCGACATCTCTCGCACGATGGCCTCGTTGATCCCCTTCTTCGGCTTGAAGACCGGGATCTGGTCGTCCGACCAGCCCAACTGGTACCGGCTGAAATCCAGGTTGTCAACAGTCATCGTGCTCCTTTGGGATTAACCCTATGGCCATAGTACTAACTCCAAAGCCCGATATGTCCACATTTGCTGACAGAGTGGAGCCGTGCCAACTCCCCCTTCCGCTCCCCAACGACCCTTCGCGATCCTCCGTCACGGTGACGTCAGGTCCGACCCCTACTACTGGCTGATGGACCGCGAGGACCCCGAGGTCCTCGATCACCTGCGAGCCGAGAACGAGTACCTGGCCGAGGCGCTGGCCCCGCTCAAGCCCCTCGAGGACGAGCTGTTCGCCGAGATCAAGGGCCGCATCGAAGAGACAGACATCTCGGTGCCCGTGCGGCGCCGCTCGTGGTGGTACTTCGACCGCACCCGCGAGGGGCTCAACTATCCGATCAGCTGTCGCGTGCCGGCGGTGGGCGACGTCCTCACGCCACCCGTGATCGACCCGAACCTCACACTCGCGGGCGAACAGGTCATCTTGGACGAGAACGCCGAGGCCGGAGACCGCCCCTTCCTCTCGATCGGCGTGCTCGCCGTGAGCCCCGACGACGAGTGGGTGGCGGTCGGCACCGACTTCGAGGGTGGCGAGCTGCACCGCGTGACGGTGCGCCCACTCGCCGGTCAGGCCCCCGTCGAGGACGTGCTCGAGGACGTCTACTACGGATTCGCCTGGGCGAACGACTCCAGGCACTTCTTCTACACGCGCGTCGACGACACGATGCGCCCGTGGCAACTCTGGCGCCACGAGGTCGGCACTGACGCCAGCGCCGACGTTCTGGTGTTCCAAGAGGACGACGCCCAGTACATCGTGTCGGTCGCGCGCAGCCGCGACGACGCGATGATCGTGGTGGCCGCCAACTCCTCGATGACCTCCGAGGTCCACTACGTGCCTGCGGACGAGCCGACGGGAGCGCTTCAGATGCTCGATGCTCGCCGCCACGGCATCGAATACGGCGTCGAGCACTACACCGACTCCCTCGCACGAGGCTGGTGGCTCAAGGTGACCAACGAGGACGCGACGGACTTCCGTCTCCTGGCTCGCCTGGTCAGCGGCGGCGATTGGCGCGAGGTCGTCGCGGAGCGGCCGGGCAACCGACTCGACGGCGTCGACGCCTTCAAGGGCTTCCTCGCGTTCAGCGAACGCCACGAAGGCTGCGCCGCGGTGCGCATCGCCACCACCCAGCTGGGCGACGACCCCTTCGGGGCCGGGCTGCTCGAGCGATCGACCCTGGTCGATGGCGACGCCAGCCCGAGCTCGGTGTGGATCTCGGCGAACCCCACCTACGACACCACCCAGTTACGCGTGATGATCACCTCGCTCGTGACGCCGATGCTCGTCGCCGACGTCGTGGTCGCCTCGGGCGAAGTCATCGTGCGCAAGCAGCAGAAGGTCCTCGGCGGCTACGACGCCTCGAACTACGTCACCGGACGGCTATGGGTCAGCGCCAGCGACGGCGAGCGCATACCGGTCTCGGTCGTCGCGCGCCGCGACGCGGTCGACGTCAGCGCCGACGGGACGCTGTCCCCTCGGGCGCCCTCGCCGTTCCTGCTCTACGGCTACGGCAGCTACGAGACCTCGATCGACCCTTCGTTCTCGACGCTGCGCCTCTCGCTGCTCGACCGGGGCGTCATCTTCGCCATCGCCCACGTCCGCGGCGGCGGCGAGATGGGCCGGTCGTGGTACGAGATGGGCCGGCTCGCCCAGAAGCCGACGACGTTCAGCGACTTCGTGGCGGTGGCGCGCCACCTGATCGACGAGGGATGGACGACGCCGGGCCAGTTGGCGGCCCGCGGGGGTTCCGCCGGTGGTCTGCTGATGGGCGCGGTGATGAACCTGGCGCCCGCGCTGTTTCGCGCGGTCGTGGCCGAGGTGCCTTTCGTCGACGCGCTCACGACGATGCTCGACAGTTCGCTGCCGCTCACCGTTGGCGAATGGGAGGAGTGGGGCAACCCCGACGCCAGCGCCAGCGCGTACCGCACGATGAAGGGCTACTCCCCCTACGACAACGTTCGAGCGACGAACGACGACGGCACGCAGCGCGTCTACCCGCACCTCTACTCCTCGGGCGGCCTCAACGACCCGCGCGTCGGGTTCTGGGAGCCGGCCAAGTGGATCCTGAAGCTGCGCGACGCCAACCCGGCCAACCTCGCGTTTCTCAAGACCGAGATGGGAGCCGGCCACGGAGGGCCCTCGGGCCGCTACGACGCCTGGCGCGACGAGGCCCAGGTGCTGGCCTGGGTCCTCAACGAGATCAACCCTGGGACGACGACACGAACACCAGGGTGAGCGTCGTGGGCAGCGGCGACGGGAAGACCACCGCACTGCCGCCGACGGTGACCGTCGCGTTCTTCGGCGAGCCGAGGGTGATCCTCGAGTCCCCGGTCATCCGCAGCGACTCGCTCTTGCCCCGGGCGACCTTGCCCTGCCACTCGAGCGTGTTCTTCGGACCCATCTCGTAGACGGCCCACGAGGGGCCGAGCGAGCCGGTGACCACGACCTGGTAGCTGGGCGCGGGCACGTTGTACGTGGCCGACTGCCCACTGCGCGCCGCGGGACTGAACGACGCGGGCCACGCCAACGTGGTGGTGGTCGTGGGGATGGTCGTTGGCGGCACCGAGGACGTTGCCGGGCCATTCTTCGCAGGCGACCCGCCCTGGAGGTAGTAGCCGATGATGCCGACCACGAGCACCGCACCGAGCGCGAAGGCGATGACGCGCACCCCCGAGAACGGGGGCGACGACCGTCGCGCCGAGCGCGACAGCGCCCAGTCCTCGTTGTGTCGCAACTGCGCCGGCCTCGCGTCGTCGTAGGTCGGCATCTGGGTCTCACTGAACACGTACTCGCGGTCGGTCTCGAGGCGGGGCCGGGGGGGCTCGGCCCGCTTCGCCGGATCGATCGGCCCGTCGAGCAGACGGAAGCCCTTGGACGGCGCGTAGGGCGAGGGCGGCGGCGTCATGAGCCGTCGCTCCACGGGCCTCGAGAGCTCTCGCATCTCGTCTCGACGGAGCTTGCGCACCCGCAGGGCCGCCACGACGATGATCAGGACGACCACCACGATGGCGACGACCTTCACGACCAGGTTCATGAATCCACCGCTCGAACGATGCCCGACGCGGACTGACTCTTCACAGAACGAAGCGTAGTGAAGTCGACACCGCTAGGTCAGAACGCCGAATCCGCCTCGGTAGTACACCAACGGGCGACCCTCGTGGCGCACGACGAAGTCGATCTCGGCGACCACGAGTTCGTGGTCGCCTTGCGTGGTGACACTGACGATCCGTCCTTCGAGGTGCGCGAGGGCGCCGTCGAGCAGGGGTGCGCCGCCCGGCGCCGGCGACCACGACACGCCGGCGAACTTGTCGACGCCGCTCGTGGCGAACACGCGAGCGAGCGACTCTTGGCCGGACTCCAGGATGTTGACGCCGACGGTGCTCGCCACTCGCACGCGGGGCCACGATTGGCTCTGGGAGCTGGCGCTGAAGGAGATCAACGCCGGCTCGAGCGAGAGCGACCCGAAGGTCTGGCACGTGAAGCCGGCCGGGCCGTCGAGGGTCTGGGCGCTCACGACGACGACGCCGGTCGCGAAGTGCCCCACCACGTCCTTGAAGTCGTCGACGCTGTGGGAACTCACCTCGCCGACACTACCGGCGTGCGCACCAAGGTCGATGACACCGTCGCGGGTCAGTCGCCGACCAGGCGCACCACGCGACCACGGCGCTCGACGAGGCCGTCGTCGACGAGGCCGGCCAGTATCGATCCGTAGCGACCCGTCTCGACACCGTCGAGACACGACCTCAGCTGGGCGCTCGTCAGGGCGCTCTCGCGAAGAGCGGCGAGCACGCGTCCGCGCACCTGACGGTCGGAACCTTCGAACGTGCTCTGGGGTCGCGACACGCCGGCGCTGCGCGGCGCGGGGTCGACGCCCCCCTCGAGGCGCCATCGACAGGCCATCGCCACCGGGCAATCAGCGCACAGTGGCGACGACTTGCAGTAACGCGCCCCGAGGTCGAGCATCGCCTGGTTGAACGACGCGCTGTCCCTTCGCGGCACGAGCTCTTGGGCGAGCGCACGAGCCTCGGCGGGGCGCAGGGTCCTGTTGACGAGCGCCCGCGCAAGGACCCGGCCGACGTTGGTGTCGAGCACCGCGACCGGCCGAGCGAAGGCGAAGGACGCCACCGCGTTGGCCGTGTACTCGCCCACGCCCGGCAGCGAGCGCAAATCGCGCACCTCGCGCGGGACCTCGCCATCGTGCGCGTCGCGGACTCGACGGGCCGCTTCGTGCAGCGCCTTGGCCCGGCGGTGGTAGCCCAGGCCGCTCCACAGGCGCAGCACCGCCGAGAGTGGCGCGTCGGCGCACGCGTTGGGCGTCGGGAACGCGGCCAGGAACCGGTGCCACGGCTCGACCACCCGGGACGTCTGGGTCTGCTGGAGCATGAACTCGCTCACCAGCACCGCCCACGGGTCGGGGTGGGCGATCCACGGGAGCGGTCGGGCGAGCTGTGGCGAGGCACGACGGAGCGCACGTCGAAACGTGGCGTAGTCGTTACTCCCAGACGTCGTCACCGTACGGGCGTCGTCGGGCCGGCGCGTGGTCACGCTTCCACACCATCACCTTGCGCCGGAAGTAGCAGACCTCGAGGCCCTCCTGGTTGAAGCCCTTGGTCTCGACGAGCACGACACCGCGGTCGTCCTTGGTCGTCGAAGGCGTCTTGTCGAGGACCCGCGTCTCGGCGTAGATCGTGTCGCCGTGGAACGTCGGGTGACGATGGATCAGCGTCTCGACCTCCAGGTTGGCGATCGCCGAGCCCGAGACGTCCGGCACGCTCATGCCCAGCACGAGCGAGTAGACGAGGTTGCCGACCACCACGTTCTTCTTGTGCACGCTCTCGTGCTCGGCGAACCACGCGTTGGTGTGCAACGGGTGGTGGTTCATGGTGATCATGCAGAAGAGATGGTCGTCGGCCTCGGTGATGGTCTTGCCCGGCCAGTGCCGGTAGATGTCGCCGACTTCGAAGTCCTCGAAGTAGCGGCCGAAGGGGCGCTCGAATGAGTTCATGATGCCAGTCTCCTCGGTCTCGCGCCTTCGCGGCCTACTCTTCGCCGATCGCCTCGGGCATCGGGCGCGTCGTGAACGACACCGTCCCACCGGGCAGCGTCTCGCCGTCGATCACCATCCGCCACGCGAAGCGAGACCCCGGCTGCAGCGGGATCGGCCCGAAGTTCACGGCGATGGGCACGTCGACCGGGGTGCCGACGGGGACCCCGTCGGGAGCGGTCGCAGAGAAGTCCCCACGCACCTCGATCGCCTGGGGACCGTCGGGGGTCTCGAAGCTCACGGGCTGGCCGTCGGCGTCTTCGAGGAAGAGCTCCCAGTGGTGATTGGCGTTGAATTCGTGCCAGTCGACACCGACCTTCACCGCCACCGCCGAGGGAGTCGGGTCGGGGCCGGTCACCGACCAACCGCCGCCCAGGATGTAGAGCTTTCCGTCAGCCACTTGGGCCGAATCCGCGAGGAGCATCGTAACGTTCACGCCTTCAGCCTAGGTCTCGTCCGGCGAGCGCCACGAACCGGTAAATTTCACCTATGTCAACGCCCCCCCTCAATCTGACCGACGCCGCGACGCTGATCGACCGCGCCCAAGGGGTCATCGACACGGCACTCGCCGAACTCGCCACGCGTGGCGGCATCGATCAGAACCAGACCCTCGCCTACGACCTGGCCCACGCGGCCAGCGCGGTCGCCAC
>JADGOJ010000024.1 GCA_017883045.1 Acidimicrobiales bacterium
TGGACCGTGAAGACCCGCGAGGCCTTCCAGGCGGCCACGACCCAGGCCGCCGCCGCCGGCAACCCGTACGTCACGCCTGCCCACCTCCTGCTGGCGTTGCTCAACCAGGCCAACGGCGTCGCGAGGCCTCTCCTGGTCGCGGCGAACCTCGACCCCGTCGCGATCACCGCGTCGCTCGGCGAGAAGGTCGCCAACGAGCCCCGCGCGGTCGGCGGTACCCAGCCCGGACTCTCCAACGAGGCACGCAAGGGCCTCGAGGACGCCGACGAGCTGCGCGCGGACCTCGGCGACGACTACCTGTCGGTCGACCACGTGATCGTGGCGTGGGCCGACGCGCTCGGCACCACCCGTGAGGCGCTGCTCCAGGCGCTGCGCGGCATCCGCGGATCGGCCCGCATCACCTCGGAGAACCCCGAGGAGACCTTCCAGTCGCTCGAGAAGTACGGCCGCGACCTCACCGAACTCGCGAGGTCGGGCAAGCTCGACCCGGTCATCGGCCGCGACGACGAGATACGACGCGTGATCCAGGTGCTGTCGCGGCGGACCAAGAACAATCCCGTGCTGATCGGCGAGCCGGGCGTGGGCAAGACCGCGATCGTCGAGGGGCTGGCGCTGCGCATCATCGAGGGCGACGTGCCAGAGTCCCTGCGCGACCGCCGCGTGATCGCGCTCGACCTCGGATCGATGGTCGCGGGCGCGAAGTACCGCGGCGAGTTCGAGGAGCGACTCAAGGCGGTGCTGAAGGAGATCCAGGACTCCGAGGGCGAGGTCATCACCTTCATCGACGAACTGCACACGATCGTGGGCGCCGGGGCGAGCGAGGGTGCCATGGACGCGGGCAACATGATCAAGCCGTTGCTGGCGCGCGGCGAGCTGCACATGATCGGCGCCACGACGCTCGACGAGTACCGCCAGTACATCGAGAAGGACGCCGCGCTCGAACGTCGGTTCCAGCAGGTCTTCGTCGGCGAGCCCTCGGTGCCGGACACCGTCGCGATCCTTCGTGGACTGAAGGAGCGCTACGAGGTGCACCACGGCGTGCGCATCCAAGACGCGGCCCTGGTCGCGGCGGCGACGTTGTCCCAGCGCTACATCGCCAACCGGTTCCTGCCCGACAAGGCCATCGACCTGATGGACGAGGCGGCGTCGAAGTTGCGCATCGAGATCGACTCGATGCCCACCGAACTCGACGTCGTGATCCGGCGCCTGCGCCAACTCGACATCGAGCGCGTCGCGCTCGGCAACGAGACCGACCCGGCGTCGCGCGAGCGCCTCGCCAAGCTCGAAGAGGAGCGCGCCGAACTCCAGGAGAGGTCCGACGAGATGGCCGCTCGTTGGCAGGCCGAGAAGCAGGCGATCCAGAGGATCCAGAGCGCCAAGCAGGAGCTCGAGGACCGGCGCGTCGAAGCAGAACGCCTCGAGCGCAGCGGCGACCTGAATGGCGCCGCCGCGCTGCGCTACGGCACGCTGCCCGAGCTCGAGAAGTCGATCGGCCAGGCCACGGCCGAACTGGCCGACTTGCAGTCCCACGGCGCCTTCTTGAAAGAGGAGGTCGACGCCGAGGACATCGCCGAGGTGATCAGCCGCTGGACCGGCGTGCCCGTGTCGAGGCTCCTCGAGGGCGAGGTCGACAAGTTGGTGCGCATGGAGGAGCTGCTGCATTCGAGGGTCGTGGGCCAGGACGAGGCGGTGACCGCCGTCTCCAACGCCATCCGCCGCTCGCGCGCCGGGCTCTCGGACCCGAACCGGCCGATCGGCTCGTTTCTCTTCATGGGGCCCACGGGCGTCGGCAAGACCGAGCTGGCCCGGGCGTTGGCGGAGTTCCTGTTCGACGACGATCACGCCATGATCCGCATCGACATGAGCGAGTACATGGAGAAGTTCGCCGTCAGCAGGCTCACCGGGGCGCCTCCGGGCTACGTCGGCTACGAGGAGGGCGGTCAGCTCACCGAGGCGGTGCGCCGCCGTCCCTACTCGGTGGTGCTGCTCGACGAGATCGAGAAGGCCCACCCCGACGTCTTCAACCTGCTGCTCCAGGTGCTCGACGACGGGCGCTTGACCGACGGCCAGGGCCGCACGGTCGACTTCACCAACGTGGTGATCGTCATGACGAGCAACCTGGCGGGCGACCCCCAGGGATTCTTCCGCCCCGAGTTCGTGAACCGCATCGACGACATCATCCGGTTCCGGCCCCTCGACGAGAAGGACCTTGCCGTGATCGTCGGCATCCAGCTCGCGCGCCTGCGCCACCGCCTCGCCGAACGCAGGATCGTCCTGCACGTCACGCCGGGCGCGGCGTCGGTGCTCGCCCACGAAGGGTTCGATCCGGCCTTCGGTGCGCGGCCGCTCAAGCGAGTCATCCAGCGCCGACTCGAGGACCCCTTGGCCCTCGCCGTGCTGCAGGGTGTCTACCGCGAGGGTGACACGATCACGGTCGACGAGGCGCAGGGCGTCATCACGTTCCACTAGCCGGCGAGGCTCTAATTCCGTTGCGGTAGGCTGGGGCCGCAACGAGGCCGTCTTGAGGGAGTCAAGTGCCCGCAACCGTCGTAGTCGGAACCCAGTGGGGCGACGAGGGCAAGGGGAAGTTGACCGACCTCTTGGCCCGTGACATGGACATGGTCGTGCGCTACCAGGGCGGCCACAACGCGGGACACCGCATCGTGGTGGGCGGCGAGGCCTTCGCACTCCAGCTCGTGCCCTCGGGGGTGCTCTACCCCACGATAGTGCCCGTCATCGGCAACGGCGTCGTCGTGGATCCCGCCGTGCTGCTCGCCGAACTCGATACCCTCAGCGCCAAGAACGTCGACGTCTCGCGTCTCCTGGTGTCGGGCAACGCGCACTTGATCATGCCCTACCACCAGGAGCTCGACCGGCTGACCGAGCGGTTCCTCGGCAAGAATGCGCTCGGTACCACCAAGCGCGGGATCGGCCCGGCCTACGCGGACAAGTCCTCGCGCGTCGGGTTGCGCGTGCAGGACCTGCTGGACCCCAAGATCTTCCGCGAGAAGCTCGACGTGGCGCTGCACGAGAAGAATCTCATCCTCACCAAGATCTACAACCGCCCCGCGATCAGCGCCCAGGCCATCGCCGAGCAGTACCTCGACGAGTTCGCCGTGCGCCTCGCGCCGATGATCGGCGACACGGTCGGCGTGGTGCACGACGCCCTCGCCCAGGGCCAGCGGATCCTGCTCGAGGGCGCCCAGGCGACGTTCCTCGACCTCGATCACGGCACGTACCCCTTCGTGACGTCCTCGAACCCCGTCGCGGGCGGGGCGTGCACGGGTTCGGGCCTCGGGCCACGCGACATCACGAGGATCGTCGGCATCGCGAAGGCCTACATCACGCGCGTCGGCGCGGGCCCGTTCCCGACCGAGCTCGACGGCGAACTGGCCGAGCTGCTCGTCGATCGTGGACACGAGTACGGCACGAACACCGGTCGGCGCCGCCGGGTCGGCTGGTTCGATGCCGTCATGGCCCGCCAGGCGGCGCGGCTCAACTCGCTCACCGAAATCGCGCTCACCAAGCTCGACGTCCTCGACACATTCGACGAGATCAAGGTCTGCGTGGGCTACGAGGCAAGCGGCGCCCACTACGAGTTCCCGCCCTACCACCAGTCGGTGCTGCACGACGTGAAGCCGGTCTACGAGGTGCTGCCCGGTTGGAAGACCGACATCAGCGCATCGACCAAGTACGATGACCTGCCCGGCAAGGCGAAGGACTACGTGAAGTTCCTGGAGAAGACCACGGGCGTCACCATCTCGGTGGTGGGCGTGGGTCCGGGCCGAGAGCAGTTCGTCCGACCCTCGTGAGTCGTTGCGTTGTGGTCGGTTCGGGCGCGCGTGAACACGCGCTCGCCTGGGCCCTGGCCAAGAGCGCCGACGTGGTCGTCACCCCGGGCAACGTCGGCATCGCGGCGCACGGCATCGAGTGCGTCGACGCACCCGCGACCGAGCTGGAGGCCGACCTGTTCGTGATCGGTCCCGAGCAGCCGCTCGTCGAGGGCCTCGCCGATCGACTGCGCGCCCAGGGCAAGGTCGTCGTGGGCCCCGGCGCCGACGGCGCCGTTCTGGAAGGCTCGAAGGCCTTCATGAAGCAGTTTCTCGCCGGGGCCGGCGTGCCGACGGCAGCCTTCGGCACCTTTCGCGACGAGGCCGGGGCGCTGGCCTTCCTCGACACGATGAGCCCTCCGTACGTCATCAAGACCGACGGGCTCGCCGCGGGCAAGGGCGTGCTGGTCACGAACGACCGCGACGAGGCGGCGCGTGACGTGCGCGACAAGCTCCAGGGCCGCTCGTTCGGCTCGGCCGGGACGACGGTCGTGATCGAAGAGGGGCTCGACGGCGAGGAGTGCTCGTTGCTGGTGCTCTGTGACGGGACCCACGTCACCGCGCTCGTCCCGGCCCAGGACTTCAAGCGCGTCGGCGACGGCGACGAGGGTGCCAACACCGGCGGCATGGGCGCCTACGCGCCCATGGAGACGATGACGCCGGCCCTGGTCGCCGCGGTGATGGAGAGCATCGTCGCGCCAACCGTGCGCGAACTCAAGGTCCGGGGCATCGACTTTCGAGGCGTGCTCTACGCCGGCGTGATGCTGACCTCGAAGGGCCCCAAGCTGCTCGAGTACAACGTGCGCTTCGGCGACCCCGAGACCGAGGTGCTGGTCCCGCTCTACGGGAGCGGCCTCTTCGACCTGCTGCGGGCGGTGGGCGAGGGACGACTCGATCGCGCGACCGCGGTCGCGAAGGGCGCCGCGGTGACCGTCGTGCTGGCCTCGCACGGCTACCCGCAGGGCTCTCGCAAGGGGGACGTCATCGACGGGTTGGGACCCGACGGACAGCTCGAAGAGCCGCTCGAGGGCGTCACCGTGTTCCACGCCGGCACCGCG
Source organism: Acidimicrobiales bacterium (assembly GCA_017883045.1). GTDB lineage: Bacteria > Actinomycetota > Acidimicrobiia > Acidimicrobiales > RAAP-2 > RAAP-2. The sequence goes on from JADGOJ010000024.1 coordinate 4,889, forward strand.
CGCGACCCCCGGGGTCGCTTCGTCACCAACGGCGGGCGGGTCCTCGCCGTGACCGGCGTCGGCCAGACGCTCTCCGAGGCGCGAGCGCGCGCCTACGCGGGCGCGTCGCTCGTAGACTTCGAGGGAAGAGTCATGCGCCACGACATCGCCCTTGGCGCAATCAGAGGAGACCAGTGATCCCGAGGTATTCCCCCAAGGACGTGGCCGCGCTCTTCAGCGACGCGAACCGTTTCGACACCATGCTCGAAGTGGAGCTCTTGGCGGCCGAGGGGCTCGCCGCATCGGGGGTGCTGCCGGCCAACGAGGTGGCCGAACTGCGAAGGCGCCGCCCGGTCATCGACGCGGCGTTCGTCGAGGCGGTCGACGAGCGCGAGCTCACCACCAACCACGACACGGCCGCCTTCGTCGACGTCGTCCAGGCGAGCATCGGCATGCCCGAGGGCGCCTGGGTCCACTACGGCCTGACGTCGTCGGACGTCGTGGACACCGCACTTTGCCACACCCTCGCCAAGGCCATGGATATCGTCATCGAAGAGGCGACCGCGCTGCGCGACGCGCTGACGCGGCGCGCCGTCGAGTCGATCAACATCCCCATCACCGGGCGCACCCACGGCATGCACGCCGAGCCCACCACCTACGGGGCCAAGTTCTCGTTGTTCGCGTTGCAGGTGCAGCGCGATATCGAGCGCGCGAAGCGCGCGCGCACCGCGATCGCCGTGGGCAAGCTCTCGGGCGCGGTCGGCACGTTCTCCAACATCGACCCCGCGGTCGAGGAGTACGTCTGTAGCCGACTGGGCCTCGTCGCGGTGCCGGCGACCCAGGTGATCGCGCGGGACCGCCACGCCGAGGTGCTCTACGCGTGCGCGTCGCTCGGCACGGCCATGGAGCAGTTCGCGCTCGAGGTTCGCCTGCTCGCGCGCAGCGAGGTCGGCGAGGCCGAGGAGCCGTTCACCGTTGGTCAGAAGGGCTCGTCGGCCATGCCCCACAAGCGCAACCCCGTGCTGTCCGAGCGGTTGTGCGGACTCGCGAGGGTGCTGCGCGGGTACTTGCAGGCGGGACTCGAGGACGTGGCGCTGTGGCACGAGCGCGACATCTCGCATTCGAGCGTCGAGCGAGTGGTGCTGCCCGACGCCCTGGCGCTCACCGTGTACATGCTGCGCAAGGCGACCGGGCTCGCCGACGGGCTCGTGCTGCACCCCGAGCGGGCCCTCGAGAACCTGACGACCGGGTCACTCGGGCTCGTCTTCTCCCAGTCGGTGCTCTTGGCCCTCGTGGAGTCGGGCATGGGCCGCGACGACGCCTACCGGATCGTCCAGAGCGCCGCGCGCCAGGCGTTCGAGGAGCGGCGCAACTTCCGCGACGTCGTCGAGGCCGACCGCGAGGTGACGCTGAGCAACGAAGCACTGGCGAGGGCCTTCGACACCGGGCGGCTCTTGGCGCACCGCGGCCGGTTCCTCGACGCACTGGCGTGGCGCGCATGAGGGACCTCGGGCTCGCACACGTCTACACCGGCAAGGTCCGCGACCTCTACGACGTCGACGCGGACCATCTCTTGATGGTCGCTTCGGATCGACTGAGCGCGTTCGACGTCGTGATGAACGAGGCCATCCCCGAGAAGGGTCGGGTCTTGACCGGACTGACGAACTACTGGGTGAACGAGTTCTCCGACGCCATGCCCACCGCCCTCGTGAGCTGCGACCCCGCGGCCATCGAGCGCTTCGTGCCGGGATTCCTCGCCGAGCGCGGTTGGCACGGTCGCACGATGCTCGTGCGCAAGGCCGAGATGCTGCCCCTCGAGTGCATCGTGCGCGGACGCCTCGCCGGTCAGGCCTACGACGAGTACGTGGAGCGCGGCACGGTCCACGACATGGCGGTGCCGGCCGGCTTGGCCCTGACCGACCCGTTCCCCGAGCCGATGTTCACGCCCTCGACGAAGGCGACGACGGGCCACGACGTCAACATCAGCCTCGACGCCGCGGCCGCGATCGTCGGCGCGGCGCTCCTCGCCGAGGCGCAGCGGCTCTGCCTGGACCTCTTCGCCCGCGCCGTCGCGAAGATGGCCTCGGTCGGCCTCGTCCTCGCGGACACCAAGTTCGAGCTGGGCTTCGTCGACGGGCGCCTGGTGGTCTGCGACGAGGTCCTGACGCCGGATTCGTCGCGCATCTGGCCGGCCGACCAGGTCCGCTCGGGCGAGACGCCCCCGTCGTTCGACAAGCAGCCCTTCCGCGACTGGCTGGTCACCCAGCCGTGGGACCGTACGCCACCACCTCCCAAGGTCCCCGACCAGATCGTCGCGATCACCTCGGCTCGCTACGTCGCCGCCTACGAGCGGGTGACCGGTCGCTCCCTCGCCGACTGGTACGGTGCGTAGTCGTGAAATTCTCCTTGATCGTCGACGTGAGCTTGCGAGAGGGGATCGCCGATCCCGAAGGGGCCACCATCGAGCGGGCCCTCCCGGCCCTCGGCTTCACCGGCGTCACGAACGTCCACGCTGGCAAATCGTTCCGCCTGGACGTCGAGGCGCCCGACGAGGCGGCCGCGCTCGCGAAGGCGACGGCGTTGGCCGAGCGCCTGCTCTCCAACCCCGTCATCGAGAACGCAACCGCCCGACTGGGCCAAAGGAGCTAGCGAGTGACCCGTATCGGCGTCGTTGTCTTTCCCGGCTCGAACTGCGAGTACGACGCGGTCGCGGGCGTTTCGCAACTGGGCGCGCAGGCCGAGCTCGTCTGGCACTCCCAGACCGACCTCAGCGCCTTCGACGGCATCATCCTGCCGGGGGGCTTCGCGCACGGCGACTACCTTCGCCCCGGCGCCCTGGCGCGCTTCTCGCCCGTGATGGAGGCCGTCGCGCGCTTCGCGGCCGAGGGCGGACCGGTGCTCGGCATCTGCAACGGCTTCCAGGTCCTCACCGAGGCCGGCCTCCTGCCGGGAGCGCTGCAGAAGAACCGTGGCCTGACCTTCCTCTGCCAGCCCACGACGGTGATCGTCACCTCCACGCACTCGGTGCTGACCAGCGGCGCCATCCTGGGCCAAGAGCTCGTCATCCCGATCAACCATTTCTCGGGCGCGTTCACCTGCGACGACGCGACGCTGAAGACGCTCGAGGACAACGGTCAGGTCGTGCTGCGCTACAAGGACAACCCCAACGGCTCACGTGACGACATCGCGGGCGTGGCCAACCTGGCGGGCAACGTGGTCGGTCTGATGCCCCACCCCGAGCGGGCGATGTCGACCTTGCTGGGCAGCGCCGACGGACGGGTGCTGCTCGCCAGCTTCGTCACGGCGAACGTTCCCGCGGCGTGATCCGGTCCGGGCCACGCGAGACCCGTTCTGGCGGCAGGTAGTTTGGTGGAGTGAGTAGCGCCCCCGAGCCCCTTCATCGCGCCCTCGGGCTGACCGATCCAGAGCTCGAGGCCATCCGCTCGGTCCTCGGACGCGAGCCCAACCACCTCGAACTCGCGCTGTACGCGGTGATGTGGAGCGAGCACTGTTCCTACAAGTCCTCGCGAATCCACCTGCGCCGGCTCCCGACCACGGCACCGCACGTCCTGGTCGGTCCCGGCGAGAACGCCGGCGTGATCGACGCCGGCGACGGCATCGCCGTGGCGATCCGCATCGAGAGCCACAACCACCCGTCGGCGATCGAGCCCTACCAGGGGGCGGCGACCGGCGTAGGGGGGATTCTGCGCGACGTCTTCACGATGGGCGCGCGTCCGCTCGTCGTCATGGACCCTCTGTTCTTCGGGGAGCTGACCGACGCTCGTCAGCGGTGGCTGGTCGAGGGAGTGGTATCGGGCATCTCGGGTTACGGCAACTCGGTCGGCGTGCCGACGGTCGGTGGCGAGCTGACCTTCGACGACTGCTACGCGTCGAACCCGCTCGTGAACGTCCTGTGCGCCGGCGCGCTGCCCACCGAGCGCCTGGTGCTCGGCGTCGCCTCGGGCGTCGGCAACCTGGCCGTGCTGCTCGGATCGTCCACCGGCCGTGACGGGATCGGCGGGGTCTCGGTGCTGGCCTCGGCGGGCTTCGAGGGCAGCGACGGGGCCACCTCGCTCGACGACGCGAAGCGACCGAGTGTGCAGGTCGGCGACCCCTACGAGGAGAAGCGTCTCATCGAGGCCTGCCTCGAACTGCTCGACCACGGCTACGTCGTGGGCATCCAGGACCTGGGCGGGGCCGGCATCGTGTGCGCCACCAGTGAGACGGCGGCGCGCGGCGGCGTCGGCATGGACGTCGACGTCACGGCCATTCCGCTGCGCGAACCGGCCATGCAACCCTACGAGATCATGACCTCGGAGAGCCAGGAGCGGATGCTCGCCATCATCACGCCCGAGAACTGGCCGGCCGTCGCGGCGCTCTGCGCCAAGTGGGAAGTCCGCGCGACGATCGTCGGCCACGTGGTCGAGCCCACGCCCGACAAGGACGGCAACCCCGTGGGGATGCTGCGCGTGCGTCACGGTTTCGACGGCGAAATCCTCGCCGAGGTTCCCGCCAAGTCGCTGGCCGACGAGGCGCCGCTCTACGACCGACCGCGCCAGCGTCCCGCGAACCTCGACGCCGTGCGCGCCGACGACCCCACCGACGACGAGCCCGTCGGCTCGCCCAATGAGGACCTGCTGGGCCTGCTCGTCGACCCCGCGTGGGTCTATCGCCAGTACGACTCGCAGCTCTTCCTCAACACCGTGGTCGGGCCGGGGCGTGACGCCGCCCTGTTGCGCCTCGCGGGACCGGGGCTGCCGATCTCCGAGCGCGGCATCGCCCTGTCGACCGATTCGAATCCGCGCTGGTGTGCGCTCGACCCCCGCACGGGCACGGCGTTGACGGTCGCCGAGAGCGTCGCCAACCTCGCCTGCGTCGGGGCGACCGCCAAGGCCGTCGTGAACTGTCTCAACTTCGGCAATCCCGAGCACCCCGAGGTCATGTGGCAGCTCTCCGAGGCGATCGACGGCATGGCCGAGGCCTGCAAGGGCCTCGGGTTGCCGGTCATCGGCGGCAACGTCTCGCTGTACAACGAGAGCGGCGGCAACGACATCGACCCCACGCCGGTCGTCGGGCTGCTCGGTGTCGTCGACTCGTTGATCGCCCCACCGCCGGGCTGGGCCTGGCGCGAGGGCGACACGGTCGTGCTCGTGGGGGCTCGCCGGGCCGCCGGCGACCAGCCATTCCCATTGGGGGGAACTCGCTGGGCGACGCGGCGCGGCCGGCGCGGCGGCCGTGTGCCCGCCTTCGACGCCGCCACCTTCGCCACGACCGCCGCCTTCGTCGCGAGGGAGATCGCCGCCATCTGCGCCGGGCGGCCGAGTGACGTCACGGCCGTGCACGACGTCAGTGGAGGCGGGCTCGCCGCGGCGCTGGGCGAGATGGTCGCCGTCACCGGCGTCGGTGCCGACGTCACCGAGCTGGAGAGCCACGGCGAGCTGTTCAGTGAGTTCCCCGGTCGCTTCGTCATGGCGACCAATGACGCCGGCTCGTTCGTGGACCGCGCCCGGGCCTCCGGCGTGGCGGTCGTGACCCTGGGCACGATCGGCGGCGCGCGACTGCGCATCGGCGGCCAGGTCGACCTCTCGGTCCAGCAGATCGTCCACCGCCGCGAGGCTGCCTTGGTCGAGGCCCTCGCCCTCGACGCCTGATCGGTCTCGCGCCGGCGAGGAGAGGGTTGGCGCGGCCGGGTTGAAGATTCTTCACCGGTCTCCTGGCGGGACACCGTCTAGGTTCCCAGTCAGGCGTTGTTCACTTCGCGGCCGATTGGCTCGCAGGTCGCGGGCCACGAATGGGGGGTCAGATGTATTTCCAGGATAGGTACCTGTCAGAAGAGCAGCGGATGATGCGCGACACCACTCGCCAGTACGTCGACCACGTGGTGATCCCCTTCATCCAGCAGAACCGTCTTCGCGAGTGGGACATGGACCCGAGCGCGCGCCTCGCGCCGAACATCCTCGAGCAGGCCGACGCCGCCGGGTTGCGCGCGCTCGGCGTGCCCCCTCGCTTCGGGGGCATCGCGCTCGACCCCGCGACCCAGTCCCAGACCCTGGCGATCATCGCCACCGAGATAGCGAGAGGTGAGTCGGGCCTGGCCGACAAGCTGGTGCAGAACTGGAAGATTTCGGTGCTGATCGCCCAGTTCGCCCCCGAGCACCTCCAGGAGTACTGGTTCACCCGCTACATGAACGAGCCGCAGTTCCTGATGGCGCACTGCCTGACCGAGCCCCACGGGGCGTCGGACCGCTGGCTACCCTACAACGTCCCCGAGATCAACATGGACACCAAGGCCGTCCTCGACGGCGACCACTGGGTGATCAACGGCCGCAAGCAGTTCATCAGCAACGGCTATGACGCCACGCTCTACGTCGTCTACGCCAACACCGACAACTCCGTCGGCATGCAGCAGGGCACGTCGAGCTTCCTCGTGCCGCGCGACACCCCGGGACTCGAGGTGACCCACTGCAACGAGACCATGGGCGGGCGGTACATGAACAACGGCGAGATCGTGTTCGACAACTGCCGTGTGCCCGCCGACCACCTGCTCGTGCTCAACGACGCCCTTGGCAAGGCCGGCATCTACTTCCGGCCCGGCAAGGTCCTCGTCGCGGCGAAGAGCCTGGGCATCGGCATGGGGGCCTACGAAGAGACCGTCACCTTCGTCCACGAGCGGATCCAGGGCGGCAAGCCCATCATCAAGCACCAGGCCGTGGCGCTGCGGATCGCCGACATGGCGACCCGCCTCGAGGCGGTCGGGGCCCTCCTGCGCCACGCGGCCCTGGCCGTCGACGAGCGTTCCCCCGACGCCGACGCGCTGTGCAACATGGTCAAGGTCTTTGCCTCGCACGAGATCGTGACCGTCTGTCGCCACGCGATGGAACTGCACGGAGGCTACGGCGCCATGCTCGAGGTGGGCATCGAGAAGTACATGCGTGACGCGCTGATCAACCTGCACAGCGACGGGACGTCGGATGTCTCGAACTTCAAGATCGTGAAGGCGATGTTCCCCGAGACCGCGGGACGCTACGCCGGTCCGGAGTAGCCGGCCGGCCCCTCGAGCACTGCCTACATCGAGTTGGCGGAGCGGGCGGCCTTCAGCTCGTCGAGCACCTCGTCGGGCACGCGCAAGTCGCCCGACGCGCCGAAGCCCAGCTTCACCGACTCCTTGTACAAGCCGTGGTAGTCCGAGCCGCCGGTCGGGATCATCCCGGCGTCGCGCGTCAGCTTGACCATGAGCGCACGCATCGCGGCGCCGGTGCCGCCGTAGTGCGCCTCGACCCCCCGGAAGCCGCGCTCGCGCAGCGAAGCGAACACTCGCGGCATGGTGGACTCGACCGCGGTCGAGTCGTCCAGGTAGTTCAAGAGGGGATGGGCGACCGAGAACACGGTCCCCGAGCCCTTGGCGGCGTCGACGAACCGCGAGACGGTCATGCTCTTCCTCGCGACGTAGGCCCTCCCGTCGCTGCCCAGCCATTCGTTGAACAGCGCGCGCCACGACTCGTCCGATTCCCCGCCCACGATGTCGGGGTGCAGTTCGAACATGGCTCGAGCGAAGTGGGGCCGCCCAATCGACTCGTAGCCTCTCGCCAGATTGGCGACGTACTCGAGCGTCACCAGACCGAAGCCGAGTTCTTGCAAGAGTGCGACCAGTTTGCGATTGCGTTCGTCGCGGTCCCGGCGCAAGATCTGGAGGTTCTTCTGCAGCGGATGCTCGGGGTCGAGGGGCAGGAAGTAGGCGAGGACGTGCACACTGCGCGACACCGTCTGGCCGTTGCGTCGCTTGGGGAACTCGTCGTCCACCAAGGAGATCTCCACACCTGGAATGAGTTCAATCCCGTGCTCGGCGCAGGCCCCGGCCATCTCGTCGTGGCTCGCGGTGGTGTCGTGGTCCGTCAGGGCGATCGCCGAAAGGCCCAGATCGCGAGCGTTTTGGGCCAACTCGGTGGGTGTGTCGGACCCGTCGGAGAACGACGAGTGGGTGTGCAGATCTATCACCTACGTAGCGTACCGAGGCGGTGCGACCCGCCCGACGGACTGTGCGAGAATGAACCAGTGCCTTTCCAGTCGATGACCCGTACACTGGAGTGCGCATGAAGGAAGCCTGCGGCGTCGTCGCCATTGTTGCCCCCGGCCGTGACGTGGCCCACATCTGCTACGACGCGCTCTACGCGCTGCAGCACCGCGGCCAGGAGTCGGCCGGCATGGCCACCTTCCACAACCACCAGATCACCGTCGTCAAGGACAACGGACTGGTCAGTCACGTCTTCGCCGACGCGACGCTGCGCGCGTTGGCCGGATCGATCGTGATCGGCCACACCCGCTACTCGACGTCGGGTTCGGCGAACTGGACCGCCGCCCAGCCCGTCTATCGTTCGGCCGGCTCGTCGGGCTTCGCCATCGCCCACAACGGCAACCTGACCAACACCACGGCCCTCGCCGAGGACGCCGGCCTCCAGTTCACGTCGATGCTCTCGGACTCGGACCTCGTGGCCGAGCTGCTCGCGCGCGAGGTCGAAGCGGGCCACACGCTCTCGGGGGCCCTCGGCATCGTGCTCGCGCGCGCCGAGGGAGCGTTCTCCATGGTGATCCTCGAAGCCGGCGAGGTCCACGCCGTGCGCGACCCCTACGGATTCCGACCCCTCTGCCTCGGGCGCCTCGGCACCGAGGACGCACCCGAGGGCTGGATCGTCGCCTCGGAGTCGCCGGCCCTCGACGTGGTCGGGGCCACGTTCGTGCGAGAGATCGACCCCGGCGAGATGGTCTCGATCACCAAGGACGGCCTGACGTCGGTCCAGCTCCTCGAGCCGGCCGGCGACAAGCAGAAGCTCTGCATCTTCGAGTTCGTCTACTTCGCGCGCCCCGACACCTACCTGATGGGCCACCAGGTCCACACGACCCGTCGGCGCATGGGCGAGTTGCTCGCCGGCCAGTCGCCGGTCGACGCCGACATCGTGATGGGCGTGCCCGACTCGGGCGTGCCGGCCGCCGAGGGCTACGCCAAGGCCTCGGCGATACCCTTCGGCTACGGGCTCGTGAAGAACCGTTACATCGGGCGCACCTTCATCTCGCCCGACCAGAACAAGCGCGCGGCGAGCGTGCGACGCAAGCTCAACCCCCTGCGCGAGAACATCGAGGGCCAGCGGCTCGTCGTGGTCGACGACTCGATCGTGCGCGGCACCACGACCCGCGCGATCGTCAAGATGCTGCGCGACGCCGGCGCCAAAGAGGTGCACCTGCGCATCTCGTCGCCACCGTTCATGTGGCCCTGCTACTACGGCATCGACACCCCAACGCGCGACGACCTCTTGGCGGCCAACCACTCGGTCGCCGAGATGAACGACTTCATCGGCTCGGACTCGCTCGAGTTCATCTCGCTCGAGAACCTGCGCACCGCGATCCAACTCGACGGCGAGTGCTGCGACGCCTGTCTGACCGGTTCGTACCCCGCCCCAACCCCCGTCGTGCTCGGAACCGCAGGCAGCCGCTGGTGAGCCGGCTGCTCGACCTGCCCGACCACGGCATGACCTACGCCGAAGCCGGTGTCTCCATCGAAGCCGGCGACGAGGCCGTCGAACGCATCAAGAAGGTGGTGGCGAGCACCGCGCGACCCGAGGTGCTCGGCGGCATCGGCGGCTTCGGCGGACTGTTCGCGCTCGACACCGCGAAGTTCGACTCCCCGGTCCTCGTGGCCTCGGCCGACGGCGTCGGCACCAAACTCGAGGTCGCGCGCCAGGTCGGACGCTACGACTCGGTCGGCATCGACCTCGTGGCGATGCTGGTCGACGACCTCGCCTGCGTCGGGGCCGAGCCGCTGTTCCTCCTGGACTACGTCGCGGTGGGGGCCCTCGACCCCACCCGCCTCGAACAGCTGGTCGGGGGCATCGCCGAGGGCTGTCGCCAGGCCGGAGCCGCGTTGCTGGGCGGCGAGACCGCCGAGCACGGCGGCGTCATGAAGCCTGACGACCTCGACGTGGCGGGCTTCGCGGTGGGCGTCGTCGAGCGAGGTAGCGAACTCGGGCCCGAGCGCGTGCGCGCCGGTGACGTGCTGGTCGGCCTCGCGTCGCCGGGACTGCGCTCGAACGGCTACTCCCTGGCCCGGCGGGTCCTCGTGACCAGTGAGGCCGCGCTGGGCGAACCGGCGTGGGAGGGCGCGGCCAACACGTTGGGCGACGAGCTCCTCGTGCCGTCGGTGATCTATGCGCCCACGGTCATGGCGCTTCGCGCCGAACTCGGTGACGCGGTGCACGCCGCGGCCCACATCACCGGTGGCGGGATCGTCGGCAACGTCGTGCGAATCCTCACGCCGGCGCTGGACGGCGTCATTGACATGGGCAGCTTCGAGACGCCCGAGATCTTCTTCGAGATCCAGCGCCGCGGACGCGTCAGCGCCGACGAGATGGTGCGGGTCTTCAACTGCGGCCTGGGCATGGTCGTGGCGCTCGACCCCCGCGCGGCCGACGCCGCGGTCTCGCTCGCCAGGGCCCGAGGGGTGCCGGCGGCCATCGTCGGCGTCGTGGTGCCGGGCAGCGGGAAGGTCCTGCTGTCATGACCGGCGCGCGCGAACGGGTCCGCCAGCACCTGCTCGAGCACTCGGTGCGGCGCGGGGAGTTCACCCTCAAGTCGGGACGCACGTCGTCGTGGTTCATTGACTCCAAGCAGACCATCTGCGCGCCCGAGGTGATGGTCGACGTCGCCGAGTTGATGTTGGAGAGGATCCCCGCCGACGCGACGGCGATCGGCGGGCTCACGATGGGCGCCGACGGCGCATCGTTCATCACCGCGGGCGTCGCCGCGACCCGTGGTCGGCTCCTGCGGGCCTTCAGCGTCCGCAAAGAAGTGAAGGACCACGGCGCCGGAGGACGCATCGCGGGCGCCCTGGAGCCGGGCGATCGCGTCGTCATCTCCGAGGACACGGTGACCCGGGGCTCGAGTCTCTTGGAGGCGGCGCGGGTCGTGCGCGAGTTCGGGGCCGACGTCGTGCTGTTGCTCGCCGTCGTGGACCGCGGTGGCACCGTCGCCGCGATGGCCGCCGGTGAGGGCCTACCCTTCGAGGCGCTGTTCAGCGCGCCGGACCTGGGCTTCTCCTACGAGGGCGCGTAGCTACTTCGCAAGTACGTCCAGCACGCGACTGCGCCACGCATAGCGCGCGGGGTACTGCTCGTCGGGCGTGTGGCCGAAGCGCAGCACGAGCGCGTCGAGCGCGGGCACCACGCTGATCATCTGGCCCTCGAAGCCGCTGGCCCAGTACGTGCCGTACCGGTCGCCGGTGACCCACCACTGCCACGAGTAGTACGAGCCGCTCTCCTCGTCACGGCTGGTCGGGACCTGGGCCGTGGCGGCCCAGTCGCGCGAGATGAGCTGGTCACCCGCCCATTCGCCCCCGCGCAGGTAGAGGAGCCCGAAGCGCGCGAAGTCCAAGGCGTTGGCGTGCAGGAGACTCGATGCGACGAAGACGCCCTTCGAGTCGAAGGACGGCCGGGCGCTCGCCATGCCGACCGGGTCGAAGAGGCGCTCGTGCAGGTACGTCCGGTAGTCGTCGCCGTAGCCGACGAGGTCGGCGACGACGCGACTGAGCACGTTGGTCGTACCGCTCGAGTAGTTGAAGAACGTGCCGGGTTCGTGGGCGAGGGGGAGCTTGGCGGTGTAGGCCGCCATGTCGTCCTTGCCCTCGCCGTAGAGCATCTCGATGACGTGGCTGGTCTGGCCCAGTTCGTACACCTCGACGAAGGCCAGGCCGTCGCGCATGGCGAGCAGGTCGCGCACGCGAATCCGGTGCCGGGGGTCTGCTGGGTTGCTCCACTCGAGGACCGGTGCCACCTGGTCGGGGCTGAGCCGGTGCTCGTCGACGAGCGTGCCGATGATCATGTGCAGGACCGACTTGGCCATGGACCACGAGAGCAGGGGGCTCTGGGCGGTGATCGGCTCGGCCGGCCGGTCGAAGTAGAACTGCTCGCCGCCGTAGCGTTCGACGAGCACCCGTCCACCCTGGATCACGACCACCGCGTTGGTGATCGCGAGGGCCTCGTCGTTGAACATCTGGTCGACGACCTGCTCGAGCTCTTCTTGGTGGGGCGAGGTCCCCCGGGGCCACTCCCGCGTGGGCCACGCCACGCCGGACGGCTGGGGCGCGAAGCGGGGCTTCACGTGGGGCAGTTCGCTCATGTTCCTCCGATGTCCTCAGGCATTGTTGCACGCACGTCACACCCCCTCGTTACGTTGACGAAATGAGGACAAGTGAGGGGCGCACGGTCGAGCAGTATTTCTACCGCTCGGCGACCACCTCCAAGCGGCATCGCAATCGGGTGAGTGCCTACCTCGTTGAGCGCTTCGCCGACTCGACGGTGGTGGCGCGCATCGAGCCGCTGGGTCTCGTGCACACCGCGATCGGTGAGCAGGAGCTGGCCATCGCGCGGCTGCGCCGCAACCTGATGGTCGCCGGCTCGTGGCAGGCGACGCCCAGTCGCCACCACGACCGGATCCGGGTGGTGCCAGCGAACGTGCTCAGGAAGTAGAAAGTCGCCCCACGGAGTCTCGCGATTCCGTGGGGCGACCCTATGGTGGTCGAGACCGGCGTCGATCCGGTGACCTCACGCTTTTCAGGCGCGCGCTCTACCGACTGAGCTACTCGACCTCCTCGTCACCCTGGCGGGTGTCGAGCGGACCTGACGGGATTTGAACCCGCGACCTCCGCCTTGACAGGGCGGCGTGCACTCCGAGCTGCACCACAGGTCCTCGGTGTTCTCGAAGTCGGGACCTCGAGACGCGAATTGTAAGTCTATACGGTGACGGCGGACACCTTCGAGGGCGAGGAGATCCGCGATGGAATGCGCCTCGTAGGATGCGAGCCGTGCCATTTGCCAGTGAGACGAGCTGTTCGTGAGCCTCGTCGTGGTGGTCGTGGTTCTCGCCGCCGGCCTCGTCCACGCCGTGTGGAACGCTCTCGTGAAGAGCATTCCGAGCCAGGCGACCAGTTTCGCGTTCGTCAACCTGGGCGTGGCGCTGACCTGCTGGACCGCCGTGCCCTTCGTCGGGCTGCCCCGGGCGCAGGCGTGGCCGTATCTCATCGGCTCGGTCGGCTGTCACATTGGCTACGAGTTGTTCTTGATGGGCTCGTATCAGCGGTCCGACTTCGCGCGCGCCTATCCGATCGCACGGGGCACCGCGCCGCTGCTGGTCTCCCTGGGGGGTCTAGTCTTCGCGAGCGAGCACGTCAGCCTCGCGGGCGTGGGAGGGATACTCCTGGTCGTCATCGGCGTCATGAGCCTGAGTTACGTCAAGCACTCGACGAAGCTCGACCGCACCGGCGCCTACTGGGCCCTCACGACGGGCGTCGCCATCGCGGTGTACACCGTCGTCGACGGCCTCGGCGTGCGCGCGAGCCACAACACCCTTCGCTACGCGGCCACGCTCTTCGTGATCCAGTCGACGCTCTGGATCCTCGCGGTGGCGCTTCGCCGTGGGTGGCGATTCAGCGCGAGTCGATCGACGGTGGTGACCGGGGTGGCTGCCGGGGTCCTGTCGATGGTGGCCTACACCGCGGTGCTCTACGCCCAGACCCGGGCGTCGCTGGGCATCGTGAGCGCCCTGCGAGAGACGGGCGTCGTGTGGGCGGCGATGATCGGGATCGTCGTCTTCAAGGAGGGAAGGGCCCGGACCTTGCTGACACCGGCGTTGCTGGTGGGTGCTGGCATCGCCCTGATGAGCTGAGACCAGCGCACGCGCTCGCGGGGCCACCCCGAGCGAAGTTCACTGGCCCCCGAGCACCAGGCAGAACGGGTGGCCGACCGGGTCGAGGTAGACCCGGAACTTCTCGCCCGGTTGGAAGCCCGACTTCGAGGCGCCCAGGGAGAGCACGTGCCGTTCGCCCTCGTCGAGGTCGTCGACGTTGAAGTCGAGGTGCAGCTGCTGGGGCAGGTGTCCCTCTGGCCACGTCGGGGCGGTGTACGCGTCGATCTTCTGAAAGGCGATCGTCGGGTGATCGCCGTTCATCAGCTCAATCCACGTGACCTTCTCCGGAGGGAAGTCGCCCAGCGGTTCGACGTCGAGACCCGTCAGCCGCGAGTAGAAGGCGGCGAGGGCCAGTGGGTCGGGGCAGTCGAGCGCGACCAGTTGATATCGGGGCAGTGACATGGCTATTTCCTCCGGTTAGTCCGCGAACTTCTTCTCGATGTCGTCGAAGAAGGTCCTGGCGAGTCTCGCGAACTCCTTCTCCTCAATGCCGCGACTGCGGTGCGTGAAGCAGCTCTCGAGTGCGATGACCAGGTTGCTGAAGAAGACCGGGTCGATCGGCGCTGGCGGTGCTGTGGAGCCGCCGGCCAACTTCTCGAAGGCGTTGACGGTGGCAGCGATCCCCTTGCGTGAGGCGTCGGGGTACTCCCGGGGGTAGGTGCTGCGACCGAGCATGCCGTCAATCTACATTCCTCGGCGTCGCGTGGAGTGGTCCATCGAGGCGTCGTCGACGTGGCCGACGCGATCGACGCAAGCCCCCGTCGGTCGACACCGCGCTACGAGGGGATCGAGGGAAAGCCCTTGACGGCGTCCGCGTACCACTGGGCCGATGGCTTGGGGGCACGCTCGAACGTGGTGCGGTGGACGCTGACGATCCCGAACTTCGGCCCGTAACCGAAGGTCCACTCGAAGTTGTCGAGCAGTGACCACTGGAAGTACCCCCGCACGTCGATGCCGTCGCGCAGCACGTTCGCGAGGCCGGCGAGGGCGCCCGAGAGATAGCGGATCCGCTGGCCGTCGTCGTCCGTGCCGATGCCGTTCTCGGTCATGATGATCGGCCGGTCGGTCAACGAGGCCGCCCGACGGATCGTGTACTCGACGCTCTGGGGCCAGAAGAGGTAGCCCATCTCGGTGAGCTCTTGGTCGGTGGGCACGACGAGGCCCTCGGGGCCGATCAACAGCTTCGTATAGCACTGCACGCCGACGTAGTCGTCGTCGTCGAGGGCTCGAAGGTACTCGTCCTCCATCTCGTGTCGGATCATGTTCACGAGGTCCTCGCCGCCGGGCAGCGCCTCGTACTCTTGCATCGAGAGCGGCAGGCCGATGGGGTAGCTGCCCGGCGTGCTGCGCAGGGCGTCGCGCATCGCGACGTGGCACGCGCGCATGGTCTTGTTGACCTCGACGAACCGCTCCCAACTCTCGACCTGGGGCGGGAAGAACCCCATGAGATAGCCCATGAGAGCGACGATGTTCGGCTCATTGACGGTGCAGGCGACGCCGATCAGGCCGCCCAGCGCCCGGCCGACGACGAGGGCGTAGTCGCCCATCCACGACGCGATATCGGGGTTCTCGAAACCACCGAGGTCCGCGACCCACAGGGGCAGCGTGAAGTGGTGCAACGTCACGACCGGGATGATCCAGCGGGCCCGGCACGCCTCGAGGACGCGTCGGTAGTGGCCGAGCGCCTCTTGGGAGATGACGCCGCGCTCGGGCTCGATGCGGGCCCACTCGACCGAGAGTCGGAACGAGTTGAGCCCGAGCCGCGCCGTCAGGTCGAGATCCTCCTCGTAGCGATTCCACGAGTCGCACGCGTCGCCGCACTGCTCCACGGCGTGCGTGCCGGTGGCGCGTTCGTAGCGCCACCAGTCGGTGTTGTCGCCCCCGCCCTCGATCTGGTACGCCGACGTCGACGTGCCCCAGAGGAAGCCGTCGGGGAAGTGGACTTCGCGTGGTGTCATGGACACGAACCTATAGCGTTGGACGATGACGACCGGAGCTTCGCCCAGGGCGGCGTGACCGTCCACTGGTTAGTGTTGCCCTCGTCAACCCGTTCGAATCACAGGAGAGCGATGCCCGAGCCGACGCCTGAGCGCAAGCCCGCCAGTCCGTCGACCGAGGCGCGCCAATCGCTCGCTCGCGGGGCGATCTCGTCGCCCGACGCGGCCGACTTCGAAAGGGCCTCACGGGGCCTCATCGCGCCGGGTTCGCCCCGCCAGGTGACCGGCCGGTTCGGTCACGCCGTATGGGACCTTGACGCCTACGCCTTCCTGGACACACCGGAGCTGGCGGCCAATCCCCCGCCCACCGTGCACCCGGGCCTGTGGCGCCAGGGTCGCCTGAACAACATCGCCGGCCTGTTCGAGGTGGCGCCGTCGATCTACCAGGTGCGCGGCATGGACATCTCGAACGTGACGTTCATCGCCGGTGAGAGCGGCTGGATCGTCATCGATCCGCTGACCGCGGAGGAGACGGCGCGCGCCGCGATGGCGCTGGTCAGCGAGCACCTCGGCGAGCGTCCGGTGCACGCGGTCGTCTACACCCACAGCCACACCGACCATTTCGGCGGCGTGCGCGGCATCGTGTCGGACGAGGACGTCGCGAGCGGTCGCGTCGCCGTGATCGCCCCGGTCGGCTTCCTCGAGGCGGCCGCCAGCGAGAACGTGCTCGCGGGAACGGTGATGCTGCGGCGCGCGACGTACATGTACGGCGTCCTGCTGCCCAAGGATCCGCGGGGCCACGTCGACACGGGGCTCGGCAAGGGGCTCCCGGCCCTGCCGAACGCGGCGCTGATCGCCCCGACCAGGGACGTCGCTCAGTCCGGGGAGCAGATCGTGATCGACGGCGTGCGCCTGGTCTTCCAGTTGACCCCCGGCGCCGAGGCGCCAGCCGAGATGAACATCTTCCTGCCCGACCTGCGTGCGCTGTGCATGGCCGAGAACTGCACCGCCACGCAGCACAACGTGTATACGCTGCGCGGCGCGCAGGTGCGCGACGCCCTGCTCTGGAGCAAGTACATCGACGAGTCGCTCGACCTCTACGCGCCCCGGTGCGACGTGCTCTTCGCGGGCCACCACTGGCCGAGGTGGGGCACCGACGACCTCTCGCAGTACCTGGCGAGCCAGCGCGACGCCTACCGCTACGTCCACGACCAGACGTTGCGTTTGGCGAACCTCGGGTTCACCATGGACGAGATCGCCGAGCAACTCGAACTGCCGGTGGGACTCGGTGACGAGACTTTCAGCCGGGGCTACTACGGCACGGTGTCACACAACGCGAAGGCCGTCTACCAGCGCTATCTCGGCTGGTTCGACGGCAATCCCGCCCATCTGCATCCGTACCCGCCGGTCGAGGCGGCGAAGCGCTACGTCCAGTTCATGGGCGGCTCGAGCGCGGTACTCGACAAGGCGAGGGGCTGCTTCGAACGAGGCGACTATCGATGGGTCGTGCAGGTCGTGAACCACGTCGTCTTCGCCGAGCCCGACAACGAGCCGGCCCGGCTCTTGCAGGCCGACGCCCTCGAGCAACTGGGCTTTCAGTGCGAGTCCGGTCCCTGGCGCGACTTCTACCTCTCCGGAGCGATGGAGCTGCGCAGCAACGGAACAGCTCTGAAGGGCTTCACCGGAAACGCGCTGGGGCCGGGGATCGTGGGTTCCATGACGACCGAGACGCTGCTCGATCTGATCGGCGTCCGGCTCAACGGGCCGGGCGCCGCAATGTTCGCGATCGAGGTCAACCTCGAGATCCTCGACCGCGATGATGGCCAGTGGACGTTCGGAGTGCGTCATGGCGTGTTGCACGCTCGCCACAACGCTCAACATCCCAGGGCCGACGTGACGGTTCGGACGTCGATCGCGGCTTTCGCCGAATTCGCCGCGGGCTCGGGGGGCCTCGACGCGGTCCTGTCGAGAGAGGACTTCGAGGTTACGGGCGACGCTGCGCTACTGGGTGAACTTGCGCGCCATCTGGACGTCTTCGAATTCGGATTCGAGATCGTCCTTCCCTGAACGGCTGACGATCAGGAGTCGGCCAAGGGACGTTCGACGCCGGCGGCTCTCACGAATCCTCGGGCCCTCGAGCATCGCGGGGCGCACGACCCGCCCAGTAGCCGGCACCTTCCTTGGTGGACCTCAGCGCGTCGGCGTCTTCGAAGCCCGGAGCCATCGACACCGCGGTACCGGCCATGACCTGGTGGTGATCGATGTTGAGCAGCCGGATCCAACTCTGCTGGCCCATGGTGAGCGCGATGAAGCAGGCGAGCTCCACCGGCTCCTCCTCGCGGAACTGGTCGTGCGGTGCTGCCAGAAGGTGTCGTCGGGATTCAGCCGCCAGGTGATCGCCTCGGCGTAGGAAAGTGCGGCCCTCTGCCGCTCGTCGTAGAGGTCCGACGACTCGAAGTTCAAGAGGTCCTCGAGCTTCCCCTCGGACAGGCCCGCCCGCTGGGCCTCGGGGCTCCGCTGGTTGCCGCAGTACTCGCACTTGAGCGAACGGGAGACGCAGACCCGACAGAGCTCCTTCAAGGCGTGCTCGACCACGCCGTTGCGGTACAACTTCTCCCACGATTCCGCGAAGGCCCAGAACGCCGGTCGCGAATGCGCGCGCACCGCTGAACTCTCCGGTCGCGGCGTTCCCTCACGGGCACAACGCTCCATCTCGACGAGCATTCGATCGTCCATGACGGCGACGGGGAAGTAGGAGATTCGCTGTGCCAGTTCGGCCAGGGCGGCCATCCCACCGAGGCGACATCGCACCAGGAAGGTCGCCCGCACGGGCTGCTCGCACGCTCGACGGGCGTGAGCTGGCCGGCCTGAACTGGCGAGTCGCGCGGCAAGCGAAGTGATGCGAGAATGGGCCGGTGAAGATCCGTTCCGGGGTGTTGGCGCTACTCGTGCTGGCGTCGTTGATGCCTCTTTCGCGAGCAAGCGCGGCGGTCGGGGTGCCGAGTCGGCTGACGGCGGCGGCACCGTGCGTGGGGTCGGCCCGTCCAGCCCACGTCAAGCACGTCGTGTGGATCGTCCTGGAGAACGTCGGGT
>JADGOJ010000103.1 GCA_017883045.1 Acidimicrobiales bacterium
GACGCCGTAGCCGTTGACGGCCACGCCGAGCTTGATCTGGGCCTCGACCTTGTCACCCTCGGTGTCCGCGACATGGCGCATCGTGTCGCCGAAGCGGGCCACCGTGAGGTGCTGTGCCTCCTGCCAGGCGCAGGCTGCCCGCGCCCACGTGGCGATCCGACCGATGACCTGCGGATCCTGCCAGTGCCCGGCCACGGTCTTTCGGGCGACCTGCATCCGGGTGGCGAGATAGCCGAACTCGCGATCGCCATGGGCCGACTGGTGGAGATTCATGAAGTCCATGTCGATCTCCGCCCATGGGAGATCGCGGTTGAACTGCGTGTGAAGGTGGAGCAGCGGCTTCCGGATCGCCTGGAGCCCGGCGATCCACATCCGCGCCGGGGAGAACGTGTGCATCCAGAGGATCACGCCGACACACGAGTCGCTTGCGTTTGCGTCGCGACACGTGGTCGCGATCGATTCGGACGAGGTCACGACCGGGCGATGCACGACGCGCACGGGAAGCACCGGCGAGGAATCGAGCTCGGCCGCGATGCGCTTGGAGTTCGCGGCCACCTGGCGGAGGGTCTCGTCCCCGTACATCTCCTGGCTTCCGGTGACGAGCCAGACCTCGTACGCGCCCAGGGGCTTCATCGCGTCATCTCGCTTTCACTTGGTTGTGCGGTCCGCACACGGATCGTGGGCGGTCGCCGGTATTGATCGGACGGCGCTCCGCCCTTCGTCTCGAACCTGCCGGCTCGTGACGCTCGTCCCACGGGAGCCGCCCTGGCCGGGCACGATGCCGAGGCGCAGCCGCGGAACGTTGCGGCGCTACTTGCTGGTGATGTCGACGGCATGGCTCACGAACGTCTTCTGCTGCTTCGACTCGACGCTGAGCAGGATGTAGAGGCCAGTGACGTCTCCCGGCACCGCGACCCTGGTGGTCCAGTCCGCGGAGTGGCCGGCCGGTGTGATCGGGGTGTCAGCCAGGTGCGGGCTCTCGTAGAAGCCGTAGATGATGCCGTCAGACCCGACGACTGGCGGCGTCCCGATGTGCACGTACGTCGGGTACTCCGTGGGGTTGGTCGTTTGCCAGCCGAGCTCGAGCCCATCGGCGGTCCGCTTCGCGCTCGTCAGGCTGAGCGTGCAGTTGTTGATCGCGACGATCTTGGCGTCGGCCTTCTCGATGACGCCGTCGACCGGAGCGGCGATCGGGTAGGTGAGGTCGGCTGCCAGCTTGTCGAGATCGATCGCCAGCTTCGCGCCGATCGGCGGGGTCGGCGAGTAGTAGTTGAAGTCGCCGGTGAAGTAGCTGAAACCGATCGAGAGCTTCGACCCGGGCGCCGAAGTGGCACCCGCGCACTCGACGTAGAGGAGCTGCGTCGCCGGCTTCGCCTTCGTTCCGCCCGTGTAACCACGAACCTGGAAACCCGGCGCGATGGACGTGCCACCGGTCCCGACGAACACGGTGCCGCAATCGATCGACTTGCCGTCGCTCGTCGTGAGGACGGCTGGCTGGCCTGGCGTCGCCTGCATCGCGCTCCACGCCCCGGTGTCGTTCCGGACGGTGATGTCGACGTGGAGCCCGCCGGTTGCCGCGTCGACCTTCGTCGCGACGGCGGTCCATGCGCCAGATGCCGCCGGCGACGGAGAGCTCTCGTCCTCGGGCGTGACGATGTAGCCGCAGCCCGCCAGTACGAGAGCGCAGGCCATCGCCGGGGCCAGCCTCCAGCGCGCATTCATCGTCGGAGGTCCTCGTTCATTGCGAGCCGGCGCCGAACTTCGGGAGAATGGTGGAGAGCCGGCTGGTCATGAGCCAGTAGTTGGCCGGCGCGGCCGTCCCGCCGTCGACCGCCTTCACCGTCTTCACGACACCCTTGAAGGAAACGGCCGTGTAGTACGTGAAGCACTGCCCGCATTGGATCTCCGAAGTCGAGTACATGTTGTCGGTGAACCAGCCGAGGCCGTCGATGGCGCCGAGCAGCGCCTCGACCTCCGTCGGCGACGCCTGTTTCTCGATCGTCTGCGTGCCGTTGTCGGCCACGATGCGTCCATCGGAGTAGATGGCATACAGCTCGTCGACGCAGCTGGACCCGCCGTTGCGCTCGTATGCGATCACCGCGCCGCCCTTCATGAGCTCGGTGGCGCGATCCTGCCGGAAGGGTTTGAGCTGGCACCCGGTGCCGGCATCACCCGGTCCGCGGGCCCCGTTCTGTGCGCCGAAGACCTGCACGGTCACGAGGAGCACCACGACCGCGGCAGCGCCCACGACCACCCGGCGGTCGCGCCAGAAGGCGCGTCGCCCGCGACCGGCCGTGGAGGCCCTTCCGGCGATCCCGAGCCGGCCTGCGATGAGCTGCCGGGCGTTCAGCGTGGCCAGGAGGCTCTGGACGCCGATGAAGACGAGCATCAGCGCCCCGATGACGATGCTGGTCCACCACGAGCTGAGCTGGCCGTTGAACTGGATCAGGCTCTGGATCAGGGCCGTGATGAGCACCCCGAACAGCCCGCCGAGCAGGTACCCTTCGCCGCCGGTGAGCGCCATCCCGCCGATCACCACCGCCGCGATGGTCGTGAGCTCCATGCCGGTGGCGTGCGTGCCGTGGCCGGAACCCACGTAGATGCTGTACGCGATACCGGCGAGCGCCGAGCAGAACCCGCTCAGCATGTAGACCTGGACCTTGGTCCGGTCGACCCGCAAGCCCATCAGGCGGGCGGATTGCTCGTTCAGCCCGTTGTTGCCGCCCATCGCATAGATGGTTCGCCCGAACTTCGTGAAGTGGGCGATGTACATACCGACGGCGAGCACCAGGAGCGCCACCACGACGAGGATCGTGACGTAGTCACCCTTCTTGGTCACCGGGTCGGCGAGGCCGGGGATCAGGATGCGCGTCCCGGAAAGCGTCCTGTAGAGCGGGTCGTAAATTCGGATCTCGCTGTCGCTGATGACGAAGGACAACCCACGGGCGAGCCACATGCCGGCCAGCGTCGCGATGAACGGCTGCACCTTGAGATAAGCGATGAACGCGCCCATCACGGCGCCGAACAGCACGCCCATCCCGAGCATCAGGCCAAAGACGAGCCACGGGTCCCAGCCGTCCCTGAGGAGCGCCGCGGTGACGACGGTGGTCAACGCCAGCACTCCGCTGACCGAGAGGTCGATCCCGCCCGAGATGATAACCAGGCCTTCGCCCACGACCAGGATGAGCAGGAACGGCGTCGTGATGAATAGGTTGAAGAACGACTGCCCGTCACGCATCGCCGGGAAGAAGAGCGTTCCCGCAAGGAACGCGATGGCGAACAGCGCGACGGTTGCACCGACCGGCAGGAACTTGCGGCTGTTCCCGAGGCGCAGGCGCAGCGTCTGCATCATGCGGCCGCCTGCCTTCGCGCCAGCCGCCCGGCGATCCGGCGTCCCAGGTCCTGCACCTGCTGGGAGTAGAGCAGGATCACGACGATCACCATGACCGCCTTGACCGCGGTGATCGCGCTGGCGGCCACGCCGATCGCATACATGGATGTCTGCGTGGCCTGGATGACCAGGGCGCCGATGAGACTGCCCAGCAGCGAGAAGCGGCCTCCCGCCCCGAGGACCGTCCCGCCGATGACGACCGCGAGGATCGCGTCGAGCTCCGTGTACAGGCCGATCTGGTTGGCGTCCGAGGTCCTGATGCTCGAGACGGCGATCAGCGCCGCGACGCCTGCGCAGAAGCCGCAGAACGCGTACGCGAAGAGCTTGATCCGCTTCTCGTTGATGCCGCTGTAGAGGCTCGCACGGAAGCTGATCCCCACCGACTCGACGAAGAGGCCGATCGCGGTACGTCGCGTCAGCAGCCAGGCGCCGGCGAACAGCGCCACGACGATGAACAGCGAGAACGGCAGGACGATGAAGCCGTTTCCGATGAACGCGAACGAGTCGTTGAAGATGATGATCTTGATCGAGTTGGTGATGAGCTGGGCGATGCCCCGACCGGCGATCATCAGGATCAGGGTGGCCACCATCGGCTGGATCCGCCCGAACGAGACCAGCACGCCGTTCCACAGGCCGCAGACCACGGCCACCGCGAGCGACGCCACGATCACGATCGGGATCGGCACGAAACTGTACGTGGGGTCACCGACGACCGCGGTGATGTCTCCCTGGAGATTGAGCCCGACGATCCTCGGATCGATCAGGATGCATGCCACGGAGGCGGCGATCGCCATGATCGCGCCAACCGACAGGTCCACCCCGCCCGTCGCGATGACGAGGGTCATCCCGATCGCGAGCGCGACCGTCGGGGTGCTGTTGCGCAGGATGTCGACCAGGCTGCCGAACAGGTGACCGTCCCGAATCTCGAGGTTGAAGAACCCTGGGACGAACACGAAGTCGAACAGGAGGATGACCGCGAGCGCGAGGATCGGGACGGAGAGCCGACTCTCCCGAAGCCGGCTCCTGCTGAACACTGAGCGGAGCGCGCTCATGCCTCGCCGCCCGCAATCGCGTTCATGATCGCCCGTTCGTCCACTTCGCCGGCGAACTCGGTCACCTTCGCGCGATCGCGCATCACGACGACGCGGTGGCTCGTGCGCAGCACCTCCTCCAGCTCGGAGGAGATGAAGATGCACGACTTGCCCTCCTCGGCCAGCGAGAGGACGAGCTTCTGGATGTCGGCCTTCGTCCCCACGTCGATGCCGCGGGTCGGCTCATCGAGGATCAGCAGGCGCGGATTGGTCGCCAGCCAACGGGCGAGGATGACCTTCTGCTGGTTCCCACCGCTCAGGTTCCTGACCGGCTGATCGGCCGACGGCGTCGCGATGCTCAGGAGCTTGATGTACTTGTCTGCGATCGCGTACTGGTCGCTCGTGCTCAGATGCCGGAACCAGCCCCGGCTGGCCTGCATCGCCATGATGATGTTCTCTCGCACCGTCAGGTCGGCCACGATCCCCTCGGCCTTCCTGTCCTCGGGGCAGAGCGCGACCCCTCGCTCGATGGACCCAATCGGCGAGAAGTTCCGGACGCGCTTGCCGTCCATCGTCAGCGAGCCCTCGGTCGGCTGGTCGATCCCGAAGAGCAGCTGCGCCATCTCGGTCCGCCCGGACCCGAGCAGGCCGGCCAGTCCCACCACCTCCCCCGTGTGAAGGACCAGGTCGAACGGCGCGATCGACCCGACGAGGCCAACTCCGTCCGCCTGGAGCAGCGGCTCGGTCCCGATGTGCTGGCTGCTCTCGATCTTGTGCTGGTTGATGTCGTCGAGCTCGGTCAGGCTCCGTCCGAGCATGAGCGTGATCAGGGTCAGACGTGGCAGGACCGCCGTCTCGTACACCCCCACGAGCGCCCCGTTCCGGAGGATCGTGACGCGATCGCTGACCTCGTAGACCTGGTCGAGGAAATGGGTGATGAACAGGATTGCGATGCCTTCGCCCTTCAGCTTGCGCATCACACGGAAGAGCTGGTCGGTCTCGTGGCCCGTCAGGCTTGAGGTCGGCTCGTCGAGGACCAGAACCTTGGCCGACGAGATCACGAGGGCTCGTGCGATGGCCGCCATCTGCTGGATGGCGATCGAGTAGGAGCCCAGCGGTCGGGTGACGTCGATCTCGATGTCGAGCCCCTGGAGGATCTCCCGGGCCTGGCGGTTCATCGCATTCCAGTCGACGTGCCCGAGCTTCATCGGCTGGCGGCCGATCAGGAGGTTCTCGGCCACCGTCAGGTTGGGGCAGAGATTGACCTCCTGGTACACCGTGCTGATGCCGAGCGACTGGGCATGCAGTGGTGAGCGGATCGAGACCTCGGCGCCATCGAGGGTGATGGTGCCGCCGTCCGGTCGCTCCACGCCGGTCAGGACCTTGATCAGCGTCGACTTGCCTGCCCCGTTCTCCCCGACCAGGGCATGGATCTCGCCGCCGGCGAGCGTGAGGCTGACCTGCTTGAGCGCCTGCACGCCTGGGAACGACTTGTCGATGCTCTCCATCACGACAATGTCGCGGGCGGGATCGGTCATGACGAACCTCTATCCCGAACTCTCGGACTTCGCGCGTGACACGCGCGACCTGCGTCGGGCGTCGAGGAGGAGAGGGGGTGTGCGGCCACCTCTCCTCCCGCGCCACCGATCGGATGACGCCGGAACGGTCGCCCGCTCCGGACGGCACCTAGTACTTGCGGGTCGCCAGGATCGCCGTGAGTGCGGCCCCGCCCTGGGCGGCGAAGAACTCGCCTTCCTGCGACGGGACCCACTTCGGCAGCGATGTGTCGCCGTTCAGAGCCTTCAGGGCCGCGTCGTAGACCTGCGGTGCGAGAAGCGGGTTGCACTCGATGTCCGCGCCAAGCTCGCCGGAGATCAGGGCCTTGAAGCCGTTGGCGGTCGCGTCGACGCCGATGACCTGGATGTCCTTGCCGGGCACGAGGCCGGCTTCCTTGATCGCCTGGATGGCGCCGATGGCCTCTTCGTCGTTGTGGGCGAAGACGCCCTGGATGTCCTTGGTCTTCTTGAGGAAGGCTTCCATGACGGCCTTCGACTCCGGAACGCCCCAGTTGCCCGTCTGGCTCAGGCCATCGGGGATCGTCATCCCGCAGTCGCCCATCTTCTCGCGGAAGCCCTTCGCGCGATCGATGCCTGCGGATGCGCCGACGGCGCCGGTGATCTCGGCAATGTTCTTCTTGGGGCTGTCCTTGAGCAGGTCGCACATCGCCTTGGCGGCCTTCTGACCTTCGAGGTCGAAGTCCGAGCCGATGTACGTGTAGTACAGGCTGGGGTCGGCGTCGATGCGGCGGTCCTCGAGGACGACCACCTTGCCGGCTGCCTTCGCCTCCTTGAGAACGTCGTCATAGCCGGTCACGTCGAGCGCCGCGAGGATGATCACGTTGACCGACGGGTCCTGGTTGAACTGGTGGAACGCCGAGACCTGGTTCTCGAGC
>JADGOJ010000025.1 GCA_017883045.1 Acidimicrobiales bacterium
TCGCCGACCGTCAACACCACGCTGGAAGGTGCGGCCAACGGGGACTGGGTGTCGTCCTATACCGAGTTCGGCGGCTCACCTCTGGTGCTCGCGTACTACCCAGGGTCCAAGTTCGCCCGGGACCTCAAGACCAGGCCGTGGTACAACGTCGTCGGTCTCCCGGGATTCTTGCTCGGCCGCACCGATCCTGCGACGGACCCCAAGGGCGTGCTCGCCGTCAACGCGCTGACTGGCGTCGCGTTGAGCTTCGACAAGCCCTCGCTCGCGCCGTTGGCGTCTTCCACCTCGAACATCTTCGAGGAGACGGCGCTCGTGGGCCAGTTGCAGGCGGGGCAACTTGACGCTGGCTTCTTCTACGCCGTCGAGGCTGCCGCCGCGCACCTCAAGACCGTCAAGCTCACGGGAACGAGACTGTCCGCCCACTACACCGTGGCGGTCCTCAATCGCGCGCCCCACCGAGCCGCGGCGTCGGCCTTCGTGAAGTTCCTGTTGGGCGTCAGCGGCCAGAAGATCCTGAGGGCCAACGGCGTCACTCCGTTGATCCCGGTCCACGTCTCGAGGTACGGCTCAGGCGCGACGAACTCGACGACGATCACGCCCCCGACCACGACGTTGCCCTGATGTCCGGTCGGCCCGCGAGAAACCCGCTGGCGTGGCTGGGTGGCCTGATACTCCTGTACCTGGCTCTTCCACTGGTCGCCTTCGCGATTCGTCTGGCCGGTGCGCCCCAACGGGGATTCCACACGCCAGGACTGTTCCCCGCGCTCTGGGTCTCGATCAGTTGCGCCACGATCTCGCTGGTCCTCCTGACCTTGTTCGGGGTTCCGCTGGCCTATCTCTTGGCCCGTTCGCACGGACGCGTGGCGTCGATCGCGGGGATGATCGTTCAGATCCCCCTGGCGCTTCCTCCGGTCATGAGCGGCATCGTGCTCGTCTACCTGGTGGGGCCCTACACCTTCATCGGTCGACTCTTCGGCGAGCGACTCACCAACTCCGCCACCGGCATCGTGCTCGCCATGACCTTCTGCTCCGCTCCCTTCTTGATCGTCGCGGCTCGGGCCTCGTTCGTAGCGATCGATCAGGGGCTCTTGGACGTGGCCGCCACCCTGGGGCACTCCGAGGCGTCGCGATTCTTGCGCGTGGCCGTGCCCGTGGCCGCCCCGGGCATTCGCGCCGGCATGCTCCTGGCGTGGCTTCGGGCCTTTGGCGAATACGGCGCCGTGGTGATCCTGGCGTACAACCCGACCTCGCTGCCGATCTACACGTACAACCAGTTCAGCGGCAGGGGACTGCCCACCACGTTGGCGCCCACGGCCCTGGCGCTCCTCGTCGCCGTGGTCGCGGTGATGATCAGTCGCGTGCGGGCGCGCAGACGTCCTCGGGACCGGAACGGTGTGCCGGCGCCAATGCCACCGACGCCGGCGGATCCTCGGCCAGTGCGCTTCGACATCAGCCATCATCTCGGATCGTTCCACCTCGAACTGGCCCAAGAGTCGAGTGCGCGACATCTGGGCATTCTCGGTCCCTCGGGGTCGGGCAAGTCAGCACTGCTTCGCTGCCTCGCCGGGCTCTACGGCGCGGGGCCCGGGCCCGTCTGGTACGGCGATCAATCAGTGCAGGACGTTCCAGTCGAGCATCGCCGCGTCGGCTACGTCGCTCAGCACTTCTCTCTCTATCCTCATCTCACGGTGTGGCAGCATCTGCTCTTCGCCCGTAGCGCCAGCGCGGAACTGGCCGCCTACTGGCTCGAGCACCTTCAGCTGGAGGGCCTGGAGAACCGATACCCCGCTGAACTGTCCGGCGGTCAGCGACAACGCGTGGGCCTGGCTCAGGTCCTCTGCGGGTCGCCCCAGGTCCTGCTGCTAGACGAACCATTCTCGGCGCTGGACGTGCCGGTGCGCCTCGAGTTGCGCCGCGAACTTCGCCGACTCCAGCGAGAGACCGGTCTCACGACCGTCATCGTGACCCACGACCCCGAGGAGGCCGCGTTCCTGTCCGATGAAGTCATCGTCATCGCCGATGGCCAGACACTGCAATCGGGGACGAGTCGCCAAGTGTTCACTCGGCCCGCCTCGCCCGAGGTGGCGAAGCTCCTGGGCATCTCGAACCTGCATCGCGCAACGGTGATCTCATCAAGTCAGATCGACGCGAACGGCGCCCTCATCGAGGTGAGCACCGATCTGGTTCCCGGGACGGCGGTGTGGTGGAGCATACGACCCGAGCGCGTGTCAGTCGTTGCTGCTGCAGGTCTCGATGCACGACCTCTCGACGCGCGGTCTTCGCTGTCTGGACAGCTGAGTGACATTGCCGACGTTGGCACCGCTCTCGATCTCTTCGTCGCGATCACGCTCGGGATCGAGATTCAGGTTCGCACCTCCGAACTGATCGATCTGCAGGTGGGAGATCGATGTCGTGTGATTCTCCCGCCCGAGGCAATCTCGATCTGGTCGGCGTCGACGCAACTGCCGCCGGACGCGCGAGACCTCTCACACCTCGATCACTGACCGCAGAGACGATCGGAGGACGCGCTGGCACCCGCCTTGAAGGGTCAGAACTGTCCGGGGATCTCCACGCCGACACTCGTGGCCTTGACGACGGCGTCGACGACCATGCCCGGAGCCAACTTCAGTTCGTCGACGGCCTCGCGAGAGATCAGCGAGACGAATCGATGAGGTCCGGCTTGAATCTCCACTTGAGCGACCACCTTGTCCTTCACGACCTTGGTGACGATTCCGATGAAGCGATTACGCGCCGACTGCGCGCGGGGCTGGATCGGAGTCGGCTCGCCGGCGATCTCAGTCGCGAACTTCGCGAGTTCGAGGCCTTCGAAATAGCGCCGTCCATCGGCGCCAACCTTGGCTTCGATCCGACCAGCGACGACCCAGCGCCGCACCGTGTCAGTGCTGACGCCCAACAGCTCAGCGGCTTGACCAATCTTGTAGAGCGGCATCGGCGCATCGTAGGTGAAATCCCTGGGGTGCACAATTGCTCGCGACCCGTGACCAAGATTCTGAGCGTCGGCAAGGGACGCACACTCGAACGGGGACGCTTGGAAGGGGGAAGGTCGGTCGCGCCCGCTCGGTAGGCTCGCGCTATGGCTCTCGAAGTTAAGGTGATCACCGTCTCGGACTCGGCCGCTCGCGGTGAGCGCGAGGACCGGTCGGGACCCGCGCTGAGCGCTCTGCTGGAGCAAGCGGGCTTCCTCGTCGTCTTGCGTCAGGTGATCGCCGACGGGATCGAGACGGTCCGTGAAGCACTGGAGCAGGCGACCGAGGGATTCGCCGGGCTGGTCGTGACGACTGGGGGGACCGGTTTCTCACCGCGTGATCTCACCCCCGAGGCGACGGCGCTGGTGATCGACCGAGCGGCTCCGGGATTGGCCGAGTCGATGAGGGCCGTGAATCCCCTGGGTCGTCTGAGCCGGGGCGTGTGCGGGACCAGGGGGCGCGCGGTCATCTGCAACCTCCCGGGATCGGAGAAGGGCTCGGTCGAGATGCTCGACTCCGTGCTCGACGTCCTGCCCCACGCGCTGACCCTGGCCGCCGGGGGGGACCCCGGCCACTAGGTCCTAGTCGTCGGCGTCGGCGTCGACGTTCGTTATCGCCCCGGGGTTGGTCGGGTCGCCGCCGCGTTGCCAGGTGCCCGAACGGCCGCCCGACTTGTGCCACAGGGTCAGGTCATCGACGAAGGCGTCGGGGTCCCACGAGGCGAGGGCGTTCACCAACGACAGCCCGCTGATGGCGCAGGCCGTCAGCGCCTCCATCTCGACACCGGTCCTCTCAGTGATCTCTGCGGTCGCGGTGATCTCGCAGTGATGCTGGCGGGCGGTGATCTCGACGTGGATGGCGTCGAGAAGGATGGGATGGCAGAGGGGTATCAGCGTCGAGGTCTGCTTGGCGGCCTGGACCCCGGCGACGCGGGCCGATTCGAGGATGTCAAGGCCGTCGATTCGAGTGTCCAGGACCAGGTCCAGGTCCATTGATGATCGCACCACGCAGCGCGCGACGGCGACCCTGCGCGTGTGGTCCTTGCCGAGCACGTTGACCATGTTGGCCTGGCCGCGCTCGTTGATGTGCGTGAAGCCGCGGCTGAGGTGGGGATCTCCGTTGAGTCCGTCCTCCACGAGGCCTACCCTCCCGAGACCGGCGGGATGATCGCGACCTCGTCACCGAGAGCGAGCGACGTCGCCGGGGTCACGCTCTCTCCATTGACCCAGACCTGCGAGACGGCGACGAGCCGAGTGAACTGTTCGCCGTAGCGAGTGGCCGCTTGAGCGAGGACGTCGGCAACGGTGTTGCCCGAGAACTCCGCGGAGCTGGCGCCGGTGACGTCACGCATCGGACCGAAGAATCGCAGGCACGTCATCGCCGATCTAGCCGCCGATCATGGACATGGACCGCGCCGGGGCGAGGAAGCCGGGGTCGTTGATGCCGTGGCCGGGGAACTTGTCCCAGACGGCCATGCGGAACTGGCGCGCGATCTCCTCGTCGTCGCCCCCGTCTCGAAGAATGTCGCGAATCGAGCGCTCGTCGTCGGAGAATAGGCAGTTGCGTATGGAGCCGTCCGCAGTCAGGCGAAGTCGATTGCACGTTCCACAGAATGAGTCGGTCACGCTGGAGATCAGTCCGATCTCTCCCTGGCCGTCGTCAAAGGCGAATCGCTGGGCCGGAGCGGGATCGTTCGGATCCGAGACCGGTGAGAGGGGCCATACCGCGGTGATGCGATCGAAGACCTCCTTGCCCGAGACCAGTTGGTCGCGTTGCCACTCTCCGACCGCGTCGAGGGGCATGAACTCGATGAAGCGGACGACCCGTCGCGTTTCGCGGGCCAGGCGAGCGAAGTCGAGGATCTCCTCGTCGTTGCGGCCCCTCAGCAGGACGACGTTGACCTTGACGGGGCCGAGTCCCGCCTCCTCGGCGGCGGCCATGGCGTCGAGGACCGTGGGGAGGTCGCCACGGCGTCGGATCTCGGAGAATCGTCGCGCGTCGAGAGAGTCGCAGCTGATGTTGACCCGCGTCAGGCCCGCCGCCGCGAGGCGCGGCGCCAGGCGGCGGAGTTCGGTCCCGTTGGTGGTCAGGGCGATGTCGTCAAAGCCCGTGGCGCCGAGCCGCTCGACCAGGAGCGGCAAGTCCTTTCTGACGAGCGGTTCACCACCGGTGAGGCGAATCGAGGTGATCCCCAGATCGTGGGCGACCTGGGCGACCCGGGCGATCTCCTCGAAGCTCAGCAACTCGTCGCGAGGCATGAACGTCATTCCGAATTCGGGCATGCAGTACACGCAGCGAAGGTTGCACCGGTCGGTGACCGAGATCCTCATGTCGGTGTGGACCCGGCCGTAGCGATCGACGAGGGGTCCGGTCGTGGGCATCTGGTCGACGCCGAGTCGGCCTCGGTCGTCGGAGTGCGGGCGGACCGAGATCGCCACGGGCACCGCCGCACTGCTCGACCCAGAGGGCGCCTGGCGCACGGTCATGACCGGTACTCTAAGCGCCGATTCGATGACATCGAGCGCGATGGGTCGAGCAGGACGATCTCCACTTCTGCGCCGGCGGCGATGCCGGTTCCGTCAGGGAGCACGGCCAGGGCATCGGCCTCAGCCATGGCGTGGAGTTGGTGCGACTCCTGAGCGCTCAGAGGAGAGACGCGCCACGCGCCGCGGGCATCGCATGCGGCGCGAGAACGCACGAAGTGGAGTCGTCCGTCGGGTCGACGCGCGAAGTCATGGTCGGCGACCGCAGTGACGCGGGGTCGGTCCAGGTCCGTGAAGCCGGCCATCTGTCGCACGCCGGGACGCACGAAGAGCTCGAAGCTCACCATCGCCGACACGGGATTGCCGGGTAGGCCGAAGACCGGCAGTCCAGACTCCTCGAGGACGCCAAAAGCGAAGGGCTTGCCCGGCCGGATGGCCACCTGCATCCATCGCATCGACGACCCACCGATCTTCTGGAGCACCTGCTTCACCACGTCGAGGTCGCCGACACTGACCCCCCCGCTCGTGATGATCGCGTCGCACTGCTCGCGCGCGCGGGAGAAGACCTCGAGCAGAGCGGTCTCGTCGTCGGGGACGATGCCCAAATCGACGCCCTCCCAACCCTCGCTCCTCACCAACGCGAGCAGAGTGTGCCGGTTCGAGTCCCGGATCTTGCCTTCGGTGAGGACCGCCCCGTCGCGCACGAGCTCGTTGCCGGTGGACAGCACGCCCACGCGGGGGCGGCCGTGGACCTCGACCGTGGTGAATCCTTGCGACGCGAGAACACCGAGGTGCGCCGCGCGCATCGCGACACCTCGAG
The DNA here is from genome assembly GCA_017883045.1 of Acidimicrobiales bacterium. Lineage (GTDB taxonomy): Bacteria > Actinomycetota > Acidimicrobiia > Acidimicrobiales > RAAP-2 > RAAP-2. The sequence continues at coordinate 6,291 of JADGOJ010000025.1, forward strand.
CCACCAGTTGATCGCCCACGGCGATGTCGCTTCCGGGGACGCGCACGAAGTTGCCCGGTGGCACCGCCCGGGTGATGGTGACGGTCGAGCCCCCCGGGTCGGTGGCGGTCTCTTCCATCATGCAGACGGCGTCGGCACCGGCGGGCAGCGGGGCACCGGTCATGATTCGGATTGCCTGGCCCGGTTGAAGGAGGAGTGAGCTGACCGAGCCCGCCATCACCGTGTCGGCGACCGAGAGCTGGACCGGGGCGCCCTGGGTGTCCCACGAGCGCACGGCGTAGCCGTCCATCGACGAGTTGGTGAAGGGGGGCACCGGTTCGTGGGCCGTCACGGTGGCCGCAGCGATGCACCCCAACGCCTCATCGAGCGCGACGGAACGCGGAGCGAGAAGCCGGCACCCCGCGAGCACGAACTGCCGGGCTTCAGGGAGCAGGATCACCGACGGTCGCCCTGATCGAATCCGGGTGCTGCGCTAGTGGCCGCGGCGCGTCGCACAAGAGTCCGGCCACCATCTGCGCGGCGGCTGCATCGTCGCTCGCGTGACCCTCGGCTTCTTGATCGCAGCGCACCCACTCAGCACCGTCGTCCCACGTCTCGAGCTTCCAGATGGGGATGGTGTGTTTGAGCGTGTCGATGCAGAAGCGGGCCACGTCGAAGGCCTCCGCGCGATGCGGTGTCGACGCCACCACCACCACGGCGACGTCGCCGACCTCGAGCGTGCCGACCCGGTGCAGAAGTGCGAGTCGACCGATCATCGGCCAAGTGACCCGAGCCGCCCGGGCGACCTCGCTGAGCTTCGGAACGACCTGCTCGACATACGCCTCGTAGGTGAGGCTCCGCACCTCGGGCCGGCCCCGTGAGTGGTCGCGCACCGTGCCACAGAAGGTGACGACGCCGCCACAGGAGTCGAGTGAGGCCCACGCGAGAGCTTCGCTGACCGGCAGGGGACTGTCGGACACCGCGATCCACTCGGTGTCGTTCTTGATGCCTTCGCTCGGGGAACTCATCGCAGGCACCCGCGGTGCGATCCGTCGGTTTCAACGACGCCCGCCCTCGCGCGAATCGTCACTCGCGCGCACTGCGACCGCCTTCGGGTGAGCGCAGTGCGGTCACGTCCGAACCCCTTCATTGGGGACCATGATGGATTGGTCCTGAACCGTCACGCAGTGAAGCCGCCTTGGTCCCGGAGTTCAATGAAATGATCTCTGCGCAGATTGAGATCGCCGTCTCCTCGGGAGACCGAGCGCCGATATCGATGCCGATTGGAGCCATGAGCCGTCCGATCTCCGCGTCCGTCACGCCCGCTTCATACAACCGGGCGAGCCGCTCCCGGTGGGTGCGTCGTGATCCCATGACGCCAATGTACCCGACCCTCGTGGCGAGCGACCCGACGATTGCCGGGACGTCGAACTTGTGGTCGTGGGTCAGGACGCACATGGCGTCGAGCGGCCCGGGTGAGCGGCCACCGTGGCGCTCGAGCGACCACGCGGTTGGTACGACCAGGTGAGCAGGACGACGAACCCCGCGTAGTGCGTGCCTACACCGCGACGCCGACCAGCGCGAGCACGACGCCGCCGCCGGCGCAGAGCAGCAGCGCGCTGACGACACCGCGGCGAGCGCCGTAGAGCCAGAGCAGCGCGAAGGCCAGCGCCGCGAACTGCCATGGTCGCTCCAGCGAGACGCCGAGCGCCACCGCCGAGCCCGCGATCGCGCCGACGACGCAGGGTCCGGCGCCCGAGAGGAATGCGGTCACCGCGCGACTGGAACGGATGGCGGCGAAGCGCGGCGCACCGAACACGATGAAGGCGAAGGATGGCCCGAAGGCGATCAACGCCGCCAGCAGCGCCGCCCCGACGCCGCCCGCGGCGTAGCCGACCACGGCGATCGTCTGGATCACGGGTCCGGGCGTCACCTGACCGAGCGCGACGGCGTTCAAGAACTGCGCACCAGTCATCCAGTGGTAGGTCGTGACGACGTCGTGCTGCATCAGGGGGATGATCACGAAGCCGCCGCCGTAGGAGAGGGCGCCGACCTTCAGCGCCACCCACGACAGCGCGCCGAGACCGCCGAGGCCGAGGGTCTTGGCCAGCGCGATCGGCACCAGGGCCCGGCGGCCATGACGGGGACGCTCAAGATGAAGGCAGGCCTCCGCGGCGCCGCAACCCAGCAGCGCGAGCACCACGAACTGTCCGAAGAGGAGGGCCGTGGACGCACCGAGCGCCGCGTAGAGGATCCACCGACCCTGTTCGACTCGTCGCCCACCGATCCTCGTGCGACTCTGGGGAGTCAACTGGGTCGCCGCGTGCAGGGCGACCGCGGGCACCGCCGCACCGCCACCGGCGGCCGCGCCGAGGACCCAGAGCGGCGGATGGTGCGCAAGGAACACCGAGGCGAGGCCAATGATCAGCGCCAGTCCCGGAGCGATGAAGCAGAAGCCGCCGACGAGCGCGCCGGGCACGCCCTGGAGCCGCCACGCGCAGTAGATCGCCAACTGGGTTGACGCCGGTCCCGGGAGCAGATTGGTGGTGGCAATGGCGTCCTCGAACTCCTGGGCGTCGATCCACCGGTGGCCGGTGACGCAGAGCCGCCGCAGCAGGGCGATGTGGGTGGGCGGCCCGCCAAATCCGGTGCAACCGAGTCGGGTCCACTCCTTGATGATGGTGCCGAGCGAGGCCCCGTGGCTGGCTACCCGGTCAGGTTGCGCCACGGAACGTGATCGGGCCGCCGCTAGGCCGTCACGCGACAGGTGTCGTCACCGCGGGCCCGCGAGGTCAGGGTCACGCGCGTGCGCTTGGCTCCGAGGCCGTCGAGCATGCCCGCGATGAGACCGCGGTCAACGGCGCAGAGCACGGGGTGGTGCTGGGCGGCCGTTCCGAACGGGCAGTTCTCCGACACCACGGACTGGTCCGAATCGTGCTCTTCGGCGTGGGCCGCGAAGCCGTGCGCGGTCAAGAGTCCGGCGATCGAGGTCATCGCCGTCTTCACGGACCTCGAGGAGTCGACCGGCCCCATGGCTTCGGCGAGGGTCCGACCGTACTCGACGCCCACGTCGTGGGCCATGGCCTCTGACGCCTCCGGGCCCAGGCGTTCCAGGGCCATCTCCAAGAGCGCCACCAGCAGGGCGTCGCGGCGCATCGAGCCGTCCATGACCAAGCTGGCGTCGACCACCCGGTAGCCCTTGGCCGGGCGCCCGACGGTCGTCTTGCGGACGTTGTCGAAGGTGACGTAGCCGGCCTCGGTTAGACGCTCGAGATGGTGGCGAACGACGTTGGCGTGGACCTGGCAGTGCAGGGCCAGCTGGGTCGCGGTCGCGCCGGGACTCTCGCGCAGGTAGAGGTAGATCTTGCGGCGCGTGTTGTCGCCAAAGGAGTGCGTCAGGCTCGTGACCGTGGCCGTGAAGAGGGCCGGGTCGAGTTCGTTCTCGCTCTGAGCGGTAGACACGTAGAAAGTCTAGGAGCAGAAGGTCTTCCTGCGCCGGTAACCTCAAGGGGCCCCCACAAAGGAATCCCCGTGACGCTCGACCCCCAACTCCACTACGAACTCGCCTCCATCGTCGAGCCACAGCTGGTCCGCACCCTGGGCGAGCTCGGCTTCCTCGGCAACCTCGGCGAGGTCGACGGCCGGGCCCGTGTCGAGTTGGTCCTGCCGGTGGCCGGCTGGCCGAACCTCGGCTTGCTCGAGACGGCCATCGCCGAACGAGCGCCGGGGGCGACGGTCGTCATTCGCGCCATGGACGAAGGTGAGCTGCTCGGACTACGCAACTTCCTGCGCGGCGCCATGGCCGGCGACCCGGGCCCCGGCGAGCACGACCACGGTGGCGAACCCAAGCCCCGCTTCCTCGACAAGCTCTCCAAGACCAGGGTGCTCGGCATCTCCTCGGGCAAGGGAGGCGTCGGCAAGTCGTCGGTGACCGTGAACCTCGCCATCGCGCTGGCCCAGAAGGGCTACGACGTCGGCGTGCTCGACGCCGACGTCTACGGCTTCTCGTTGCCCAAGATGCTCGGCGCCGTCAACGACCCGATCGTGCTCGGCGACACCGTCATCCCGACCCTGGCCCACGGCGTGCGCTGCGTGTCGATGGGCTACTTCGTGCCCGACGAGCAGCCCGTCATCTGGCGCGGGCCAATGCTGCACAAGGCGATCGAGCAGCTCGTCACCGAGGCGTGGTGGGATGAGCCGGACTTCTTGTTGATCGACATGCCGCCGGGCACCGGTGACGTGGCCCTCACGCTGTCAGAGGTCCTGCCGCGCATCGAGATGTACGTCGTGACCACGCCCCAGGCCGCCGCCCAGCGCGTCGCCCAGCGCTCCGCCTACGCCGCGCGCAAGCTGAAGTTGAGCGTGCGCGGGGTGATCGAGAACATGAGTTGGTTCACGGGTGACGACGCCACGCGCTACGAGATCTTCGGCTCGGGCGGCGGCGAGCAGCTCGCCCGCGAGCTCGGCATCGCGTTGCTCGGCCAGATCCCCCTCGAGGCGAGCCTTCGAGAGGGCGGCGACAGCGGCGATCCGATCGTGGTCACCCACCCTGAGAGCGAGGTCGCCAAGGCCTTCGTGGCCCTCGCCGCGACGATCGCGGCCCAGGGTCCCGCACGCGTCTACCGACAAGAGCTCAAGCTGATGTAGTGCGACCGGCTGGCGATCGTCGGGACCGGCGCGCCTCGCCAGTACCACCGTCGCCGGGGATCCACGCGAACCTACACTCGTGCTGGGAGGTCCCGTTGACGGTAGTGCCTGACATCGTTGAGTTTCTCCGGCAGTATCCGCCGTTCGTCGAATTCGATCCCGCCACCGTGGAGCGGCTGAGCGCCGCCGCCGAGGTCGAGTTCCATCGCCAGGGCGACGTCATCTTCTCCAAGGGCGCCCAGCCGGTCGAGTTCCTCCGCGTGATCCGCACCGGGGCGGTCGAAGTGGTCAGCGAGGGCCAGGTGCTCGACCTGATGGGCCCCGGCGAGATGTTCGGTCACGCGTCGATGCTCTCGGGCCTTCCCCCGGACTTCGACGCGCGCGCCGCCGAGGACACCCTGACCTTCCGGTTCCCGGCGGACGTCGCCTCCCAGGTGCTCGCCGGGCCGCGCGGGCTGCGCTACGTGGCGCGCCTGCTGCTCGAGGACCGCCATCACCTGCGCACCGGACCGCCGTCCGAGGCGGTGCGGGACCAGTTGCGCCAGCCCATCCGCGCCGCCATCCGCGCGGCGCCCATCATCTTGTCGCCCGACACCCCGGTGCGCGAGGCCGCGCGTCAGATGACCGCCGCCACGGCGACGGCCTTCATCGTCGATCTCGGCGATGCGCTCGGTATCGTGACGGACGCGGACCTTCGCTCGAGGGTGGTCGCCGCGGGCCTCTCAGGCGACGCGCCCGTGTCGGCGGTGATGACGTCGCCGACGTTCACGGTGTCCGACGATCGGCCGGGCAGCGAAGTCCTCTTGGACATGCTCGACCGCGGGGTGCGCCACTTCGCGGTCACCTCGCCGACCGGTCGGGTGATCGGGATCGTCGAGGACCACGACCTCGTGGCGGTGGAGAGCAGGACGTCGTTCTCCATGCGCCGGGCCATCGCCCGAGCGACCACGGTCGACGAGCTCGTCGAGGCGTCCTCGAGGCTGCGTCCGGCGGTCATCGGCATGACCCGCGGGGGGATGGTCGGGCTCGACGTCATGTCGGTGTTCTCCGTGGTCGCCGACGCGCTGACGCGGCGCGCGTTGGACCTCGCCGTGGCGCAGTCCGGCGAGTCGCCGACCCGGTTCTCCTGGCTCGCCCTGGGCAGCCAGGCGCGACGAGAGGCGCTGCCGGGCTCGGACCTCGACAGCGCCATCGCGTGGCTCGACGACGGCGACGAAGGGGCGATCCGCTCGTACCTCAACGCGATCGCGACCGCGGCGACCGGAACGCTGCAGCGCTGCGGGTTCCGTCCCGACGAGCACCGGGTCAGCGCGGCCGACCCGCTGTTCGTGCGTTCGCTGTCCTCCTGGGAGCGCGAGTCGCGTTCGCTCATCGACGATCCCACCCAGAAGAAGGCCCTGGTCATCGTGTCAGTACTCGTCGACAGTCGTCCGGTGTGGGGCGTCGAGACCGAGTCGCTGATCGCCGAGGCCTTCCAGGTCGCCTCGGCGCGTCCGAAGCTCCTGCGTCTCCTCGCCCAGTTCGCCCTCTCGCACCGGCCCCCCACCGGATTCCTGCGCGGCCTCGTCGTCGAGTCGTCGGGCGAGCACCGCAACAAGCTCGACCTCAAGAAGGGTGCGGTGGCGCCGATCACCGACCTGGCCAGGTGGGCGGGGATGGTTGCCGGCGTTGGTTGCGCGTCGACGACGTCGCGGCTGAAGGCGGCGAGCGATGCGGGCACGCTCAAAGAGGCCGACGCGCTCTCCCTGCAAGAGGCCTTCGAGCTCGTCTGCCAGTTGAGGCTCGATCACCAGATCACCCAGCTCGAAGCTGGTGACGAGCTCGATGGCTTCGTCGACCCCGGCGAACTGAGCCCCCTGATCCGTAACTATCTGAAAGAGGCGTTTCGCCTCGTGGCCTCGGTGCAGAAGCGCATCGCGAGCGAGACGCTGCGCGCGCGGTGAGACGCCCCTTCGCGACCCGTGCGCGGGCGAGCGCGATCGCGAAGCGCTACGCCCACGCGACCGTGTCGGCGGGGAGGACCCCCTGGCGCCTCGCGCACTACTGCGTCGTGGACCTCGAGCTCAGCGGACTTGATTCGCGCCGCGACGAGATCATCTCGTTCGCCGCGGTTCCGATCGACGCCGGCCGGGTGGTGGTCGGGGGTGCCGTGTACGGACTGTGCCGCCCGACCCGGCCGCTGCCCGAGAGGTCGGTGCTCGTCCACGGCATCCGCACCCTCGACCTCGCCGACGCGCCCGCGCTCGACGAGGCGATCCAGCCCCTGATCGAGGCGATGACCGGACGCGTGGTCGTCGCCCACGTCGCCTGGGTCGAGCGGTCCTTCCTCGGTCGCGCGCTGCGGCGTCAGGGCGCGCGTTTGCGCGGACCGGTCCTGGACACCTTCGAGATGGGTCGGCTCTTGGCCCTCGAGCGCAAGGCTCCGGCACCGTCACGCCTGCTCGGCGAGCTGGCGACGAGCCTGAACCTCCCGGTCCACCGTCCGCACCACGCGCTCGGCGACGCGCTCACGACGGCCCAGGTCTTCCTCGCGCTCGCCACGCACCTCGAGGAGTTCGGTTCCGAGACGGTGGAGTCGCTGGCCCGGGCCAGCGAGCGCACGCGGATGTACCTGGGCTGACGAGTCGACCGTCGATGCGGGCGTTGCGTCGTCGCGCCGCCGGCGGCACCGGGGATCGGGTCGTCCCAGCTTCGGTGGCACTCGAACTCGCGCCGGTCTATCGTCGGGAACTCAAGCTGGTGTCGCCAGCGACGCGAGGGGGAGCCAATGGATCTACGGGGCAAGACTGCGGTCATCACCGGAGGGGCGAGCGGCATCGGGCTCGCCACGGCCAAGAAGTTCGCTGCGTCGGGGGCGAACCTCGTGCTGGGCGACATCGAGGATGCGCCGCTGGCGGTCGCGGTCGCGGAGCTTCGCGCCGATGGGGCCAAGGTGGTCGGGGTGCAAGGCGACGTCGCCCTCGAGGCCGACGTCATCGCGATGCGCGAGGCCGCGCTGGCCGAGTTCGGCGCGGCGCACGTGGTGTTCAACAACGCCGGGGTCGCGGGCGGCCTGACGATTGGCACGCCCAAGAAGATCTGGGACTGGGTGCTGAGCGTCAACCTCGACGGCGTCATCAACGGCGTCAACGCCTTCGTGCCCCTCTTCCTCGAGCAGAACGAGGGCCACGTAATCAACACCGCTTCGGAGGCCGGCCTCGTCGGCGTCGCCGGCATGGGCCCGTACTGCGCGAGCAAGTTCGCGGTCGTCGGACTCTCCGAATCGCTCTTCCACGAGCTGGCCATGACGGGCAAGAACGTGAACGTGTCGGTGCTCTGCCCGAACTTCGTGCGCACCAGGATCCACGAGTCCGAGCGCAACATGCCCAGCGAACTCGTCAGCTATAACGAGAACCCGATGGCCGAGGTGGCGAGGCGGATCGCCAAGGACGCCGTCAACTCCGGCATCGACCCCGCCGACGTCGCGCGGGCCGTCGAGGACGCGGTCGTGAACAACCGCTTCTGGATCTTGACGCACGAGCACTCGGCGCTGCGGATCACCGAGCTGCGCCTCGAGTGGATGCGCGGCGGCCCCTCGCCGATGGCCACGCTCTGGAGCGCCTCGGAGTCCTAGCGGTCGATGCCGCTCGGCAACTGGTCGATCGGCCAGTTCAGCAACGTCACGGCGCTGCGACAGGCGAAGCGGTCGGTCATGCCCGCGACGTAGGCGACGGCCTGTTCGAGGGCGGCCGACTGGCTCTCGAGCTCGCTGCCGCTCTCGGCGACGTCGGGGATGAGCTTGGGGTGCGCGGCGAAGTACTCGACGAGGGCTCGCAGCATCCCCACGACCGCCGACGCCTGCTGGCGCGACGCGGCGCGCAGGTAGATCGACTCGTAGTTGAACGAGCGGAAGGCCGCGAGCGCCTCCGAGTGTCGCGCGTCCATTCCGATGACGCCCGTCGAGCGGATGGTGCGGATCATGGCGTTGATGAAGGTCCCCAACTGCTGGCTGCGTCGCTCGCCGCAGCGTTCGCGCACGAGCGCAGGGAGTTCCCCGGGCTCGACGATGCCGGCCGAGACCGCGTCCTCGAAGTCGTGACAGACGTAGGCGATGCGGTCGGCCCAGCTGACGACCTCGCCCTCGGGGGTGCTCGGGGCCGGGCGCGACCAGGAGTGGTTGCGTATGCCGTCGAGGGTCTCGAGGCAGAGATTGAGCGCCAGCAGTGACACGTCGGCGCCCCAGGTGGCGTGGTCGAAGCCCCCCACGACGTAGGGGTCGAGGGCCTCCTCGCTCGCGTGGCCGCCCGGGCCGTGCCCGCAGTCGTGGCCGAGGGCGATGGCCTCGGTCAGCGCCACGTTCAGCCCCACGGCGCGCGCGACGCCCGTGGCGACCTGGGCGACCTCGAGGGCGTGGGTGAGGCGGGTACGCATGTGGTCGTCGGGGAAGACGAAGACCTGGGTCTTGCCGGCGAGGCGCCGAAACGCGCTCGAGTGCAGGATACGGTCGCGGTCGCGCTCGAAGCACGTGCGGAACTCGTCGGGTTCCTCCTCACGCACCCGGCGGCCCGCGCCGTGGGCGCGCGTGGCGCCGTCGGCGAGCAGGGTGTCGAGGAGATTCTCGCGCTGCGCGAGCGTGCCGGCGACGTTCGCCCCGCCCGCGACCCCGACGTCGATGGAGGCGGTGGAGTCCTGGTGGGCCACCGTCACGTCGTCAGCGGCGCCCTCGTAGCCCTCCATGGTCGCGGCCCAGCGGCGGCTGCGTTCGGAGATCGACTCGTTCGTCATGTTCCTCATCATGCCCCAGCGCCGTAGCATGGGGAAAGTCGCCAACGTGACAAAGGAGTCGCCATGGACATTCGTATTGGCATCGTGCAGTCGATGAAGGAGATTGAGGTCGAGCTCCCCGAGGACGCCCAGCGGGACAATGTCATGAAGGAGGTCGAGACGGCCCTCGGCAGTGACTCGGTGCTCTGGCTCACGGATCGCAAAGGTCGCCGGGTCGGGATCCCGGCCTCGCGCATCGCCTACGTCGAGCTGGGCACCCCCGCGAGCGACCGCATCGTCGGTTTCGGCACGGCGTGATCCAGAGAGGCTGATCGTGCGGTGATCGACTACCACTTGCATCTCTGGCCGCACTCGGACTCTTCGGTGTGGTTCAAGCTGGACCAGATCGCCGCGTACTGCGACCAGGCCGCGGCCCAGGGTGTCACCGAGTTGGCGTTGACCGAGCACGCCCACCGATTCGTCGACGTGATGTCGGCCGTGGGGCCGTTCTGGCAGAGGTTCGGGCACGAACCCACCAGCCCCCTGATGGCCGAGTACTTCGACTTCCACGCGCGCAACTCGCTCGAGCAGTACGTCACCCTGGCCCAGGCGGCCAAGGACGAGGGTCTGCCCATCAAGATCGGTCTCGAGGTCGACTACTGCCGCGACCAGATGGACGTCGTCTCGTCGCTGCTGGCCCAGTACCCCTTCGACGTCCTGATCGGCTCGGTGCACTGGCTCGGCACGTGGCAGTTCGACGACATCGACAACGAGGTCCAGATGCACGAGTGGACGAGGCGCGACGTCGACCAGTGCTGGGCCGACTACGCCGTCGCCCTCGACGAGCTCTGCGCGTCCAACGCGGTCGACGTGCTGGCCCACCCCGACCTGATCAAGGTCGCCGGCCACAACGCCTCGAAACCCGCCGACTTCTGGGACCTCATGGCCGAGTCCGCCGCCAGGGCCGACGTCTCGATGGAGTGCTCGTCGGCCGGGTGGGTCAAGCCCGTCGCCGAGCAGTACCCCGCCGAGGGATTCCTCGACCGGCTGGTCGCCAGGGGCGTGACTTTCACAACGGCGAGCGACGCGCACCGCCGCGAGCGGGTGGGCGAGCGCGTGGGCGACGTGGCCGCGATGCTCGAGGCCCGCGGCGTCCACGAGGTCGCGTCGTACACGAACCGTCAGCGTCGGATGATCCCCCTGCGAGCGAGCTAGTGGCGACGCTCGCGGAACTGGCGTCGCAACGGACGTCGCTCGACGATTCCGCCATCGACCATCTGCTGCGCCTCACCGCGTCGTGGTCGCTCCTCTCGGACCTGTCGTTCTCGGACATGCTGTTGATGGCCAAGGTCGACGAGCCGTCCAGCCACGGTGAACCCAACTTCGTGGTGCTGGGTCAGATGCGTCCCAACAACCGCTCGACGCTGATCAACGACGACCTCGTCGGCACGACGCAGCGTCCCGACGCATGGCCGCTCGTACGGCTCGCCTTCGAGAGCGGGAACCGGATCGTGGGCGAGGTGAAGGTCGAGAACATCGACGACACCGTCCCGGTCTGGTGCGTGCCGGTGCGCTTCAACGGACGGATCGTCGCGATCATGGCCCGCCTGCAGGGGCCGCTGCGCGGACCGGCCTCGCTCTACGAGCAGGCCTACCTCTCGATCTTCGAGCGGTTGTGCTCGATGGTGGCCGACTCGACGTTCCCCTACCGCGAGGAGGACGTCGCCGGGCCGGGCCTGCCGCGCGTCGGCGACGGCATCATCCTCATCGACGGCCGCGGGAGGGTGGAGTTTGCCACCCCCAACGCCACCAACGCGCTGCATCGCCTCGGCATCTACGCCCCATCTGAGGGGCACACGCTGCGCGAGCTCGGCTTGAAGGTGCGCGTCGTCGAGCGCTCGCTCGAGTTCGCCTTTCCGGCGATGGAGGAGGTCGACCGTGGTCACGACGTCGCAATCCTCTTCCACTGCGTGCCGCTACTCGAGCACGGCCTCGTGACCGGGGTCGTCGTGCTGCTGCGCGACGTGTCGGACCTGCGTCAGCTCAATCGGTTGGTCTTGAACAAGGAGGCGGCCGTTCGCGAGGTGCACCACCGCGTGAAGAACAACCTGCAGACGATCTCGTCGCTGCTGCGGCTCCAGGCCCGGCGCAGTGACGAACCCGAGACGCGAATCGCTCTCGGCGAGGCCGAGCGGCGAGTGCGCTCGATCGCCGTGGTGCACGAGGTGCTGTCGCGCGAACCGGGCGAGGAGGTGGTCTTCGACGAGATTGTGCGTTCGCTGGTCCTGCTCGTCGAGGACACGGTGCTCGCCCTGCACCCCGTCGATATCATCGTCAACGGCGAGCTCGGCACCCTGTCGACGGACCTCGCCACGCCGCTGGCGGTGGCGCTCGCCGAACTACTGACCAACGCGGTGGAGCACGCGTTCGCTGACTTCGGCGGCGACGACAACGACCACGTCGGCGTCGTGACGTTGAGCCTGCGCCAAGAGGGCGGCAATGCGATCGCCGAGATCCGCGACAACGGTCGCGGACTGGGAGAGGATTTCTCCCTCGATGTTCCGACGAGCCTCGGGCTGTCGATCGTGCGCGACATCATCCGGGCCCAACTCCACGGCACGATCGAGATGAGCAACGTTCCCTTCGCCAAGGGCGGCGGGACGCTGGTGCGGGTGGCGGTCCCGATGACCGCGCGGCCCTAGATGGTCGTGGCGCGACGGCGAGCGGCCAGCCACTGCTTGCGCAGCTTGCGACGCTCGTCCTCGGTGGTACCGCCCCAGACGCCCGACTCCTGGTTCGTCGCGAGGGCGAACTCGAGGCAGGCCTTCTGCGCGTCACAGTTGCAGCAGACGCGCTTGGCCGACTCGATCTGGTCGGTGGCCATCCCCGTGGTGCCGATGGGGAAGAAGAGTTCGGGTTCGGTGTCGCGACAGGCGGCATTTGAACGCCAGTCGGCATCGTCCCACGCGTGGGTGCGGTTCCAGATCAACGACATGAAAAATCCTTCATTCGGGGGGTAAAACGACGTCAGAAATCGACAGAAGTTCCTGTGGCGGAAAGACAATTTTACTTAAGGCGCCGCCGAATTACAAGGGCAAATCGGGTATTTATCGCGCGACCTGCCCCGACTCTCGAGCCCATCTGACAAAAGTTCACTCGCGAACTGGCAAGATCGCCTGGTGACGGACGTCTACGCGCATCGGGGATTGCACCAGATCAAGCGCGAGAACACGCTCGGTGCGTTTCGCGCGGCGCTCGCGCTGGGTGTCGACGGCGTCGAGCTCGACGTGCGGCGCACCGCCGACGGCGCGCTGGTGGTCCACCATGACCCAGCCGCTGGCGATCTGGTGATCGCCAGGACCCGCCAAGGCGACCTGCCGACCTACGTGCCCACCCTCGAACAGGCCATGGACGCCCTGGCCGGGGTCCGGGTCAACGTGGAGATCAAGAACATCCGCGACCGGACCGAGCCGATCTACGACGAAACGGGTGGGTTCGCCCGCCAGGTGGTCTCGTTCCTGCGCGTAGCCGGTTGGCTCCCCTCGGTCATCGTCTCGTGCTTCGACCTCGCGACCTGTGCCGCGGTGCGATCGTTCGACGCCGACATCGCCACGGGATGGCTCTTGTGGGGGGTCGACCTCTCGAGCGCCATGGTCCAGGCCCGCGCTATCGGGCTGAACGCGGTCCACCCGTACTTCACCACGCTGAGCGCTCAGGCGGTCGCCCAAGCCCGCGAGCTCGGCCTGGCGCTCAACGTCTGGACGGTCAACGGCGCCGACGACATCGTGGCCATGGCCGCGCTCGGCGTCGACAGCGTCATCACCGACGATCCCGCCCTGGCCCTGGCACTCTTGGGCTAAAGGACCCTATCTCGTGCCGGTCGGCAATGCCCTAGATTGTTGGCCATGAACATCGTCGTGTGCGTAAAACAGATTCCCGACCCGGCTGCGCCCCAGGCACTCGATGCCTCGCACAACCTCGATCGATCGGGCAAGTTGATCCTTGATGAGGCCGACACCTATGGCGTCGAGATGGCCCTCCAACTGGTCGACAAGGCCGGGACCGGTGAGGTCACCGTGGTCTCGATGTGTTCGGCGTCGGACGTCGCGGGCCTGCGCAACGCGCTGGCCATGGGCGCCGCCAAGGCCATCGTCGTCAGCGACGACTCGTTGCGGGGCACCGACGCGCTCGGCACCGCCAAAGTGCTCGCCGCCGTGATTCGCCGGGTGAACCCCGACCTCGTGCTCGCCGCCACCGAGTCGTCCGACGGCTACACCGGCACGACGCCGGTGCAGGTCGCCGAGCTGCTGGGCCTGCCGTCGATCACCTTCGCCAAGTCCGTCGCCATCGACGGCTCGACCGTGAAGGTTGAGCGTCAGACCGAGGCCGGCTACGACGAGGTCGCGGCACCCCTGCCGGCGCTCGTCACCGTCACGGCCGGTGTCGTCGAGCCGCGCTACGCATCGTTCAAGGGCATCATGGCCGCCAAGAACAAGCCGCTCGAGGTGCTCTCGATCGCCGACCTGGGCCTCGCCGGCGAGACCGGTCCCACCGGGGCGCGCCAGGAGATCACCGACGTCGTCGCCGCCGAGTCGCGCGCCGCGGGCGAGAAGCACGTCGACGATGGTGACGGCGCCGAGAAGATCGTTTCGTTCCTCGAATCGATCAAGGTCCTGTAGGAGACACTGCCATGACACTCGCCACTATCTGGGTCGTCGTCGAGCCATCGAACGGATCGCTCACCACCACCTCACTGGAACTCCTGACCCACGCGCGCACTTTCGGTGCGACGGTCGCCGCGATCACCTGGGGTGACAGCGGGTCATCACTCGCCGCGCTCTGCGGAGAGTACGGCGCAGCCACGCTCTACGACGTGGGCGCGCTCAACGGCGCACTGCCGGGCGTGCCGGTGGCCGCCGCGATCGTCCAGCTCGTGACGAGCCAGGGTGCCCCTGACGCGATTCTCATCCCCGCGAGCTACGACGGACGAGACATCGCCGGACGGCTGTCGGCGCGCCTCGACCGGCCGGTGCTGACCAACGTCACCGGGCTCAGCGACGACGGGGGCTTGGTCACCGAGCACCCGGTGTTCGGCGGCACCCAGACCGTGAAGGCCCGCTTCACCGGCGAGGGTCCCGGCATCATCGTGGTGCGCGCCAAGTCCTTCGCCGCCGAGTCGGCCGGTGGCTCCAGCGCGACGGTCGTCGCCGCACCCGCGGGTGATGCCGGAAGTTCGGCCGGTGCCACGATCACCACGAGCCACGTCGAAGAGCGCACCGGCCCCAAACTCGAGGATGCGACCGTCGTCGTCTCGGGAGGACGGGGGCTCGGTGAGGCGGACAAGTACGCGCTGATCGAGGAGGTCGCCAAGCTGTTGCACGGCGCCGCCGGGGCGAGCCGCGCCATCGTCGACGCCGGTTGGGTTCCCTACTCGCACCAGGTCGGCCAGACCGGCAAGACCGTCAAGCCCGCCGTCTACATCGCGTGCGGCATCTCCGGGGCCACCCAGCACATGGTCGGCATGAAGGGTTCGAAGAACATCGTGGCCATCAACAAGGACCCCGACGCCCCCATCTTCCAGATCGCGGACTTCGGCATCGTGGGCGACGTCCACAAGGTGCTGCCGGCGCTGATCGCCGCGCTGAAGGCCCGCGGGTAGTTCGAGGCGAATGATCGCGGTGAGTCTTCGGCCTTGGGGCCGGGTTCGTCGGCGCGCCAGTGCGGGCGAGGGCGCACTCCTTACAGCGTGTGTCCTATTTGGACCCACCGGCTTGCCTTGACCAACCGAACCACGTGGCCCAGCGGTGCTTGCTCACCGTCCGACTTCACAGACGATTCTTCGTCTAAGTACTCGGTTCCGACCCCGGGGCCTCATCACGTTGTCGTGATGGTTGTGCGGGTGACGATCGGCTCTTCCCGCGTGCTTCGCGGTGCAGACCCCAGTTGGATCAGGCGGTGGAGAGAAGCGCAGCGCGCGTTGGGTCCAACAGTGTCGCTGCGGAGGGCTCTCTGGGTTGCCAGCGGGCCAGGTTGATGGCCGCGTTGAGGTCGCGGTCGATGACCAAGCCACAGACGTCGCATTCGAAGGTTCGGGTCGACAGGTCGAGGTGGTTTCTGACTTCGCCACAGCCCGAGCACGTTTTGGAACTCGGAAAGAATCGGTCGGCTACTCGCACTTCGACCCCGTGCCACCGGGCCTTGTAGAGGAGCTGGCGCGACAGCTCTCCCATTGCTGCGTCCGAGATGGACCTCGCCAGGTGTCGGTTCCTCACCATGCCAGCCACGTTCAGGTCCTCGATCACGAAGACCTGGGCCCGGTCCACCAGTGCCCTGGAGGTCTGGTGGACGAGGTGTCGCCGGGTGTTGGCGACCTTTCGGTGGGTTCTCGCGAGTCGGGACCTCGCTCGTTGGCGGCCCTTGGACCCCGGTGTGGTTCTGGCCAGGGCCTGGTTGGCCGCCTTGAGCGATGCTTGCGCTTGCTTCAGTGTTTTCACCCCCTCGAAGCTCTCGAAGGGAACGCCGTTCGCGTCAGCGGCGACTCAGAGGGAGATGATCCCCCGGTCGACCCCGACGGGAACGGCGTGACGGTTGGTGTGGCTGCGCTCGGCCTGGTGGAACTGCGCGGCCACGCCGGTGAGTGACACGGTCCAACGACCGGCACGCTGAGTTAACGTCGCCGAGTAGACGTGGAACCGACCGCCATTGATCATTCGGCGGACTTTGCGGGTGGGGCCGAAGACCTTGACCGGTCCGAACTTGGGCAGTCGCAAGTGCGACGGATCGGTGAAGTGGACGGGCTGGCTCGATGGCGACCGACCCGGCGTCGCGCGGTTGCGCAATCGGAAGCTCGGCGTGACCTTCCCCTTGGCCTGGAAGCGGGGGAACCCGACTGTGGCACCACTGCGAACCCCTCGACGCGCGGCGGAAAAGTTCTCGAGCGCCCGGGCCGCGTCCCCGCTGGCGCCTTCGAAGACGTCGCCGGGTAGTTCGTGTCGCCAGGCGAGACACCGGGACCCGTCATCATTGACTAGTGAGTCTTCTGACTCTCCGTTCTTCCAGGCGTTGAATTCGTTGATGAAGGAGAACCCCGACCAGGACAGCGAGGGGGTTGATGGTTTGCACGAATCACCGCTCTCGGACAGAACTTCTCGCTCGGCCGATCTGGCGTCCAGGTTGGCCTTCACCCGGGCCAGGTGGTGGTTCACGGTGTAGCGACGAGCTCCGGCACACTTGGCGAGGAGAATCTGCTGGTGCGCATTGGGGTCGAGGGCGAATTGGAACGTGACGGCCCGCGAAAGCACCTGACCGGTGTGCGAGATGGATGCTGTCGACGGACGTGAGGCCACTTCGCCCATTATTGGAAGTGCCTGTGACACCTCGCGGGGCGATACTGGGTGGGTGAGCTTCCAGATTCGACCGCACCAAGACTCCGATCAGCGGACGTTGGCGTCAACTCATGACGCGAGCTCTTCTTGGATGGAGGCGGGATCATGAACGTTCGAAGAGCCAGCGTCGACGAAGCGCCGGTGATCGCGAGTCTCGGCACAAGCATTCAGCGGTTGCATCACGAGGAGCGACCCGACTGGTTCAAGCCCGCTGACGGGATTGCCGCCGTAGAGATGTACCGCAATCGTTTGATGGGCCCAGCGGTCACCGCCTTCATCGCCGTGCAGGACGACATCGCGTTGGGCTTCGTCATGGCCGAGGTCCAGGTGAGGCCAGATTCACCGCTGGGCAAGGCGCAGACAATTCTCATTGTCGATCAGATTTGCGTGGCGCCGTCCCAGCAACGCCGTGGCGTCGGTCACGAGCTGCTCAACGCCGTTCGCGAACTGGCGGGTCAAGTTTCGGCCCATCGGATCCTGCTGACCACCTGGGAGTTCAATCTCGATGCACACCGTTTCTTCGAGGCCGAAGGGTTCGAGACTGAGATGCGACGAATGTCAATGTCATG
>JADGOJ010000026.1 GCA_017883045.1 Acidimicrobiales bacterium
GATCGCGACCCGGGCGAACCTCTCAGGATGCTCGCCGACAAGGCGAAGCCCGATCAGGCTCCCCCAGTCCTGGCCGAAGAACGTGACGTCGTGCAGGTCTAGATGGTCGAACAGGAGTTCCCTGACCCACTCGACGTGACGGGCGTAGGTGTACTGCTCGCGGTCGCTTGGCTTGTCTGAACGGCCGAAGCCGATCAGGTCCGGGACGATTACCCGGTGACCGGCGGCGACGAGGTCCGGGATCATGAAGCGGTACAGGTAGGACCACGAGGGTTCGCCGTGCAGGAGCAGCACGACCTCGCCGTCGGACGACCCCTCATCGAGATAGGCCATCCGCAGCGGTTCGCCCCCCGTCGGGTCGGCGACGTCGTGGTACTTCGCCACGTAGGGGAAGTCCGCGAGACCTTCGAATCGTTCGTCCGGTGTGCGTAGCCGCTGCATCATCCCCCCTATTGACGAGCCATGCCCTCGCGGGCGGCGGTCTCGCCGTCCTCGGCACCGTCGCGTGAGATCAGTTGGATGTCGACCCTCTCGAGCCGGCCCTCGAAGGGGAACTCGTCGACGTACAACTTCGAGACCGGGGAACCGTGGTCGCACCCGATGCTCATGGCGATGGTGGAGAAGATGCGCATCAGGAACGGCAGATGGCCCGAACCCACGTCGCGCCCGTCGATGGTCAACGTGACCTCGGCGTCGTCGCGGCCACGGCGGAACTTCACGCCGATTACCGACGGGCCCTCGGGCACCTCCTCGGTCGAGGTCACGATGTGGTGGTCGCCGAAGATGTTGTAGTCGAGCACGAGGTGATCGTTCTGGACGAAGAAGCTGATCCCCGCGTTCTCGGTTCCCGACGCCATGATCACCCCGCCCGTGGCGAAGGGCCGATCGACGCGCGCCTCGAGGTCCCAGCTCCGTCCCCCGATCCCCGCGGCGGCCTGGGGCGGGATCGGGTTGAGCGGCGGATAGTAGGTGTAGTGGCGACTGGGCGGGTGCGGCGAGTTCTCCCGGTACCGGAACCCGAAGAGTTCGATGCCGCGGTCGTCGAGGGGCAACACCCCGAACTCTTCGGCCTCGCGCCACCACATGGCGATCAACTCGTCGAGCTTCTCGGGTTGTGTGCTGGCCAGATCGTGACACTCGGAGGGGTCGACGGCGACGTGATAGAGCTCCCAGCGATCGTCGTCGAAGGCCACGCCGTGGACGTGGCGGGTTACGGCCTTCCATCCCTCGTGGTACATCGCGCGGTGCCCGCCCATCTCGAAGTACTGCGACGTCTTGTGGCTGGGGGCGTCGGGCTCGGTGAAGGTGTACGCGATCGACGCGCCCGCGACCGGCATCTGCTCGCAGCCGCGGTAGACCGCGGGCATGGTGGCGCCAGCGGCCTCGAGGACCGTAGGGGCGATGTCGGTCACGTAGTGGAACTGAGTGCGGACCTCGCCCTTGGCCGCGATGCCCCGGGGCCAGTGCGCAATGAGCGGCACGTGGACGCCGCCTTCGTGGGTGTTCTGCTTGTACCACTTGAAGGGCGTGTTGCCCGCCTGGGCCCACCCCCAGGGGTAGTTCGAATGGCTGCTCGGCCCACCGATGTCCTCGAGGCGCTTCACCGCCTCGTCAGGGCTTTCCCCGACGAAGTTGAAGTACTTCATCTCATGGAGCACCCCGAATGGGCCGCCCTCCTGGCTGGCGCCGTTGTCGCTCATCAACAAGATCAGCGTGTCGTCGAGCTGGCCCAGCGCCGCGAGACCGGCCACCAGTCGACCAATCTGCTCGTCGGTGTGCTCGAGGAACGCGGCGAAGGCCTCTTGGAGACGGCACGCCAACTTCTTCTGGTTGTCGGGCAGGGTGTCCCACGGCTCGACGCCCTCGTTGCGCGGAGCGAGCTCGGTGTTCGCCGAGATGATGCCGAGCTCCTTCTGTCGGGCGAACCATCGGTCGCGAGCCACGTCCCATCCCTCGTCGTAGCGCCCACGGTGCTTGGCGAGGTACGACGCGGGGGCTTGGTGCGGCGCGTGGGTCGCGCCGAACGCGAAGTAGGTGAAGAAGGGCCGGTCGGGCCGCACCGACACGGCGTCGTGGATGAACCCGAGCGCGTGGTCCACGAGGTCCTCGCTGAGGTGATAGCCGTCAGCCGCACTCTTCGGTGGTTCCACGCGGTGGTTGTCGTAGACGAGGTCGGGCGAGAACTGGTCCGTCTCACCATCGAGGAACCCGTAGTAGCGATCGAAGCCTCGCTGCAGCGGCCACTGGTCGAAGGGCCCGGCCGACGAGGAGTTCTCCATCGAGACCAGGTGCCACTTGCCGACGCAGAAGGTCGTGTACCCGTCATCACGAAGCACCTCGGCCATAGTGGCCGCATGGTTCGTGATCTGTCCGCGCATGCTCGGGAACCCGGAGCTCCAGTTCGAGATGCCGCGCATGCCCACGCTGTGGTGGTTCCGTCCGGTCAGCAGCGCCGCTCGGGTCGGCGAGCACAGTGGCGTCACGTGGAAGTTGGAGTAGCGCAGTCCACCCGCCGCCAGCGCGTCGATGTGGGGCGTGACCAGGTTCGAACCGAAGCAGTTGAAATGCGAGAAGCCCAGGTCGTCGATGAGGATCACGATGATGTTCGGGGCGTCGGCCTTGGGGTGAGCGGGCGTCGGCCACCATGCTTCGGATTCGGCGAGCGTTCGACCGATGGTTCCCTCAAACGGTTCGTATCGTTGCATCGCCCCCCTTCGCTTCTTCCGTCACGATAGAGCACCGCTGACGCCGCCGAGACCGCTCAGCGGTCCATCCATCTCGTGATCGCGTCGCGCGTCGCGCACGTGGCCGGTCCGAGTCTGCTGATGGCAATCGCCGCGGCCGCGTTGGCCCGGCGAGCGGCGTCGGGCGCGTCGGCGCCGAGCGCCAATTCGGCGAGGAACACCCCGTTGTGCGTGTCGCCGGCGCCGTTCGTGTCGACCGCCGTGGTCGCGAAGGCGTCGATCTGGCTCGGTGCGTGTTGGCGGAGCTGCAGCGTGCAGCCCGTCGCCCCGGTGCGAACGACGACGCCGGTCCTTCCGGTCACGGACGTCAGCGCCGTCGCCGCTTCCTCGGGCTTTTTCTTTCCAGTCAGCAGGAACGCCTCGGTCTCGTTACACATCAACCAGTCGGCTCGGGTGAGCACGGGCTCCAGGTTGCCCTTGGGGATGTCGGTCACCCGATTGCTCGGGTCGAAGGCGACGACGACCCCGTCGGGCAGTCGCGTCAGCCATTCGAGGACCATCTCCGCCAGGCCCCGGTACATCACGTTGTAGCCCGACACGAGGACGTAGTCGCCATCGTCGACGCTCAGGCCGTCGAGGTCCGAGGCTCGCAGAGTCGACTCGGCGCCGGGAGAGGTGATGAAGGTCCGCTCCCCCTCGTCGTCGACCAGCACGACGCAGAATCCGGCGTCGAGAGCCTCGTTCGACTCGATGGGATGGGCGATGCTGTCTCGGTCGAGCGAACCGCTGGCCAGAGTGGAGAACGGGCCCGTGCCGAGCCGTCCGGCGTAGGTCGCGGACATGCCCTGGCGGGCGGCGGCACTCATGGCGTTGTAGCCACCCCCCGTTGTCAGCAGGCGTTCGGACGCGAGAGCGTCCGAACCGCTCTCGGGCACCTTGGAGATCCTCATGACGATGTCGATCATCACGGTGTCGAGACAGAAGAGACGTGGCGACGGGCTCACCCAGTCACCTTACCGAGCAGGTGCTGCAACGAATTGAGGAAGCTTCAGGCGCGGACACCCTCGCGGCGCCGTGGCAACTGCCTAAAATCGACCCAGGTGACGCGCAGCGTCGCAGAGGAGGCGCGGTGACCGACGAACTATCTGAACTGCTGGGTACCGGTGGCGGAAATGCATTGCGGGTTGAGGAGAACGGCATCAACGTCATCTCCGAGGCCGAGCGCAAAGGGCTGCCCCGCGAACTCTTCTGGCCCTGGTTCGGCGCGAACGTCTCGGTGCTGGGCCTCAGCTACGGCTCGTGGATCCTCGGCTTTGGCATCTCATTCTGGCAGGCGATCGTCGTCGGACTGATCGGCATCGTCTTCAGTTTCTGGTTGTGCGGCGTGATCGCCACCGCCGGCAAGCGCGGTTCAGCACCGACGATGGTGCTCAGTCGCGCAGCGTACGGAGTGCGTGGCAACCGACTCCCGTCGGCAATCTCGTGGCTGCTCTGCGTTGGATGGGAGACGTTCCTCAGCGTCATCGCCGTGCTCGCGACCTCGACGGTCTTCACGCGCCTGGGCTGGAGCAGCGGGACCGGCGTCAAGGTCATCGCCATGCTGGTCATCGGCGCGTTGATCATCGGCGGCGGCGTGATGGGTTTCGACCTCATCATGCGCATGCAGGCCATCATCACCGTGGTGACCGGGGTGCTCACCGTCGTCTTCATCGTGCTCACGTTCGATCACATCAGCTGGCACGTCGTCTCTCACGCCCCGAGCGGTTCGATGGAGAGCCTCATCGGTGCGCTCGTCTTCGTCATGACGGGGTTCGGCCTCGGCTGGGTCAACACCGCGGCCGACTACTCGCGCTACCTGCCACGCAAGTCATCGACACGCGGTGTGGTGTGGTGGACCACGTTCGGGGGGTCGATCGCCCCGCTGATACTGGTGTTCTTCGGACTGTTGCTCGCGGGATCGTCGAAGACGCTCAGTTCAGCTATCAGCAACGACCCCGTCGGGGCACTGGCCAACCTTCTGCCGACCTGGTTCCTGGTCCCCTTCGTGATCGTCGCGATCCTCGGGCTCGTCGGTGGAGCGGTGCTGGACATCTACTCCTCGGGCCTGTCCCTGCTCGCCGCGGGAATCAGGATTCCGCGCTTCGCCGCCGCAGGCGTCGACGGCGTCATCATGCTCATCGGCACCATTTACATCGTCTTCGTGTCTGGCAGGTTCCTCTACCAGTTCGAGGGCTTCCTCATCACCGTGGGCGTTCTGATCGCGGCGTGGTGCGGGGTCTTCCTGGGCGACCTCGTTGTTCGAAAGAAGGACTACGTCGACGCCGACCTCTTCGACAACGCCGGCCGCTACGGCGACGCCCGCGTGACGCCGATCGTCACGACGATCGTCGCGAGCATCCTCGGCTGGGGCCTGGTGACCAACTCCCTCGCCTCGTGGCTGACGTGGCAGGGCTACCTGTTGAAGCCGTTTGGTTTGGGTGGCAAGACCGGAGCGTGGGCCTACGCGAACCTCGGCGTTCTCGCGGCCTTGGTCCTCAGCTTCGCCGTCACGGTCCTGGCCTCCAGAGGTCAGGTGCGCCAACAAGAGGCTTCGGAGGTCTCCTCGGCCGTCTGAACCACCAGCGTCCGCAAGGATCTCAGCTAGCTACTTCCTGATGATGAGGATGAGCCCCCACACGAGGGACGCCACGATGGCCGCGCCCACGAGGACCGTCACCAACGAAGCCGACACCCGGGCCAGCACCGTGCGCTGGGTCCCGCGGGCGACGGAGAGTCCCGCCAGCCCCACCGAGAAGGCGACGACGAGGCCGACGCCGATGATGACCGACGTCAGCACGACGTTGCCCAGGAGCGGCCAGTTGACGAAAGGCGCCGCGACAGTGGTGGTGGTTGCCATTGCAGTCTCTTACGCTGCGACGACAGTCTTCGAATCGACGGACTCGTCGCTCTCGGCCAACGTGTCGTTCACGTTGATGGCGTTGACGACATTGTGCTTGGACAGCCGATAGATGATGGCCAAGTACACCGCGGCGACCAGCGCGAGGACCACGACACCGAAGGTGCCGCCGATGAGGTGGGCGAAGTAGTACGCGACCGCTCCCATGAGTCCGGCCGCCGGCATGGTGATGATCCAGGCGAGTGCCACGTTCGCCACCAACTTCCAGCGAACCGGGTGGTTGGGGGTGGCGAAGCCCACGCCGACGATCGACCCAGTCGCCACGTGCGTGGTGGACAGCGGCAGCCCCATGTGCGACGACGTCAGGATGACCGCCGACGAGGCAATCTGCGCCGCGAACCCCTGCTGAGGCTCGAGGTGATGGAAACCCTTGCCCATCGTGCGGATGATGCGCCATCCGCCGATGAACGTCCCCAGGGCGATCGCCACAGCGCAGGCCAGGATGACCCACATCGGGGTCGACGCGTCAGCGGACAACGTGCCATTGGCGATGAGGGCGAGCGTCACGACCCCCATCGTCTTCTGAGCGTCATTGGTGCCGTGGGCGAGCGAGAGTAGCGATGACGAACCGATCTGACCGATTCGAAAGCCCATCGTCGAGACGCCCTGATCGACCCTGGAGGTCAAGAGACGTGCCGCGGTCACGGCCACCCCGGCGGCGACCAATGCGACGAGCGGTGCCATCCCCGCGGGGATGATGACCTTGGACACGAGTCCACTCCACAGAACCGCATGACCTCCGGCGAGAACCAACATCGCTCCGATCACGCCGCCGATCAACGCGTGACTCGAACTCGAAGGGATTGCGAAGTACCACGTGGTCACGTTCCAGCAGATCGCACCCACCAGCCCGGCGAAGATCACCGGAAGGGTCACGAGATTCTGCGCCACGAGGGCGCTCGCGATGGTCGCGGCCACTTTCAGCGAGAGGAACGCTCCGACGAGGTTCAGTACCGAGCACAAGGCAACCGCGGTGCGCGGCTTGAGCGCACCCGTCGCGATCGTCGGAGCAACTGCGTTCGCCGTGTCGTGGAAGCCGTTGGTGAAGTCGAAGACGAGCGCCACGGCGATCACGATGAGCAATAACACCATGTTGTGCACGACCCTTTGCTACCAAACAAACTGATCCTGTCCACAGGAAATACCCCAAATGCACGCACTTTTGTCACAGATTTAACCTTCAGGTAACCAAGGTCGATGTCGGGCCGTTGAATCGCCCGTGACGATCTCACCCACGCCGACGGGCCGTGGCTGCAGCGACGCCAGACCGGTCTTTCCAACACTCTCTTCTACACTTGGCTCAACGACGACGTCGAAGGAGCGGTATGCGGATTGGTGTGCTGACAGCCGGAGGCGACGCCCCCGGCCTGAACGCCGCCATTCGGGCCATTGGCGAAATGGCCATTCGCGACGGCCATGAGGTGATCGGCATCGCCAACGGCTGGGCCGGCCTGGCCAACGACTACACCGGAACCTCGCTCGGCGCCAATGAGTTGCGCGGCGTGATCGCCCAGGGGGGCACCCTGCTCGGCACCGCGCGCTACAACCTCGACGATCCCGCTGGTGGGCGCGAGCGAGTGCTGTCAGCCATCGACGAGCACCTCGACGCCTTGGTGGCCATTGGCGGCGATGGTACGCAGCGCATCTCCAGCTGGCTCGCAGCGCGTGGCGCGCCGGTCGTCGGTGTGCCGAAGACCCTTGACAACGACCTCCAAGGCACGGACTACTGCATTGGCTTCGACACGGCGATCAGCATTGTCGCCGAGTCCCTGGACCGGCTCTATACGACGGCCGCGTCGCACCACCGGGTGATGGTCGTCGAGACCATGGGGCGCTCGACGGGCTGGGTGGCCGCGATGGGCGGCTTGGCCGGCGGAGCCGACATGATCGTGATTCCCGAGTTCCCGGTCACCATGAACGAGATCGTCGACCACCTCGACAAGCGAGGAAGCGCGGGCCTCGCCTTCTCCATCGTGGTCGTGGCCGAGGGCGTCAACCTGTCGACGCTCGGTGGCGTCGAATCGAGCGAGCTCACCAGCGAGGGAGTCGGCGGGGTGCGCCTCGCCACCCGAGGAGTCGGCCAATTCGTGGCGTCGAAGATCGAAGAGCGCGGCGACTTCGAGGTGCGAACGACCGTGCTCGGCCACCTGCAGCGCGGCGGCAGCCCCACCGCGCACGACCGGATCTGGGCTACTCGTGTCGGCGCCGGGGCCTACGACGCCGTTGTCGCGGGCAAGTTCGGAATGATCCCCGTCGTGCGCAACGATGGCGTCGTGCTGGCCCCGCTCTCCGAGGTGGCCGAGGGGCGGCGAAAGGTACCGCGCGAGATCTACGACCTCTGCGCGGTCTTCTTCTAGATCGGTCGTCAGCGGCCCATCGGCGGGGCACGTTGGGGCTCTTCGCGTCGTGTCGTCTCGTGCGGGCCCCGCCACCTGCCAAACCGTGGCTTAGAGTTGGTTTGAGACCGCCAAGGAGGGTTTCATGTTGATTTCGACGATGAACGATCTGCCGGGTTACCGGATCACCCGCGTGATTGGCGAGGTGAACGGCCTGACCGTGCGGACCAGGAACGTGGGCGCGCAGTTCGGCGCAGCGCTGAAGGCGATCGGCGGGGGCGAGCTCCGTGGCCTCACGAAGCAGCTGCAAGAGGCGAGGGCCGAGGCCCTCAGCCGCCTCTCCGAAGCGGCCACCGAGCTTGGAGCGACGGCCGTGGTGGCCATGCGCTACGACTCCAACGAGCTCGGCGGGACATTCCAAGAGATCCTCGCCTACGGCACCGCCGTCGTGGCGGAGCCGAACTCCTAGATTCGATGTCCGGCGTTCGCGACCTCGAAGTGACCAGTCCACTCGAGGGCGCAGCGAAAGCCGCGAAAGAGTCGCGACCCGGTCGCGGCACCGAGGACAACGAGATCGGTGGGCTGGCTTGATCCCCTTGCTGAATACGGCCCAGATGCGCGAGGCCGACGCCGTCGCGGTGGCGCGTCGTGGCACCGACGCCCTGGTGAGCGCTGCCGGCACCGCCGTGGGCCTGGAGGCCAAGCGGATGTTGCGCTCGTGCTACGGCGCGCGCGTCGCGGTGGTGGTGGGACCCGGACTGAATGGTGCCGACGGCCGTGTCGCAGCGGCGTGGCTGAAGTCGCGCGGTGCTCACGTCGACGTGATCGAGGTGGCTCACCAACCCGTCGGGCTCGAAGGCTACCGGTTGGTGATCGACGCCGCCTTCGGACTGGGCTGCTCGCGCCCCTACGTCGCTCCCGTGGTCGCCGAGGGAACCATGGTGCTGGCCGTCGACCTGCCGTCGGGCGTCAGCGCCGACACCGGGGAGATCCTCGGGGCGCCCCTCGCGGCCGACGTGACCCTCGCTCTCGGTGCCGTGAAGCCGGCGCTCCTCGACGGTCCATCCGCGGCGTTGACCGGTGAAATACGTTTCGCGGGACTGGGCATCGTAGAGCACTCTGATGACGGCGTCGTCGAAGACCGCGATCTCGGTGCGCTGGTGCAGGGTCACCGCGACGACCACAAGTGGGTGCACGCGGTGCAGGTCCTCGCCGGATCGTCGCTCATGCCCGGCGCCGCGGAATTGGCCGTGCGCGGCGCGCTGGCGGGTGGCGCGTCGATGGTCCGGCTCTCCAGTCGCGGCGAGATCGCCGACCTCGTGCGACTTCCGCCCGAGGTGGTGCACGCGAACGACGAGCACATCGATCGTCGGTGTCGCGCCGTGGTGGCCGGTCCCGGACTCGGTTCCGATGCGCCGTCGTGGCTTCGAGATCGCCTGTCCGGTGTGGAGGTCCCCGTCGTCCTCGACGCCGACGGCCTCGATCGGTCGTTGCTGCCCACGTCGCGGACAGCCGGCGGTCCCTGGGTGCTGACGCCGCACGAGGGCGAGTTCTCGCGATTGACCGGGCATGACGTCACGGCGCACCGATTCGAAGCGGTCCGCTCGTTCGCGCGAGAGACCGACTGCGTGGTGCTGTTGAAGGGACCGACGACGGTCATCGCCGACCCGAGCGGCCGACTGCGCATCGTCCTCTCGGGTACGGCGGCGCTGGCGACCGCGGGGACCGGCGATGTGCTCTCGGGGCTGATCGCGGCGACCATCGCCCGGGGCCACGATCCCCTGACGGCCAGTGCCCTCGCCGCCCACCTCCACGGCCGGGCCGGCGCCCGGTTGCCGATCTACGCACCGGCCTCCGCGCTGCCCGGCGTCGTGGCATCGATCATGTCGGGTCTCGCCAACGGCTTCCTGCCTGCGCACTGACCCGCGCCGGTGCGCCCTTCAGCGCGCTGGCGCCTCGTCCCACTCGAGCGCACGCGCCTGACTCGATGGGACCTTCCGGGCAAGGGGCAGTTTCGCCGACCGGGTCGCCGAGGCTACGTTGGGTACGGAGGTGGCGATGGAGAGATCTCGCGACGCGCGGTCCGATCACGAGGGCGAAGGACGCGGTCTGCTCGCACCGATGACCGTCGCCGCCAACGAGGACGGCATGGACCGTGACGACCCCCGGCGCCTCGAACTCGCCGAGTGGCTCGCCCGCCACCCGAGCCCGTCGGGGCGCGAGCTCGCCGAAGCGGGACTCGTCGCGCCGCACCTGCCCGCACCATGGGGCCGGGGGGCTGACGTCGACTACCAACTCCTCATCGACGAAGAACTGCGCCGCGCGGGCATCCAGCGCCCCATCAATCCGATCGGCATCGGCTGGGCCGGACCGACGATCCTCTTCGCCGGCAGTCGTGAGCAGCAGGAGAAGTGGCTGCCGAAACTGCTGAGCGGCGAGGAGTTCTGGTGCCAGCTCTTCAGCGAGCCCGACGCCGGCAGCGACCTCGCCTCGCTGACGACGTCGGCCCGACGCGACGGCGACGAGTGGGTCATCACCGGCCAGAAGGTCTGGACCAGTTACGCCCACATGGCGACGTGGGGCATACTCCTGGCCCGCACGTCGAACGAAGGGTCACCGCAGAAGGGCATCAGCTACTTCATCTGCCCGATGCGCGCTCCAGGCGTCACGATCCGACCACTGATCGACATGACCGGCGACCACGCGTTCAACGAGGTGTTCCTCGACGAGGTCCGCCTCCCCGCCGACCACCTCATTGGCGACGTGAACGACGGGTGGCGTCTCGCCAAGGTGACACTCGGCAACGAGCGCGTCTCGCTCTCGGGTGAGGGCGTGCTCTGGGGCCGGGGGCCGACGGCTCAGGACCTCGTGGACCTGGTCCGCGACCACGCCGTCGCCCACAGCGCGCTCGAGCGCGACGACCTGGTGAAGGCCTGGTCCCACGGCGAGATACTCCGACTGCTTCGACTGCGACTCGTGTCGGCGGCGCTGGCCGGACGCGAACCCGGACCCGAGGCGAGCGTGCGAAAGGCCCTCGCCGACGACCACGGCCAAGAGGTCATGACGCTGGCCAACCGGTTGGCCGGTTCGGCGGGCATGCTGGTCGACCGCGGCCCGGGCGGCTGCGACGGAGCTGACGGAGCGACCTGGTCCTACGGGTTCCTCTACTCCCAGGCGCTCACCATCGGGGGCGGCACGTCAGCCGTGCAGCGCAACATCATCGGCGAGCGCGTGCTGGGCCTGCCGCGCGAACCCGCGCCGCGCTGAGCCCCGTCCCACGACGGGCGAGCGATTCGACCACTACTGGTTGGCGTAGCGAGCGGTGGTGAAGGCGATGGTCGTGGGTACGCTGAGGGCGAAGATCATCAGCATCAAGGTGATGATCACGAGCGACGAGCCTCGCATGTGGTCACGTACGAAGGCCAGCTCGATCATGCCCGAGGTGATCAGGTAGGCGAGGAACGCCCACTTGAACACCGACCAGAACGAACTCCACGAGAAGTCCTTCAGTCGCGCCAGCATCGTCCATGACGCAAGCAGCAGAACGGCTCCAGCGCAGAGCAGCGCGACCGGCGGGCCGAGCGGAGCGACTCGAGGCGCGTAGGACGCCATCGTGATCCCGCCGATGACCACGCAGCCCAGCGCGAACGTGCTCAGCCAGCCGATCGGCGGGAAGGACCGCTCCGTGCTCGGCGCGGCGCCGTGAGATGCCGTCAGGGTGCTCATCGCGATGCCACCCTGGTCATGATGATCAACGTGGCGATCTGCATCACACCGGTGATGCCCGCCGTGTAGATGAAGCGGTTCATCAGCGTGTGGATCCTCTCGCCATTGGGAACGGGCTTGTTCATCTCGTGGATCACCGCGATGTTGGCCGGCTCGAGGATGCCGAGGGCGATCATCGCCATCACCCCGACGACGCAGAACGACACCATGAGCCACGCGTGATTCGGGCTCGACACCGACAGGTTCCCGAGCTTGCGCGCCGTCTGGAATCCGGCGGCCAGCGTCATCAATACCACCGTCGGCATGATGATCACCATCTTGGGCATGAACCGGGCCGAGAACTCGGCGCGCGTCGGGATCGAGAGTCGCCCAAGGATCGGGCCGATCACGAGTCCGACGAACAGGTCGATCGCGGTCCAGAGCCCACCGCCGACGACGTGGGTGAAGATGAGCCCCCACTTCCAGTTGGCCACGACCACAATGGCCACCCAAATCACGACCGCAGCGACGATCGGCAGCCCCTTCAGCGGAACCACCTGGATCTTCGGTCGGTCGAGCGGTGGCCCCTCGTGCGACACCCGTGCTGCTACGGCGACGTCATCGCTCACTATCGATCCTCCTCGAATCAGTGCGGCACTGGACTGAATCTAGTGGCCAACACGATTCTCTGGCGGCAGCACGAGGTGTCGACCGGGCCATTAGCTAAGAATTTTCTTGGCGAACGAGTCGTCTGATCGGAGGAACCTTGAGGGCATTCGCGGCTCGCGACGTCGCGGGCCACGGCACTAGTTCGAGATCACCTTCCAGTTCGCGGCGTACGGCGTGATCCAGAACGCTGCCACCAGACCCAGGGCCAGGCTCGACGCGAGGACCCACTGTCGGATCGACGCCCCGCGGACCTGGCGACGGGTCCGGCCGAACCAGTCGCGAGGAGCCAGCGTCGCAGTCTCGACGAGATGGCCCATGACGTGGACCGCGGTGGCGAGGAACCAGAGCAGGAACGTTGCTTGGTGTACCTGGAGCAGTCGGGCGTGCCACGACGATGGCGCCCCGACCACCAGGGCGACCCCCGACGCCACGACCGCCACCGTCAAGACGATCACGAGAGGGCCGAGCAGGCGCAGCAGCGGCGGCGGAGGGCCCTTGCGACGGTAGTCGGGGGCGCCCCGGTAGTACTTGACGAATCGCCAGCTGGTGGTGGCGATCTTGAGCAGGATCGGCGGTATCAACACGACGCCGATGAACACGTGTGGTCCGATGAGCCGGCCGATCTGCAGAATGGTCAAGCCCTCGAGGAACAACAGCACGAACAGCACCGCGGCAATCGAACTGGTCAGGCGGGCGTTGCCCTCCGGGCCACCGGACCCGTCTGATGACGAGTGACGAACATGTCGGGCGACTCGCGGTGCCATGGTGAGAGCGCTATCTCCTTGCGTGCGTTGTTCGGGCCGGAGTTGACACGGAACCCTCGCACCCTCGACGGTACCAATGCAGCGGTCGAGCGGTCGAAGAGACTGATAATGAGCAGTTAAGAATTCGGGGAGTAGCGGCTCGCGTCATGTCGACCAGACTCGGGAGCTGGCGAGGAGAGCCGATCACCGCGACTACGGCAGTTGCACATTCGCGTGCAACTTGAAATCGGTCGATGACTGGCCGATGTCGATCCCGTACTGTCCCGCCAAGGTCGTGAGTGATCCGTTGTGGAAGAACTGGAAGCCGCTCCAAGGGATCGTCAGGACGATCCGCTTGGACGATGACGGTCCGAGCTCGACGCGAGCGAACGAACGCAACTGATCGGGCGGCTCCCCGGCGCCACTGGGGTACCGGACGTAGACCTGCACGACGTCAGCGCCCGAGCGGGTGCCGAGGTTGTTCACCGTCACCCAGACCCTGACACCACCGTTCAACTTCTTCACCTTGGCGCTGGACAGCCCGAAGTGCGTGTAGCTGAGCCCGAAGCCGAAGGGGAACAGCGGCGAGACGTGATTGGCCTGATACCAGCGATAGCCGATGTTGAGTTCGTTGCTGAAGTTGACGACGGAGTTCACCCCGGGGAACTCGCTGGTCGCCGTCACCGGCAACGTCGTGGTGTTCGCGGGGAACGTGAGAGGCAGGCGTCCCGAGGGGTCCACGGTGCCGGTGAGGACGGCCGCGATGGCGGCTCCGTCCTCCTGGCCCGGATACCACGCTTCGAGGACGGCCGCGACGTGTGAGAGCCACGGCATGTAGACCGCTCCACCGGTGTTCAAGACCACGATGGTGAGGGGGTTCGCCGCTGCGACGGCCGAGATCAACGCGTTGGCGTCGCCGGGAAGATTCAGGTCAGGTCGATCGCTGCCCTCGCCGTTGAAGTCGCCCGCGAAGACGATGGCCACCTTGGCCCGGCGCGCAGCGCTTACCGCTGCGCGGATGTCGGGGGTCACGTCCCCGACCCCGAACTGCGGTGCTGGATGTTTGCGCACCGCAAACCAAATTGCGCTCAATGTGTACCGGTGACCAGCGGCCAGGTCGACCGTGGTCGCCATCGTGGAGCGCGCGTGGAGTCCAGGCGAGGCCAGAATCTGAGTGCCGTCGAGATAGAGCCAGGTGTCGCCGATCTGTTGCAGCGAGATCTCGTAGGTGCCGGTCTTCCTCGCTCGCACGACCGCCTTCCATCTCGTCCAGCCCTCGCCCGTGCCGGGCGTCGCGGCGGTGGCGGTCGCGTTCGTGACATTGAGGCCCTCCACGACGGCGAGGTCGGCCTTGCCGGGTTCGCCCACCGTCTTGATCGGCGTGAGTGGTTTCAGGGCAACGCCGCCGACGAGGTCGACGTCATTCAGCCTGTCGAGCTCGAGGCCCACCGGACCACCGGGCTTGTACGTGACGTGGACCTTCGGGCCCAACGACGATCGGATCGCCGAGAGCGGCGTCACGACGTACGGGGCAACGACCGCGGAGCTGCCGCCGCCCGAGACCACCGGGCTCTGAGCAGCGGAGGCGCCGATGACCGCGACGGACCCGACGGTCTTCGCCAAGGGAAGGATCGAGCCGGCGTTCTTCAGCAGCACCACGCTGTTCTCAGCCGCCTGCAGCGCGACCGCGGAGTGGCCCGGGGTCGTCGCCACGGCGTGCTGGGCGAAGATCACCGTCCGCCCGATCAAGCCGAATCGGAACATCTGGGTCAGCACCGACCTCACGGCGCGATTGAGGTCGCTGACGGCGAGAACCTTGGAATTCACCAGCCGCTCGATCGTCGCGGGCGACGCCGGCTTGATCAGGGAGATGCCTGCGCGGAAGGCCAGCGCAATGTTCTTCACGGCCTCGAGGTCGGACCTGACGAAGCCGGTGAATCCCCAGCTCTTCAGCGTGGCGTAGAGCGCGGGGTCCGAGCAGGAGTTCACCCCGTTGAGCAGACCGTACGAGCACATCAGCGAGGCGACGTGGGCCTGGATGACCGCGGCACGGAACGGCGCGTCATAGAGCTCGGCAAGAGCCCGGGCCGAGACGATCTGGTTGAGTCGAACCCGCGCGGTCTCTTGGGTGTACGCGCTGAAGTGCTTGGCGTTGTCCAGCACACCTTGTGACTGGATCCCCTCGATGTTCGCCACTCCCAAGACGCTCGAAAGGTAGGGATCCTCGCCGTAGGTCTCGAAGATCCGTCCGCTCTGGGGAATCCGCGCCAGGTTGAGCTCGGTGCCCTGCACCGCCGTGATCCCCTTGGTCCGTGCCTCGTCGGCCACCGCCTTGCCGACAGCTCGAGCGATCGATTGATTGAACGTCGCCGCGACGGCGATGGCGGAAGGGAACTGGGTCACGCTGTGAAGGCCGTTGGCGAGTCCGTCGGGTCCGTCGGAGAGCGAGAGGGGCGGGACGCACAGCGAGGGTACGCCGAAGTTCCGATTCTGGAGCGGCGGGTAGGTCTTCAGAACGACGAAGGAGGCCTTCTCGGCCAAGGTCATCGTGGAGAGCACCTCACTGGCGAGAGCCGAGGGGGTCTTGGAGTGGTTGCGCGACTCGGCCACCCAAGGGCAGCGCCCCAGTTGAGAGGGCGTCGCGCTGCTCGCCACCGATGTCGGCAGCGTGCACAGCGAACTGACGGCGAGCGCACCGCAGAGTGTGATGGTGATGGCGCGACCACGAAGGCGACCGTTGAGCGACTTGCGATCCATGTGGACTTCCCTTGTGAACCGTTCGGTCTGCAACATCAAGCCCGCTCGAAGCACTCGCGACAATGCTGAAGACGTCGACAAAACAGATCTTTAACTACATGCCTACCAGAAGCGAATACTTGATAAGCCTGGTCGAGCGGCGACGTGCGCCCGGCGACGCAATGGGTGACGAATCAGCGCTTCAGGGGCTCCCAAGTGAATGTGAACTGGGCGATGACGAAGCTGACGATCCCCCACACCGCGAGCACGACGAACGTGCGAAGTTCGAAGCCAGTGCCCGAGGGCAGCGCGAACGCGCGCTGCATCGAACTCGCGAGAGGCTCCAGTGGAAAGTAGCTCGACACCGTGATCAGCCAGTGCGGCAGAAGTTCCGGCGGCAGGAACACCCCGCTGATGAAGCTCAGGATCACCACCGTGAACGGGCCGACCGACGAGGCCATCTCCGACGTGGTGATCACCTTGGTCAAGGCCAGGGCGATCGCGGCGAAGGCGAAGACTCCGACCAGTGTGTAGCAGAGCGTCGCGAGAAGCGTCACCGCGCGCACCGTCAGTCCGTAACCGAACACCGACACGGCCAGCATCACCGCGATCAACCCGACCGAGGTCACGAACAGGTAGAGGATCTGCCCCGCCAGGTACGCCCCCGAGGGCATCGGCGTGCCGCGGAAACGTTTCAGCCACCCCGCCTCACGGGCGCTGACGATGGCGACCAGGATCCCCGTGAAGGTCCCGAGCATCACCCCGTAGGTCGTGAGACCGCCGGTGTAGAAGGCGACCGAGGAGATGAGGTGACCGTTGACCGGAATCGTCTTGTAACGCCCCCCGAACACCGAGTTGAAGAGGGCGAGGAATCCCACGGGCATCAGCACTCCGAAGATCACGGTGCGAGAGCTACGGACGTATCCCTGCAAATTGAAGCGGGCCTGGGAGAGTGAGAGCCGGATGAACCTCACTGTTCTCGTCCCGTCACGTCCAAGAACACGTCGTCCAACGACGGACGAAGCACTTCCAGCCCGTCAAGGCGCACACTCGCCGACTCCGACCAGCGCAACAGGCGAAGCAGTGCCTCCTGAGCGTCAGGGACGGTGGCCGACACGGTGTCGCCTTCTACTTGAAACGCAATGTCGGTCGCGTTGGCCAGGGCGGCGACATCGATCTCCACCGTCGGTGTGAAGCGGACCGTCGTCGTTCCGGCCAACGCGATCAGCGACGAGGCGGTGCCCTCGGCGACGATGCGTCCACTGGCCATGATCGCGACTCGATCGCAGAGATGCTGCGCCTCTTCCATGTAGTGGGTCGTCAGCAGGATCGAAGTGCCAGTGCTGCGGAGCCCCTCGAGCATCGTCCAGAACTCGCGACGAGCGACGGGGTCGAATCCGGTCGTGGGCTCGTCGAGGAACAGCAGCTCCGGCGCACCGATGATGCCGAGCGCCACGTCGACGCGACGCTTCTGGCCACCCGACAATCGACCGATCCGCTCGTTGGCCTTGTCGGTCAAGCCGACCAGTTGAAGCGTCTCGGCGACGCTCCGTCGACGAGAGAAGAACTCGGCGTAGAGCCCGACGGTCTCGTTGACAGTGTGCACGGGATCGAAGTCAGACTCCTGGAGCACGAGACCGATACGGTCCTTCCACGCTCCCCCGCCGGACTTCGGATTGGTCCCAAGCACCTGAACGGTTCCCCCGTCAGGTATCTGAAAGCCCTCGAGCATCTCGACGGTCGTCGTCTTGCCCGCACCGTTCTTGCCGAGCAGACCGAAGATCTCGCCTTGCCCGACGTTGAATGAGAGGTTGTCGACTGCGACCAGAGTCCCGAAGCGCTTCGTCAGTCCGGCGACCTCGATCACATTCGGCATTCGAACCCTTGACAATTCGAATCCCAGTTCTACCATCCACCTTCGCCCCTACCCAATCGGCTCGCCGACTGTCGGGCGTTCAGGACCTCCACGTCGCAGCGACGACGCCCAACCGGCGCGCGTCGACTGATGTTTGCTATGAAGAAGATTGTTGTCGCGCCACAATCGTTGTGGCCTGTCACGCTAAGGGAGATCACGATGAAGGGATTCAAGAACTTCTTGATGCAGGGTGAGTTGATCGTCATCGCGGTCGGCTTGGTGGTCGCCTTGTCGTTCAGCACGCTGATCAAGGCATTCACCGACAACATCATCACGCCGCTCGTGAACGCCGCGGCGGGCGGTGGGTCCACCGGCCAGGGCATCGGATGGACGCTCAACGGACAGCGTATCGACCTGGGAGCGTTCATCTCAGCGATTGTCTACTTCGTCATCTTCATGGCCGTGATCTACTTCGTGATCGTCGTGCCCTACCGCGCGTACATGCTGCGGCGCGGCACGTCAGTCTTCGGCGAACCCGCGCCGTCCAAGACCTGTCCGAGTTGCCTCTCCGCCGGTCTTCCCATGGCCGCCACCAAGTGCAAGTTCTGCGCGAGCGAGTTGACCCAATAAGCCGTCAATGGGCCGTTGGTGCCCATAGAAATCTGATGTTGCGTAGAACGATCGACCTCGAAAGCATCCATTCAGCTGTCGCGAGCCATCTTCTCCAACACCGGTAGGGCGGCTTCGAGGCGATCTCGTTCCTCGGGCGTCAAGCGCTCCAGTCGCGAGCTGAGACCAATGGTGCGTCCGATCCAGAGAGTGCCGATGACGGCCCGTCCCTCGTCAGTCAGTTCGACGAGGCACGCCCTCTTGTCCTCGGGATCATTGGCTCTCTTGAAGTACCCGAGCTCCTCGAGGCTGGTCACCACCCTCGTCGCCACCGACGCCCCGACCGACTCGTGTGCCGCCAGGGCGCTGACCCGCATCGGACCCAGTTCCTCGACCGAGGCGATCGCGGAGATCTGTGACTGCGTGAGACCAGCACTGCCGTGCTGGCGAAGGGCTCTGGCGAGGCGGACCAGCACGAGTCGCAGCCGCACGGCCGATGCCGACGGGGCCGGCGATGAAGGAACCAGCGGCGATCTCATCGCACGACGTCACTCTCGAGGGCAATCTCTCCGGGCACCCCGCCGACGGTCATGGTCAGGTCGCCCACGTGCTCGCGCATCGAGTGGTCCTCGTGGATGTAGCGCTTGCCGCGCAGGGCCGAAGCGGCTGCCCCGATCGCCGAAAGGATGAT
Source organism: Acidimicrobiales bacterium (assembly GCA_017883045.1). Classification (GTDB taxonomy): domain Bacteria; phylum Actinomycetota; class Acidimicrobiia; order Acidimicrobiales; family RAAP-2; genus RAAP-2. The sequence goes on from JADGOJ010000026.1 coordinate 18,985, forward strand.
GGCGGTAGTGAAGACGATCACGAGACCGTGATGGAAGGGAGCCTGGATAAGGTTCGGGAAGAAGTGCTTGCCGGTCAAGGTCTGCCACTGCGCACGGGTGACGTGCGCTGCTGACGGCGAACCGAGCAAGCTCGCGAGTGGATTGACGCCGAGGAACGAGGAGAACAGGCTCCCGACCGCGGGAAGGCTGGCGACCAACTGCGCCTCCGCCACACTGACGCCGTTGGTGCTCAGTCCCTTGAACATCGCCGCCGGGAGCGAGTTCGTAAGTCCCACGATCATGAGCGAAAAGAAGATGCCGATCGAGAGCACGAACCCGGTGTTCATGAACGCCGCCTGGATGCCGGCCGCACCACCGCGCTGGTCTGGCGGAACACTGTTCATGATCGCCGTCGAATTCGGCGCGGAGAACATGCCGCCACCGACGCCGTTCAAGAGCACCATGACCGCGAAGATCCAGTAGCTGAAGTCGGTGGGAACCAGCAACAGTCCGAGGAAGCTCGCACCGAAGATGATCATCCCCGACGTCGACAGGATGCGAGCCCCGTGGCGGTCCGACAGATAGCCAGAGACTGGACCGGCGATCAAGAAACCCAAGGTCAACGGCACCAGGTAGATGCCGGCCCACAATGGCGTGGCCGAGTACGCGTAACCGTGCAGTGGCAGCCAAATGCCCTGTAACCAGATGATGAGCATGAACTGCAGACCGCCGCGAGAGATCGCCCCCAGCAGCCCCGCTGCACTCCCGGTGGCGAAGGCCCGGATCTTGAACAGTCGCAGGTTGAACATCGGCGACTCGGTGCGGATCTCGATGACGAAGAAGGCCGCCAGGAAGGCGATGCCGACGGCGAAGAAGGCGAGGACCTTGGGCGCGGTCCAACCCATCGAGTGCGTACCGTACGGCTGAATGCCGTAGACGATCGCAACGAGCAGCGACGTGAGGCCGACGGCGAAGGTCAGGTTGCCCCACCAGTCGATGCGGGCATCGGCTCGCTGTCCGTTATCGCGAAGGCTGTGGTAGCCCCACACGGTGCCGAGCACTCCGAAGGGCACCGAGACCCAGAAGACCAGGCGCCAGTCGCCGATGGACAGCAATCCCCCAGCGATCAGGCCGATGAACGACCCCCCGATTGCGGCGACCTGATTGATGCCCATCGCGAGGCCGCGCTGGTCGGGCGGGAACGCGTCGACGAGGATGGCGCTCGAGTTGGCGAAGAGCATCGCACCGCCGACGCCCTGGACGAGGCGCCACAGGACCAGCCAGAGCGCACCGGAACCACCCTGGTAGGGGTCGAGGGCGAGCGCGACCGACGCGAAGGAGAACACCGCGAATCCCAGGTTGTAAATTCGCACGCGCCCGACGATGTCGCCCAGTCGTCCGAGGCTGATCACGAGCACCGCGGTGACCAGAAGGTAGCCCTGCAACAGCCACAGCAGATAGCCGACGTTGCCCGGGGAGAGTGGATTGATGCCGACCCCTCGGAAGATCGCGGGCAGCGAGATCAGGATGATCGACGAGTTGACCGTGGCCATGAAGACGCCGAGGGTCGTGTTGGTGAGCGCAATCCACTTGTACCGGTCATGGTGCATGCCACTCAAGTTCTTGATCGCCATCGGCTCACCTCTAGGCAAATTTTAGTTGCTTGACTGAAGGCAAGTATATCGGCCACTCCGAGCCGCTCGATGCAGACACCTAGATTGCTTCGTAGGCGTTCAATTGGAGGGTGCACCGAATGGAACACAAGAAACTAGGCAGTCATCACCTCGCGACGGCGGAGAAGATCCTGGCCCACCCGACGAGTCACAACCTCGAATGGCGCGACGTGGCCGCCCTGCTCGAAGAGATCGGCTCGATCGAGGAGGAGGCCAACGGCCGATTCGTGGTCACCCTTGGCGCTGAGACACAGGTCTTCGACCGCCCCCGGGGCAAGGACCTCGACACTCAACAGACGGTCGACCTGCGTCGCATGTTGCAGGCCGCCGGATTCACTATGGAAAACCTCGGTCGCTGAGCTCCTCCTCTCTCACCACGGTCTGGCAACTCGTCAATTCGCCAGCGGCGGTCGGTCGGTGGGTCGATTCAGATTCGGATTCGTGCGACTACAGGGGCGTCGTGATCGTCGTACCTGACCGGTACTCAGCTCGGCCGCCCTCGGTGAGGAGCCACGCGGACTGTCGACCCATCACGGTCCACTCACTCGGGCCACCGACCAGTGCCGTGTCCTCGTCGATCCCGATGATGGTCACCGATGTCTCGTGTGGCAAGAGAAAACGCGTCAACAGGTCGGGAACCTTGGACGCGAACGCGTCGTAGTGAGGGATCACCCGAACGTGGCCGAGTAGACCCAGCCCCTTGGAGCCGCCCTGGCGGGGATGGCGAAGCGACGGCACCCACGAGGTCAACGCCATCGCACCGGCACTGCATCCCGCAAGTGCCGCGCCGTCGCGCCAGGCCCCTTCGATCGCCGTCCACACCGCCGTGTCGCGAAGGGTGTCGGCCAAGAATGCGGGGTGGCCACCAGAGAGGTAAATCAAGCCAGCGCCGGAGACTTGTGCCGCCAGCGCGAGGTCGTTGGCATCGTTGCGGTCATTGACGGAGATGATGACCGCCTCGACGCCAAGACGCTCGGCTTGGACTCTGCCGAGGCGATGCCACCGCTCGACCACTTGCTGACCATCGGGTACTGCGGCAGTGGCCAATTGCACGTAGCGAGGCGGTCGGCCATCGAGCAAGCCAGCCTCGATGTCAGCCATCTGAGGGAGATACTCGCCAGAACCCACCAGTGCGAGCGGTCCGGGTGTCGTTTCAGCAACCATCGAGTCCTCCGCATGCGTGCCAGCTCAACTCAGTGGAGACAAGTTGCTCATTCAAGAAGAGGACTCCTCGCAGTGTCCATCAGACTTTAGTGTCAAGCCGCTCGTTTTGCGACGCATCATGCGCGCCGCGAACGGGTGAAGACGAGGCATTTCAGCGGTCGACCCTGCTCGGTCCGCATGGTCACAAGTGTCCCCGTCAAGCAGAGCCGAAACCCTAGAGTCGGCCGCGGTCAACGAGTCAAGGTCCCCTCAACTGCCGGAGACGAGTGCGGCGCCAGACCCGCGTCTTGGACGTTGGTCAGCGAACTCCCAGCGTGTAGCGGACTTCCTGATCGAAGCCAATTCGACCAGCCTCGTCGCGGCACTGGTCCGCCGCTGCGAATATCGCTTGGCGAACGTTCGCAAGCTCACCCTCAGGCACGGCCGCCCAGAACTGGCGCTGCTCCACCGACGTGGACCAGCGATGCCAATGCTGCGGATCCTCGAAGCGTCGCGACGCCATCGTCGTCACGGTGCGGACATCATGGAAGCCGGCATCTGACAACAACGCTTCCTTCGCAGCGCCGGACCCGAACGGACCTTATTCGCCGGTCGTGCGAGCGTCGGCCATCTGAGGCGACGCGAACCTACGCAACGCGCTGTCCAGCTGCTCCCTCGAACGCTGATCGTAGGGCCAAATGTCGATAGGCCGACCCGACCGCCATCGACGAGAAGCGAGCGTCAGTCCCGCAACGCTTCGAGCGGATCGGGTAGGAAGGACAGCGCCAGTGACGAGGAAACGACATCGAAGGAGCCACTTGGAGGATTCGGTGCCATGGCGTCACTAACTTGAACGTCGCTGTCGAGTCCGGCCTTGACCGCTCAGCCGACGTCAGTTCCACCATTCATCCTGGCGGGTTAAGGCCGACCACCGACCCGCCAGGACCTCGCCGAATCACCCTCCCTCGTGGGACTTGCGCGGTTGACCGTGACCAGGTCCTCCAATCAGAGTTTCTTCCCGTAGTCACCCTGCACTGGAACTCCCAAGCGCTCCCTTTGGAGCGCCAATTCTGGCCGTGGTCAAGGACCGTCTGCCCCGACGCAGCATGCCCGGACTCGTTGTCTTCAGTTTCCACAGAGATTCGGCTGGTTGCGTCCATCCGTCATGGCCCCCTGATGGGGACCCGGCGTCAGGCTGCAAGAATGGACCGTGCCGTGAAGTTCCTGAACACCGTTTGTGAAGGAAGTCCTTGAGGCAAGAAACTCTAAGCAGCATCATCAGTACCTTCTTGGCGGCAGATCCATGAACCTTGGCGGTCGATGAATGACTATGAAACCACAAGCCAGTGCTTGGTAGAGAGGCAGTTGCGGTGGCGTTGACATGCGAGTAGACCGGACTTCTGATACAGAGGGGTCCATGAGGCCAATGGAAGCACTATTCACAGGACTGCGACGCGTGATGCTGAGGGGCACGACGACCGTCGTGGCGCTCGTCTCGGTGCTAACTGTGGGCCTCGCTAGCGCGGCGTCAGCGGACACCCAGACCATCGTCGCCACCGTGTCGAGCAACTCGACGCCGTGGA
>JADGOJ010000104.1 GCA_017883045.1 Acidimicrobiales bacterium
GGCCGGCGCGGACGGACCTTGCCCAAGCCCATCTCCGAAGAGGAGATGACAAGGCTCATCGACTCGATTCCGAGCAGTACTCCGGTTGACCGGCGCGACCGCGCGCTGTTGGAACTGCTCTACGGCACCGGTGCTCGGGTCTCGGAGGTGGTCGGCATCGGGCTCGAGGATCTGGACTTCGACGAGGAGCTCATCTTGTTGACCGGCAAGGGATCGAAGCAACGTCTGGTGCCGATGGGATCAGTGCTCGCCGGCGCCCTGCGCGAGTATCTCGGACCCGGCGGCAGGGGATCGTTCCCCGAGGCGAAGAGGGGCTCACGGCTCTTCTTGAACACCCGCGGCGGTTCGCTCTCACGCCAGGGCATCGATCTCGTGATCGACAAGCGCGCGATGGCCACGGGGATCGAGCGCGCTCGCATCAGTGCGCACGTCTTTCGCCACAGCTGCGCGACGCACATGCTGGCCCACGGCGCGGACATTAGAGTTGTGCAGGAGCTCCTTGGACATGCGTCAATCTCGACAACCCAGATTTACACGGCCGTGGCGATGACGTCGCTGAAGCGCGAGTACCAGAACGCGCACCCGCGCGCCCACGACTAGACGGACCGGTCCACAATGCCCTTCAGCTACTACTTCTTCATCGCCCTGGTGCCCTCGGTGGTACTGCACGAGGTCAGCCACGGCTACGTCGCCTACCACTACGGCGATCCGACCGCGAAGGAGCAGCATCGGCTGACGCTCAACCCCTTGCGCCACATCGACCCGTTCGGCACGGTGCTCTTGCCGGCCCTGCTGCTGATCAGCGGCCTGCCGGCCTTCGGCTACGCCAAGCCGGTCCCGGTGAACATCTCGCGGCTGCGCAAGCCCCGCCAACAGTCGCTCTACGTGTCGTTGGCCGGTCCCCTGGTCAACCTGGTCCTCTCGGCGGTGGGTTTCGCCATCTGCGAGTTCGCGATTCACGTGAACCAAGATCAAACGACGTACAACATCGGCGTCGCCCTGGGACTGGTCAACCTGGTGCTGGCCGTCTTCAACCTGCTGCCCATTCCACCGCTCGACGGATCGGCCATCATCGAGCGGTTCATCCCGACGCGCCAACTGCCCAAGTACTACCAGTTCCGGGCGAGGGCCCTTCCATTCGTCATGTTGTTCGTGATCCTGGGCTCGTTCGTCTTCCACTTCGGGTCGAACGCCCTCACGAGCCTAGAGAACTGGTGGCTCAACAACCTCTTCTAGAGAAGGCCCATCGCCCGGGCGGCGCGGTGATAGACGGGTCCGGCGACCTCGGCGGCCTTCAGGGACCCGCGCATCGCGACTGCGTGCAACTCACCGGGGTCGGCGAGCAACTCGCGGTAGCGGCGCTGGATCGGGGCGAGGGACTCGACGATCAGCGTCGCCAGGTCGCCCTTCAGATCGCCGTAACGCGAGTAGCGGCCCGCCACGTCGTCGGGCTTGTCGCCACTGAAGCTCGAGTACATCTCGAGCAGGTTGCTGAGTCCGGGCTTGTGCTCCCAGTCGAACCGGACCTCGTTGTCGGTGTCGGTGACCGCCTTCCTCACCTTCCTCTCGATGTCCGCGGGCGTGTCGAACAGGTAGATCGAGCCCAGGGGACTGGAGACCGACTTGGACATCTTGCGGGTCGGCTCTTGGAGGTCCATCACGCGCGCGGCGACCTTGGGTTGCACCGCGACCGGCACCGTGAAGGTCTTGCCGTAGCGGTTGTTGAACCTCTCGGCGATCACGCGGGCCAACTCGAGGTGCTGGCGCTGGTCGTCACCAACCGGCACCTCGGCGGCCTCGTAGAGCAGGATGTCGCCCGCCATCAGGACCGGGTAGGTCAGCAGGCCGACCCGGTAGCCCTCCTGGCGCTGCGCTTTCTCCTTGAACTGGGTCATCCGGCTCAACTCGCCGTAGGTGGCGACGCACTCGAGCAGCCAGTTCAGCTGCGCGTGATAGGGCACCTGGCTCTGGAGGAACACCGTGCAGACGTCGGGATCGAGGCCGCAGGCCAGGTACGAGGCCAAGAGGTCGGTCGTCTGCTCGCGCAGCTTCTCCGGGTCTATCTGCAGCGTCAGCGCGTGCAGGTCGACCACGCAGTAGAAGGCGTCGTGGTTCTGGGTGGCGACCCACTGCTTGACGGCCCCGAGGTAGTTCCCGATGTGCATCGGCCCCGACGGCTGCATTCCCGAAAGTATCCTCATCACCCAATCGTAGATGAGCGTCGAAGAGCGAGGGCGCTGGCGGTAGACTCCACCGGTGACCTTCGTCGTGACGACGCCGTCCTTCAGCGGCCCATTGGAACTCCTGCTCCAGCTGATCAGCGGCCACGAGGTCGACGTACTCGACGTTCCGCTCGCCCCGATCGTCGACGCCTTCGTGGCCACGCTGCGTGACGATTCGCTGACGACGTCCGTGGAAGGGCTCTCCGAATTCCTGCTGATCGCGGCGATCCTCTTGGAGATGAAGAGCCGTCGGCTCTTGCCCGGGCGCGACCTCGCCGAGCCCGACGAGGAGTTCGTGGGCTGGGAGGAACGCGACGTGCTCTTGGCCCGTCTGTTGGAGCTGCGGACCTACGCCGCGCTCTCGGACGCCTTCGTCTCGCTCTTCGAGCGGGCCAGCCGTGCCTTTCCGCGCCTGCGCGGCATCGACGAGGGATTCGAGGTGCACCCGCCGGACCTGCTCGCGGGCGTCACCACGGCCCAACTCGCCGGGGCGTACCTGCGCGGCATCGAGGAGAAGCCGGTGCCCGTCGTGCGGCTCAACCACGTCACCGTGGACGCAGTGTCGGTGGCCGAGACCGTCGTGGCGCTCGCCCAGCGCCTACCCTCGATGGGGCGGATCTCGTTTCGCTCGCTCACCGAGGGCCTGGGCAGCCGTATCGAGATCATCGTGCACTTCCTGGCGCTGTTGGAGCTGTGCAAGCTGGGTCACGTCGACCTCGGCCAGGGCGCGACGTTCGGCGACGTGCAGATCGAATGGCTCGACGTGTCGCTGGGGCTCGAGATCGGAAGGGTTGACAGCTATGAGGGATGAGTTCTCCTTGGAGCAGAAGCTCGAGGCCATGCTGACCGTCGCCCTCGAGCCGATCTCGTCAGAGGAGCTGGCCGACGTCGTCGACGCTGACGCCCAGCTGGTGACCGACACCTTGCGCGCATTGCGCGACGAGTTCGCGCGCGACCGTCGCGGCTTCCAATTCGCCGAACTCGCGAGCGGCTGGGTCATGCAGTCCTCGCCCGACGTCGCGCAGTGGGTGACCAAATTCGCCAACCGCGACGTCTCGCACCGGCTCAGCTCCGCCGCGCTCGAGACCCTCGCGATCATCGCCTACCGCCAGCCGATCTCGCGCGCGCAGATCACCGCGTTGCGAGGAGTGAACGTCGACGGGGTCTCACGGTTGCTCGAGCAGCGCGGCTACATCGAGGAGAAGGGTCGTGCCGGCGGCCCCGGCCAGCCGATCCTCTACGGCACCACGGAGCTGTTCCTCGACCGCATGGGCCTTGCGACGATCTCCGACCTGCCGCCGATCGAGGAGTTCATGCCGCCGATCGAGACTGCCAACGAGCTCGTTGACGCGATGGCCTACGGCCTCGACGACGACGCCGAGGTCTCGTAGTTGGACGAGGGCGAGCGACTGCAGAAGACCCTGGCCCGCGCGGGATTCGGATCGCGTCGGGCCTGTGAGATCTTGATCAGCGAGGGTCGCGTCACGATTGACGGGCGGGTGGCCGAGCTGGGCAACCGGGTCAATCCCGACGTCCAGATCATCTGTGTCGACGGGGCCCTGGCGCCGACCGCCCAGAACACCGTCTACTACCTGTTGAACAAGCCCGACGGCGTGGTGACGACGGCGTCGGACCCCCAGGGCCGCACGACGGTGCTCGACCTGGTGGAGTCGTCGGTGCGCATCTTCCCGGTGGGCCGTCTCGACATGAACACCGAGGGTCTCTTGATCCTGACCAACGACGGTCGCCTGGCCCATCTGCTCACGCACCCCAGTTCGGGTATTCCCAAGGAATACCTGGCCCGCGTGGAGGGCGACCCGACGCCCTCGGCGATCCGGCGGCTGCGCGAGGGGGTCGAACTCGACGACGGCGTCACCAGTCCCGCACAGGTCAGTCGGGTGAGCGAGGGGCTGTTGCGCATCGTGATCCACGAAGGGCGCAACCGACAGGTGCGCCGCATGTGCGCGGCGGTCGGCCACGACGTCACGCGCCTCGTGCGCACGCGCATCGGGCCGATACAGGACGCCACCCTGACGCCGGGTTCGTCACGCCAGCTGTCGCTGGTCGAGGTCCGTCGTCTGATGGAGGCCGTCGGAATGACCGACGCAATCGCCTCTACGATGCCATCATGACTTCTGCACTGATCCGGGGCCTGCGCGGGGCCACGACGTGCGCCGCGGACGCGCCGAAACTCATCGCCGAGGCCACCCAGGAGCTGTTGAGGGCGATGATGGCGCGCAACGGACTCGATCACGACGATGTGGTGAGCGTCCTCTTCACCACGTCGCCGGACCTGACGTCGGCGTTCCCGGCGACGGGCGCGCGCGGTGTGGGCTTTGGCGACGTGCCGCTGCTGTGCGCCAGTGAGATCAACGTGCCCGGGGCGATGCCCAGGTGCGTGCGGGTCTTGATGCACGTCTACACGACGCGGGCGCGAGAGGATCTGCGACACGTCTACCTGCGCGGCGCCCAGACTCTTCGTGATGACCTCCCCGAGTAATCGCCGCGCCCACGTCGTCGGCCTGGGCCTGATCGGAGCCTCGGTGGCCCTCGCCCTGCGCGACGTCGGCTGGGACGTGACCGGGACCGACCTCGACCCCTCGGTCGTGACCGCGGCTCTCTCGGCCGGCGTGATCAGTGGCTCTGAGATGTCCGAGGCGCACGAACTGATCATCATCGCCACGCCCGCCGGTGCCGTCGGCGACGTCGCGAACGCGTTGCTCGCAGCGTGCGAACGGCCCGACCTCGTCGTGACCGACGTGGCCGGCGTCAAGGGATCCATCGTCGGGGCCGTGGCGGACCCTCGCTTCCTCGGCGGGCATCCCATGGCCGGATCCGAGCTTCGCGGACTGGCCGGAGCCCGTGCCGACCTGTTCGAGGGATGCACCTGGGTCCTCACCCCGACCGAGCGGACCTCGCCGTCGACCTACAGCACGCTGCACGGAATCCTCCGAGAGATCGGGGCCAACGTGGTGGCGGTGTCGGCCGAGGACCACGACCGGCTCGTGGCCATCGCGAGCCACGTGCCCCACCTGCTCGCCGGAGCGCTGATGAACGAGGCCAGTCGGGTCGCCGAACAAGACGCCGTGTTGCTGCAACTGGCCGCCGGGGGCTTTCGCGACATGACGCGAATCGCCGCGGGCGACCCGACGATCTGGCCCGACGTCCTGTTCGAGAACCATGCGGCGATCGTCGAGGCGCTCGAGGCGCTCGAGGGCCGATTGAGGTCGTTGCGCGAGGCCCTCGCCAGTGAGCGGCGCGACGTGATCGAGAGCAGTCTGCGCACGGCGGCGACCGCCCGACACCAGCTGCCCGGACGGGCCCTGCGCTCGGAGAGCCTCGCGTACCTGCGCGTGAAGGTGAGCGACCAACCAGGGGTACTGGCGTCGGTGACCATGGCGGCGTCGGACCTGCTGGTCAACATCTACGACATCGAGATCGCCCACGGCATCGAGGGGGCGGGCGGCACGCTGCTGCTCGCGATCGACGCGGAGCAGGCCGACGTCTTCGCCGGCGCCCTGGGCGCCCTCGGATTCCAGGTGGTTCGCGAGCAGTGAGCGAGGTCGCGCGAGTGAGCCACGCGCCGGCCCTGCGCGGGTCGGTGCGCGTGCCCGGTGACAAGAGCACCTCGCACCGCGCGCTGATGCTGAGCGCACTGGCCAGTGGCGCGAGCACCATCGTCGGCCTCTCGCCGGGCCTCGACGTCGCCTCGACGGGCCACATCGTCGTCCAGCTCGGAGCGACCCGGCTGCTCGAGGGTGACGCCACCGTCGTCATCGGCCCGGACCACGGGCTTCGCGCCAGCGATCTACCCCTCGACTGTGGCAACTCGGGCACGACGATGCGACTGCTGACCGGCGTGGTCAGCGCGGTCCCCGGAAGCCATGTGCTGGTCGGCGACGCTTCACTCTCGCGACGGCCCATGGATCGCGTGGCCCAGCCACTGATGCTGATGGGCTCGGTGGTGGTGGGCCAGGGACCGCGCGTCACCGCGCCGCTGCAGGTCACGGGTTCGTCGGACCTTCACGGCATCGAGTACCACGTTCCGATGGCGAGCGCGCAGGTCAAGTCGGCTGTCCTCCTCGCCGGACTCGGCGCGACGGGAACCACGACCATCGTCGAGGACCTGCGCACCCGCTCGACCACCGAGGACATGTTGGTCGCCGCCGGACTCGATCTCGTCAGCGTCGACTGGAACGAGGGTCGCAAGGTGACGCTGCAGCCCGGACGCCCGGTGGCCGGTCACTGGAGGGTGCCCGGCGATCCGTCGCAGGCGGCCTTCTTCGCCGTGCTCGGCGCAATCCATCGCGACGCCGTGATCGAGGTGGTCGACGTCGACGGGGCCCGTGAGCGGACCGGCTACGTGGAGGTGCTGCGGCGCATGGGCGCCGACCTCTCGAGTCGCGCCAACGGCGAGACGGTGACCTTCGAGGTGCGCAGCTCCGCGCTGCACGCGACCGAGATCTTCGCCGAGGAGGTTCCGTCGGTCGACGAGGTGCCGGTGCTCGCGGTCGCCGCCGCCGCCGCCGAGGG
>JADGOJ010000027.1 GCA_017883045.1 Acidimicrobiales bacterium
GTCGCGCCGGTCAACCGGAGTACTGCTCGGAATCGAGTCGATGAGCCTTGTCATCTCCTCTTCGGAGATGGGCTTGGGCAAGGTCCGTCCGCGCCGGCCACTCTTCAGTCGGGCGCTCGGGTTGGCGGCGACATGACCCTCTTCGACGAGGTAGGCGAACCAGCCACGGATCGAGGCTATCGACCTCGCGACGGAGCTCTCGGCGAGACGACGGCCACGCAGATCGTTGCAGTAGGCCTCGAGGTCCGCTTCACGAAGCGCGCGCAGGTTCGTCGACCGTTCGAACCACTCGCAAAAGCGCGTGATATCTCTTCGGTAGGCCTCGATCGTGGCACGGCTGCGGCCCTTCTCGATGGTGAGCCATTGCAGGTACTCCTGGAGCAACTGCTCAGCGGTCGTCAAAGAACGTCCCAAAGACACGATTGAGAGCTACTGCCATTGTGCTGTCGATTGCCGGCTCACGGCGCAGCGTCGCGCGAAGATCCTCCGGCGAGAGCCAGTGGACGGTCGAACTGGACTCTTCGGGTCCGGAGGGCGCGCGCGGGCCCGTTCGCAGGTCACGGGCCTCGAATATCGTCATCACCTGGTTCGTCCATCCCGGCGAGGACAAGAACCGGCCGAGCAGCGTCCAGTGCTGGGCCTCGCAGCCCATCTCCTCGAGCAGTTCGCGCTTGGCACTGTCGAGGGGCTCCTCGTCGTCGACGTCGAGCGTGCCCGCCGGGATCTCCCAGTTGTACCGATCCAAGGGCGCCCGGTACTGACGGATCAGGCCGATCTCCCCTCGGTCGTTGATCGCGAGCACGGCGACCGCGCCGCGGTGCAGGGCCACGTCGCGCTCGAAGGTCGAGCCCCCATGGCTGACCAGTCTTCGTTCGACGTCAAAGACGTGCGAGTGGAGCAGTGGCGTTGTTCCTTCGATCCGGAACGAATCGCTCACAGCGTGGCGTCGACCGTTTCCGGATCAATGATGTGCGGCTCGCGACCCTCAGCGCGTGCGGCAGCGGCCTTGATGAGTCCGAGGAAGAGGGGGTGGGGTCGGTCGGGGCGGGACTTAAACTCGGGGTGCGCTTGGGTGCCCACGAAGAACGGATGGCTCGGGATCTCGGTGAACTCGACGAGCCGGCCATCGGGCGAGGTCCCCGAGCACATCATGCCGCCCGCTTCGAACTGCTCACGGTAGCGCGCGTTGAATTCGTAGCGGTGACGATGGCGTTCGGAGACGACCGTCGTGCCGTAGAGGCCGGCGACGACCGAGCCCTCGTCGAGCATCGCGGGGCACGCGCCGAGGCGCATCGTGCCGCCGAGGTCGGTGACGTCCATCTGCTCGGCCATCAGTGCAATGACCGGCGCCGACGTGCTGATGGAGATCTCGGTCGAATGCGCGTCGCCCAGACCGAGGCAGTGCCGCGCGAACTCGACCACCATCACCTGCATGCCGAGACAGATCCCCAGGTAGGGGATGTCGTGCTCGCGCGCGATCCGCGCCGCCGCGATCATCCCCTCGACGCCGCGCTCCCCGAACCCGCCGGGCACCACGATGCCGTCGAGTTGGCGGATACGCTCCACGTCGATCTCGGTAGGCACGCGCTCGGCTTCGAGCCACTCGATGGTGGTCTTGGCGCCCACCGCGAAGCCGGCGTGGCGGATCGATTCACCGACCGACAGGTAGGCGTCGGGCATCGTGACGTACTTGCCGATCACTCCGATGCGCAGGGACTTGGTGGTGCTGTGCACGCGGCGCACGACCTCTTGCCACGCGCTGAGGTCGATCGGGTGGCTATCGAGGTCGATCCGGAGGGTGTTACAGACCATCGTGTCGAGACCCTCGTTGTACATGGTGATCGGGATGTCGTAGATGCTGGGCGCGTCGACCGCGGAGATGACCGCGTTCATCGGCACATCGCACAACAGGGAGATCTTGCGTTTGAGCCCGTCGGAGAGCGGCTGGTCGCTGCGGCAGACGATGATGTCGGGCTGGATGCCACGCGAGCGCAGCTCCGTCACCGAGTGCTGGGTGGGCTTGGTCTTCTGCTCGCCCGATGGTGCGAGGTACGGCACGAGCGTCAGGTGCACGTAGCAGACGTTGTCGCGGCCGGCGTCGCGGCGGAACTGGCGGATCGACTCTATGAACGGGACGATCTCGATGTCGCCGACGGTGCCGCCGATCTCCACGATGACCACGTCGGCGCCCAACGTGCCCAGGCGTCGCACGCGCTCCTTGATCTCGTCAGTGATGTGTGGGATCACTTGCACGGTCTTGCCGAGGTAGTCGCCCCGTCGTTCCTTGGCGATGACGTTCGAATAGATCTGACCGGTGGTCGTGTTGGACATCTTGGACAGCGACTCGTCAATGAACCTCTCGTAGTGCCCGAGGTCGAGGTCCGTCTCTCCCCCGTCGTCGGTGACGTAGACCTCACCGTGCTCTCCGGGGTTCATCGTGCCCGGATCGACATTGAGGTAGGGGTCGAGTTTGCACATGGTGACCTTCAGGCCACGAGACTTGAGGAGTCGACCCAGCGAAGAGGCGGTGAGACCCTTTCCGAGCGAACTCGAAACTCCACCCGTTACAAAGACGAATTTTGTCATTCGCAACCTGCCGTATCCACGGAACCACAGCATAGCGAGTGCATCACACTTTTCGGAGCTACTGCGCTCCCGGACCCATTAAATCTTTGTTTCCAGGAGTCGACTCGCCAGTGCACGTGATTCGGTGGTGATCTCGTCACCGGCGAGCATCCGGGCGATCTCACCCACCCGGTCGTCGCCGGTCACCCGGCGCACGGTCGTCGTCGACACTCCGTCGCGCACCGACTTCTCGATCACGAAGTGATGGTCGGCCCTGGCGGCCACCGAGGCGAGGTGGGTCACCGCGAGCACCTGCTGGCGACGACCTAGTTCGGCCAGGCACTCCCCTATCTGCTGGGCAACCTGTCCGCCGACCCCGGCATCCACTTCGTCGAAGACTGCCACGACGTCCTCGTGCACCGTCTCGAGCGACAGAGCCAACAGGACCCGGCTCAACTCGCCTCCACTTGCCAGGGCCTGCAACGGGCCCTCGGGAAGTCCCGGATTGGGGGTGAAGAGGATCTGGGCCTCGGACCCGTCGTCGTCTCCGACCTCGAAGCGCAGAGACGCGTGCGGGAGAGCCACGCGGGGCAACTGCGCGCGCACCGTCGTGGTCAGCTGGACCGCCGCATACTCACGCTCCCGGCGGGCCTCTCGGGCCAAGAGCCGCTCGCGCTGCTCCAGTTCGACGATCTCGGTGTCCAACATGGCAAGCCTCGACGTGGCGTCGAGCTGGAGCCGCAACTGGCTGCGCAGCTCCTCGAGCGTGTCGAGTGCCGATCCAAGGCTTCCTCCGAACTTGCGGGCGATCTGCTGGAGCAGCGTGGCCCGATCCTCGAGGTCCTTCAGTGCGGCCGCGTCGAAGACGTCAAGATCGGTCAACGCGGCGAGTTCGCGGACGCCTTCTCGCGCCTGCTCGAGCGCGCTGCGCAGCAGTTCGCGTGCCGGGTCGTAGGACTCGCCCCCGGGCAATCGAGCGATGGCTTTGGCGAAGAGCGGCAGCACGGCGCCGTCACTGTCGGCGTCGAGCTGGTCGAGCACCTCGACGAGGTTGGCCTGTCCGTCGCGCAGCTCGGTCAGACGGGTGAGTTCGGCAAGGGTCTCGTCGAGTTCGCTGGCCGAGACGATCGAGGCCGACTCGAGCTCGCCGACCTGGAATCTCACGAAATCGAGTTCGCGTGCTCGTCGCTCGCTGTCGCCGCCGAGGGAGTCTCGAAGTTGGCGGGCTTCTCGCAGGCTCCTACGGGTCGCGTCGAGTTCGTCAGTCGACACGGCGCCACTGGCGTCGATGATTCGAAGGATCTCGGATCGATTTCGCAGTCCCAGCGAGTCGTGTTGGCCGTGGATCACGATCAGTTCGTCGGCCAGCGAACGAAGGGCTTCGGCACTGGTGGGGACGCCGTTGAGGGCGCTGCGCAACCGTCCCGACGAGCTCGACTCGCGCGTCAGCACCACCTCGACGCCCTCGCCGGTCACGAAGACCGAGGCCGCGCGCATGTCGGTGGTGATCGCGTGGCGCGCCATGGAACCGTCGCCGCCCAGGCAGAGGTCGAGCGCGCCCAGCAACAGTGTCTTGCCGGCCCCGGTCTCGCCCGTCAGCACGTTGAAACCTGGCCCGAACTCGAGGCGAGCGTCTCCGATGACACCGAGTCCGTGGGCGTACAGCTCGACCAGCTGCGACTTAGGCATGACCCTCTCGAAGGCTCTCACGCAGCCGGAAGGCCAGATCGAAGCTTCGGGTGGCGACGACGCGCACGGGGGTCGGGCTCTTGCGGACCTCGACGTACCGACCGGGTTCGAGTGAGCCAATGGCCTGGCCGTCGGCGACGATGACGGCCGGCTTATTGTCAGCGACCAGGCGAATTACCTTGTCGTCGGCGACGACGATTGACCGGTTGATCGTGAAGTGTGGCGCGATCGGGGTGATGATCATGACCGGCAGCGTGGCGTCCACTACGGGTCCGCCGGCCGAAAAGTTGTAGCCAGTGCTCCCGGTCGGCGAGGCGACCATCACGCCGTCGGCGGAGTAGGTCAAGAACTCCTCCTCGTCCACGAACGTCTTCAGACGCACCATGTGACCCGCCTGGGCGCGCTCGACGACCACCTCGTTCAGTGCGAACTCGTCGATGTCCGATCCCGACACCGAGATCTGCAGGGCCAACCGCTCGGCCACGTCGTGGCCCGTGAACGCGGCCTTGATGTCCTCGATGATCTCGGTCGGTGGCACGTTGAGCAGGAATCCCAATCGACCGAGATTGACCGCGAGCACGCGAGCGCCCACTCGATGGGCCAGGCGCGCCGCCTTCAAGAATGTGCCATCCCCTCCCAGGCTCACCACCATCGTGTCGGCGTCGATGTCGGGCTGGGCGTCGACGTCGAGCAGGTGCAGTCTCGACGAGATCCCCTCGCCTTCGAGGCGCTCACCCACCTCGTGGGCGAGTTGCACCGCGTCAATGCGGTTGCTGAAAGCCGTAAAGAGCAGTTGGGACACGTATCACCTCGTTCGCTCAATGGTAGTAACAAAGGTCGGCACTGCCATCGCGATGGGCCATCGCGTCGGCGCTCGACGCCGGGTCGGGCCCGTCGGTGTGAGCGGACGGCCTCAGTAGCCGGTGGGCCCCGTCTCGTACTCGGGCTCCTCGGGCGCGCGCTCGTGGTGCAGTGGCACCAGGGCCGAAGCGTGCTCGAACCACAGCAGAGCGTCGTAGCGAGCGCCCATCACGGTCGGCACGTAGTTGTGGATCTCTCGCGCCGGGTTGAAGACGACGCCGATCGCCCGGTGGCCCCGGCGCGTTCCCAGCCACGGCCCCGAGCGGCCATCGGTGAAGTCCAGGACTGCGGGGTGCTGGAGCGTCCGATGCAGCAGCTCTTCGTGGCTCCCAGCCGCGGCCGACGGAACCTCCATCGTCTGCTCGGTCTCTCCCCACGCGCTCGCGGCTATCACGGTGCCCGCGTAAGAGGCCATGCCGACGAGGGCGACCCGCTTCAGCCCGTGGCGCTCGCGAAGGAGCTGGCCAACGTTCATCATCCCCGCCTTGGCCATGTCAGTCCCCCGGGCGTCACCCACGTGCGTGTTGTGCTCCCAAATCAGGGCCTTCGCCTCGGGTCCGAGGTGCGCGCCCAGCCGATCAATCGTGTCCGCCATGTGGGTGTCGCGCACGTTCCACGACTCGCGGTCACCGCGCACCATCGTTCGGTAGTACCGCTCCGCCCCAGCCGCGACCTCGGCATTCTGCAGCGCGTTGAACGCCCATTCGTCGCCTTCGGGCGTGGCCAGCGCCCGTCGGCGGACCTCGACGAGAAGCCCGACCACGTCGTTCTCACATGACCGCGGGACCAGTCTCGTCGCCCATGCGTAACGCTGGGGGTCCTCAGCGTAGAGGTCGAAGCACCGCCACGCCTGATGAGCGTCGTCCACCGCGTCGGGCGCGTTCTCCGTCAGCCAGTCGATCACGATCCTCAGCGAGTCCCACAGGGAGTACACGTCGAGTCCGTAGAATCCCACGCGCTCACTCGCCGGGCGCGAGAGGTTCCAGTCGCGCAGCCAACTCAGGAACTCGGCCACCTCCTCGTTCGCCCACATCCACGTCGGCCAGCGCTCGAAGCCCGCCAGCAACTTCCACGCGTCGAACTCCTGATGCTCCTCGCCGCGCACCCAGCGATTGATCCTCCAGCAGTCGGGCCAGTCACCCTCCACGCCGATCCAGGTGAATCCCTGCTCCGCAATCAACCGCTTGCTCAACTCGGCACGCCACCAGTAGTACTCGTGGGTGCCGTGTGACGCCTCGCCGATGCAGACGAGGTCACTCGCACCCAGCCGCTCGACGAGTCCATTGAGGTCGTCGGGCGTCTCCAATGAAGTGGCAAGGGCCTCGATCTCCGCCTCGGCACCGTGCACCACGGGCGCTGTGGCGCCACCGCGGACTCGACGGCGCATCCTCTGCTCGGCCTCGTCGAGCAGCGACACGACTTCCTCGTCGCTGGTCGGTCCGAAGTCTTGGTAGAACTGCCCCACGGCACGGAAATCTCCGGGTGCCCACAGGCAAACCACCTCGTCCGCCTCGTCGAACCTCTCAGCGACGTCCGCCGGGCCGACCGGGACCGCGAGGATCACTTCGCCCGCCCCGAGCGATCGGACGACCTGGCAGGCCACCCGCGCCGTGGCCCCGGTCGCGATCCCGTCGTCCACGATGACGGCGGTTCGTCCAGTGAGATCGACGCGGGTCCGGCCGCGGCGCAGCAGCGCCACCCTGTCGTCGAGTTTGCGGCGCTCGCGGCTCTCGACTTCGCTGACCTCGGCGCTGCTCACTCCGGCCTGAGCGACGATGCGCTCGTCCAGCACTCGCAGCCCGCCCTCGCCAATAGCGCCCATGGCGACCTCGGGCTGGTACGGGACACCCAGTTTGCGCACGACAATGACGTCGAGGGGTGCGTCGAGGGCCTTGGCCACTTCGGCGGCCACCGGTACGCCGCCCCTGGGCAGGCCGAGTACGACGACGTTGCGCTCGGCCAAGTGGTTGAGGAGCCGCTCGCCGAGCTGCTTTCCGGCATCCACACGATCGGCAAAGACAGTCACGGGATATCACCCCCACCTGTTGTCTCGTTGCGTCCGGCCTGCGACTGCGTCAACGGGTCTTTCGCGGCGCACGACACCGGTGCACGAGGTTCTGCGGTACGGGTCCAACGTAGCGCTGAGTGGCCCGTGGCGTGCAGGGTCCAATGACCTAAACAGCGCTCAGCGCCTCGAGGCCCACCGGCCCAATCCGGCACCACGAGCCCCTCGACGACCAACTCGACGGTATGCTCCAGATCTAGCGGCGAGCCGAGGCGGCCGTCCCTGGAAGAGCAGAGGTTCCGCAAGTGCCCATCGTGGTCGTCGCCATCGTCGTTGTCGTAGTCCTTGCGGCCTGGCGAATCCAGCGTTCGAACAAGAGGAGGCATGATTTCGTCCCCTCGCCCGTCGCGTTGAACGACCCCGACACGAACTCCATGCGAGTGGACATGGATCCGATCGCGACTCCCCCCGAGCAGACCGCCGAGATCATCGAGGATCGTCAGGCCTACGACGCAGCTGACGACCTGCTCGATCCGCACAACCCCCGCCACGACGAGTGGGTCCGCGAGCATCCCGACATGGAGACCGACGCCGAACGGGCGGCCGACCAGGGCGTCGAGAAGTTGCCTTGACGTAGGACTGCGGGTCACGTCGGAGGCTGAACACGGCGATGCGCTCTGGTCGACGACGGCGCGCAGAGCAAGGTGCCCGTCAAACGGCTGATGGTGTGAGAGTATACGAACTATCCAATCCAATGGGGAGCGGGCCACGGAACACAGAGGCACTGACGGATCATGAGTTCCTTCAACGACAGCCCGTCGTCCTGGCCTAGCCTGCTCGAAGCCCTGCCCGACGGCACGGCGCTGATGGACCGCGACGGTGTCATCCACTTCGTCAACGAACTGCTCGGCGAGCTCACGGGCTACTCGCGCGAAGAACTCGTCGGCCAGAGCGTCGAGATGCTGGTGCCGCCCCGTCTGCGAAATATGAAGGGCGAAGCGCGTCAAGAGTACCGCCGGGACCCCAACCGGCGGATCATCTGGAGCAATCGCGACCTCACCGTGCTGCGAAAGGACGGCAGCGAGCTCCCAGTGGACTTCGCCCTGTCGTCGCTCACTTTGGACGGCAGACACTGGACCATCGGCTCAATCCGTGACAGCGGCGCTCAGCGCGTCGCCGAGCGAGCCCGAACGGTCGCCGAGCGGCACTTCCGCCTCGCCTTCGAGGACAACATGGCGCCCATGGTCTTCGCCGACATCGACAACCGGATCACCGCCGCCAACGCCGCGTTCTGTCAGATGGTGGGACGTTCGAGCGACGAGATGATCGGGAGCGGTTCAGAGCCATTCACTCACCCCGAGGACTTGAACATCGCCAACGAGTTCCACGACGGGATGCTCCGCGGTGAAGTCGACCAGATGCGTTACGTCAAGCGCTTCCTTCACACGGACGGCCGTGTGATCATCGCCGAGGTCTCCAAGTCCGCGGCGCGCGACGAAGACGGCAGTCTCCAGTACTTCATCGTCTCGGCGCGAGACATCACGGACGAACGCGCCCTGACGGCCCAGCTGTCCCACCAGGCACTTCACGATCCGTTGACCGGTCTGGCCAACAGGGCGCTCTTCGAGGATCGGCTGCTGCACGCACGAGCCCGCGTGGCCCGCCAGGACGGCATGAGCGCCTTGATACTGCTCGACCTCGACGACTTCAAGGGCGTGAACGACACCTACGGACATCTCGTGGGCGACCAGCTGCTCGCCGAGGTCGCAAGCCGCCTCGAGGGCGTCACTCGCTCGTCGGACACGCTCTGCCGATTCGGAGGTGACGAGTTCCTCTACCTGGCCGAGGACGTCACCAGCACATCCGAAGCCGAACGGGTGGCGCAACGTCTGCTGCGCACTCTCGACCAGCCGTTCGAGATCGCTGGGTTGAGCCTCGGACAACATGCGAGCCTCGGTGTCGCGGTCTGGGACTCGGCCTCCCCTGAAGAACTCGATGTCGTTCGCGACGCGGACATGGCGCTCTACGAGGCAAAGCGGCTCGGCAAAGGACGTCATGCGGTCTACAGCTCAGGCATGCACCAGCAGGCCCTCAGCCGATTGTCACTGGCCGAGCAACTGCGACACGCCATACCCTCCCACGAACTCGCGATGCATTTCCAGCCCATTGTCGACCTCACGAGCACCCAGGTGGTCGGCTTCGAAGCGTTGATGCGCTGGCGCCATCCCGAGAGGGGATGGGTTCCCCCGAACGTCTTCATCCCGCTCGCCGAACAGAGTGACCTGATCCTCGAACTGGGCCAGTTGGCGCTCCATGAAGCGCTCGACGCGGCAAGTTCGTGGCAACAAGCCACCTCGTCCAACGCTCCTCCGTTCGTCACGGTGAACCTTTCGGCACGCCAGTTCCACGATCCCGGCCTGACCGCGTTGGTGGAGCGCGAACTCGCGGCCAGCGGCCTGGGGGCCAATCGACTCATCGTCGAGATCACCGAGGGAGTGGCGCTGCTCGAGATCGGTGACACCTTGAGCGTGATCCAACATCTCAGCTCGATCGGCGTCGGCGTCGCGCTCGACAACTTCGGCACGGGTTTCTCATCGCTCTCGCACCTGTCGCAGCTCAATCCAAGGATGATAAAGATCGATCAGTCGTTCGTCCGGCCGACGCGCGCGAGCCTGCACAATGAACGGCTCCTCGAGACCATCGTGTCAATAGGGCGCAACCTCGAGATGGACACGCTCGCCGAGGGCATCGAAACGCAGGCCCAGCTCGGACAGCTGCGCGACCTGCGCTGCTCGCTCGGCCAGGGCTTCCTCTTCTCCCCCGCAGTTCCCTACGAAGAGACCAACGAGCTGGTGGGCCGAATCTTCCAGTCGTGACGAGGCGCATGACTGGGGTGAATTCGCCAGACGGCTGAGCCGACTCGTTGACCGCAACGTGCGCCGTTGAACAGCACGGTGGCGCCGTGCGAAAGTGCGACAGGGAATCCGAGACAGCAACGGGGGCGGTGGCGAGTACATTGTTGACCATTGAGGAGGGCATGTTGACGTTTCCCGAGCCGGTGCAACGCATGGCGCGTCAACGGGCGCGAGGCACGTGCGAATGCACGCAGACTTCGTGTCCTCACTACGGCCGATGCCGGGTCCGCGCGATCGAATTCCACCACAAGAAGCCCGTTGCCGCCGGCGGCGACGACGAGTTGAGCAACTGTCAGTTCCTCTGCAAGGCGTGCCACAACGAGATCCATCGGGCAGCCGAGGGAGTCGGTCGCCTCTAGGCCCCGGATCGCACAATTCCCATGCTCGACTCACTCGTGGTGGCATCAGCGGTCTGTAGGATCGTGGTCGAATCGCCGTGAACGACCGGCCGGTCGTGTAACGACGCATCCGAAAGCGACGGCGAAGATGAGTGTGGCGCGACCGTTCTCCATGAAGGTGCTGCTCGCAGCCGTGGCGTGCCTCGTATCGGTACTGACACCGCTCGCGCTTGGCCGGGTGGCCAGCGCGTCGTCGCGATCGCTCTGCCAGCAGGTCACTTCCGGCGAGGTGTCCAAGGCCCTCGGAGTGAAGGCCCCCAAAGTCACCAAAGACGTCAACGGCTACGTCACCGTCTGCTGGTACCAGGTGGGCGCGAACCCCCAAGCCGTCTTCATCCGGTCCCAGACCCACGACAGCGTCACCGGCTTCAACGCCGACCGCAAGGCCGCCACCGCCCAGCACGAGGACCCGAAGACTGATCCGAGTTTCAAGCCGAACCCGGCGTTCTCCACGTTGATCGGCTCGGCCACCTACGGATTCACCTACTCGTTGACGGTGCTGAAGGGCCACGTCGAACTCGTCGTCGGTGCCTCGAACGTGGCACTGGTGCGAGTGGAGGGCCTCGCGAGGAAGGTTCTGCCGATCCTCTGATCGCCGGTCGCCAGCTCGGTGGCGCAGCGCTCGAATCGTGCAACGTCAGTGCGGCGTCAACTGCCGAAGACCAGTCCGACCATGGCCTCGACCTCACTAGTGGGCACCGCCGCAGAGAAGAGGTAGCCCTGGCCCAACTCGCAGCCCAGGCGGCGCAGACGGGCGAACTGGCTCTTGGTCTCGATGCCCTCGGCAAGCATCGTCATGTGGAGCTTCTGGCCGAGCGAGATGATCGTCTCGAGCAGGGTGTCGTTGCGTACGCTCTCCCGGGCCGGACGGACGAACGACTGGTCAATCTTGATGATCCTCGGATTGAGCGCGGCGAGGTAGGAGAGCGACGAGAATCCGGTCCCGAAATCATCGAGCGCGATGCCCACGCCGAGCTGATTGAGGTGGTCGAGCACGGTCATCGTCTCGGCGATGTCGATCAGTGCCACGCTCTCGGTGATCTCGAGGATCAACCGGTCGGATTCCAGGCCGCTCTCGGACAGCATCCTCTTGATCATCGGCACCAGTCCGCGGTCAAGGAACTGGTGCGACGAGAGGTTCACCGTGACGTAGGGTCTCGTCGACGACGACTGACCACGGCCCCACGAACTGGCCTCGGCGATCGCCTCTCGCAGCGCGAACGAGCCCAGCTCAAGAATGAGGTCGCTCTGCTCGGCGAGCGGAATGAACACGTTCGGAGGCACCCAACCCTTCTCGGGGTGGCGCCATCGCATCAGGGCCTCGAAGCCGACCACCTCGCTCGTCTTCAGGTCGGCGATGGGCTGGTAGTGCATCTCGAGCTGACCGACCTGGAAGGCATGGCGCAGCTCTTGAATCAGTGCGAACCTGTTGACGGCTCGCTGGTGCATGCTGGGGGTGAACACGACGTGATGGCCCGGGATCCGGCGCTTGGCCTCACGAAGGGCAGCGTCGACGTTCTGAATGGTCTCTTCGAAGTTCGTGCTTGACCCGTCCCAGATGACAACGCCAATGCTGGCGTGCTGCTCGATGCGGGTTCCGGCGATGGCGAAGGGCTCGGCGATCACCCTGATCAGACGCTCGGCCAAAAGCTCCGCTTCGGCGGGTGACTCGAGATTCTCTGCGAGATAGAGGAATTCGTCACCGGCGAAGCGACAGAGCGTATCGGTCGCGCGCGTCGCCTCTACGATCCGATTGGCGACCGAGGTGAGGAGTTGGTCGCCCACGAAATGGCCGTGGGTCTCGTTGACGCCTTTGAAATCGTCGAGGCCGATCAGCAACACGGCGTCCACACCACCGTGGCGGACTAACCGCGCGTGTGCCTGGCTCAGCCGGTCCTCGAAGAGTGCCCGGTTGGCCAGTCCCGTCAGCGGATCATGGAGCGCCTGGTGGGATAGCTGGGCGGCGAGAGCCCGCTCCTCGGTCACGTCGCGCTCGGAGAAGACGAAGTACACGATCCTCCCCGCCTCGTCACGAGCGGGAGATCGAAGGACCTCGACGTCGATGACCCTCCCGTCCTTTCGCAGATAGCGCTTGACGTAGCGCTCCTGGTCCGCTTCGCCGGAGAGCATCCGTTGGTGGGTCTCCTCCGTGATGCCCACGTCTTCGGGAAGCGTGAACGGCGTCGAATCGCGTCCCAGGAGTTCGGCACGATTGAAGCCCACCATCTGGCAGAACGCGTCGTTCACCGCGATGATCCGGTCGTCAGCGTCGGTGAAGGTCATCGGAGCCATGTTCTTCTCGAATGCGACGCGGAAACGAAGCTCCACGTCGGCTCGCGCACGCTCGGACGCGCGCCGCGAACTGCAATCGCGAATCGCGGCCAGCGTCCACGACCGACCATCCACTTCGAGCGGTGACAGGGCGAAGTCAACCGCCAACTCGCTTGCGTCCTTGCAGAGCACCGAAAGATCCTCTTCGCTCCAGATGAACGAGGCGTTCGGGTTGCGAGACCGCTCCCGACGGGCCAGTGTCTGCTTGGCGCGCAGGTGCGGCGGGACCAGCAACTGCACGCTGCGCCCGACCAGCTCGTCACGCGAGTATCCCGTCATCTTCGTGAGATGCGAGTTCGTGAAGTGGATGACACCGCGCTCATCGAGCAGGGCCGCCCCGTCGGGCAGGGCTTCGAGCAGTTGCTCCCACGACCCGAGGTGTTGGGCGACGAATGACCCAGCGTCGTCCCCGCTCTCGGACGTGCCCCATCGAGCGCCACCGGCCTGGGGCAGTTTTCTGCGGCTCGTGGCCGAATGACGATTGGAGAGATCGGTCACCAAAATACGGTAGGCCGGGCCTGTGCGTAAATTGTCAATTCACCATCAAGATTCGCACAATTCTCTCCATTTTCTAGCTCCGCGTCAGGGATTATACAAATCATTTGGCCCCCAACAATGATTCACAACTTCACAATTGCGTGGCATCACCGAGAATCGATCTGTCCCCCCTCTCTTCGGCGGTCTTGCCCGGATCCCATATCCCCCGCCCTCTTAATATCCGGATTTCATTCGCGGATCGGCCGCAGAGACCGGACCTTCTGCTTGGGGTCGAGGTGGCGATCCAGGTACGAGATCTGGCGGAATCTCTCACAGTGGTCCGAGGAGCAATCACCCCGTGGATGTCCCCGGCGACACTTGCCAAGCGAGCGATACGCCGAGGGTGATCTCGCCAGTTTGCGCGAGGAGTCCACACGATGCACTTACACCCATCTATGAGGGCTATCGACGTCCCGAGGAATCCCGACCACCACCATCAGCCGATTCTCTCCACGCATCCACGTCGAAGTCGAACGTGACAGGGCTCGAGCGAGGTCCGACGGTTGCGCCGACTACCGCCCATTCACGGCTACATTCGCCGGTCCAAAAGGTCATTTTAGATTTTTTTTTTTACCTTTGTCTTTTTTCACCGCGCCGTCCTGCTCTTCGACGGGCGGTCCCTCTCCAAACAGATCAGGGCGAAGGGCCATGGCCGCCTTGATTTCGGCAGCGTTGCCGAGCCAGAACGCTTCGAAGATCTCGCGCCACTTCTCCGCGCCCTCGGTCGATCCGAACGCTTCGCTGATCGTGCTTTCGGCCAGCAATTCCTTGAGACCCGGTACCTCTTCAGCGAGGAACCGCAGTCGTAAGTAGTCCACGAAGGTGATGGCTACGTGGTAAACCTCCAACGAATCGACGATTGGAAGGCTCTCGCGTACTCGGTCGTCCTTCAGAAATGACGACGTCAGCAGCAAGGAGAGGACTTGTTCGTCAGAACTTTCCGAGAGGCCGATCAGGCTCTTACCAATGTTGTCACGTCCCCGAGACGATCGCCCGAAGACCCCCTGCACGGTGGCACCGACGTTGGCAATCACACCGAGGAACCGCAGGGCGTACAGGCGCGCCCGCGCGATCTCCTTGTCGTCGAGCTGCTCGACGACCCGCGTGAAGGGAGTGACCGCGTCGGCGCGCATCGCGAGCGTGGCCGCTTGTCCGGCGCGCCAGTTTTGTCGGGAGTCCACTTTGAAATCCTCGGGATCAGCGGACTTCGCGAACAGGCCGACGCTGTTCGCGTCCAGGATCGCGAGGTCACCTTGCAGTAGATCGATCAAGAGCCCGGCAAGTCCGATGTAGAGGTCCTTGCCCCTCGCCAACTCCTTTCGTGCAGTGACCAATGCGGGCCCGGTCTTCAAATGCTGGAAGAAGACCTCCTCCAGAACGTCACGCTCGCCCTCGACTTTGTCGAGTTCATTCATCACCGGATTCGTGGTGCGAACCTCGCGAGAAAGCTCCCCCCATCGGAGAGCCTTCTTCATCAGGTAGGCCCGGACGAGGTCGGGATCAACGTTGAATCCTTCCCACCAAAGCCGCCACGCCAACTCGTCGAATTGCTTTGTGCTCTTCTTTAGCTGAGAAATGCGGAGCATTCGCTCGGCGGTTCCGGCCGGATACATCGAAACCACTCCCCGACCCACGCCCGGGCCGTTGAACGGCTGGCTGATGAGCCGGCGACGGTGCAGGCGGGCGAGTTGGTCTCTCGTAACGTCGAAACCGGCGAATTTCAAGTAGTCCAAGATGTCTTGGGTCGGTTCCCAGGACCACGACTCCGCGTTCCAACTCACGCCAAAACTCTACTGACGAACCTCCAGCAATCTGGGGATTGGCAGCTCCGTGCGGTTCCCCAGATGCTCCCAGTCTTGGTGACTCCATGTGGCCCGTAGGCGAGATCGACGACTCTCAGGTTGTCCCCCAATGCACTCGATCCGCGCCGACGCTGCTTGTGATGGAGGACCGAAGAGTCAGGACCTGATACTGGTGACTTCTAGTGCTGCGATCACTGCGTTGCACCGCGATGACCCGTGTGTCATGGTCGTCAACCCAGGGGATGAAGTCAATGCCGCAGTGGAGCAAGGATCAAGTGACCCGACCGCCAACTCGCCGGGACACGTCCGTTTCGTCAATGGCGACGCCGGAGGGTCGTGCGCATGGTCGCGGCGAGACTCGAGTCGACAGTACTGACTGCCTCACGCCCAGCCAAGTTCCTCAAGCCTCGAATCGTTGATGCCAAAGTGATGGGCGACTTCGTGGATGACCGTCTTCCTGACCTGGACCCTCACGTCGTCCTCGCTCTCGCAGACTTCACAGATCGTCGTCTGGTACAAGGTGATTCGATCGGGCATGACGCCGCTGTAACTGCGAAGTCCCCGATTGGTGAGGGGGATGCCCTCGTAGAGCCCGAACAGCGATCGGCCGTTCGACTCGTCTTCGACCAGTAGCACGACGTTGTCCATGCGCGACGAAAGCTCTCCGGGCAACGCCTCAAGGGCCTCTGCGGCCAACTCTTCGAAGCGCTGGTCGGACACAATGAACATCAACTGATCGTATTGGCGGATTGCGGAGGGCTGCCGTTGCCCGCGGTCGCCCGCAGCTTCACCGGCGCAGCGATGCCTTTCGGTCAACTCCGTGCCTGACGACGGTGACCACCCTGCTCAGGGTGCCACGCAACACTGGAAAGAGCCATCCCATTGGCGAACCTCTCGACGTCGACCAACTCAATCCTCTGGTGGAGATCACCGGAAGCGACGGCGTGCCACCGTTCACCACGACTGGTGCGACGAACAGGTGGAACTCGTCGACGAGTCCCGCCACGATCGCCGGCGCGCCGAGGTGAGGTCCACCCACGCTGATGTCGCGATCCACGGCGTCCTTCATTCGACGTATTGCATCGGGATCGGAGTCCAGCTCAGCGGTCGCATTGGCGCCGGACACCGTGGCGAGCGTGGTTGACAAGACACGATCTTCGCAGCCGACCTCCACATCGCGGAGTAGTCACGCACGAAGCGGGCTGCCCATTCGAGCCGCCCTCGGCCTTCCAATGGGTCATCACCCTATACATTCGCCGCCCGTAGAGGTACGTCCCGATTGATCGTACGAAGTCGTTGACGAGAGGGTGAACTTCTTTGTCCGGCTCCGCCCAATCAGAGTGGCGGTCGCTGTCCGTCGAGTAGCCATCCAAGCAAGTGATTGTCGAATAGATCAGTGCAGACGCCCCAGCATTCCGGTTCGCCGACCGGCTGCACCAACGTGGTGAGCGTCACCCGCCGCGGCGAGTCCTGATTCACCTGCGCCAGTTGATTTCGACCTGCCATGCTGCTAACTTGCGGCTGCATCAGTGAATTTGGGGGGGATTGATGCCAGAGTTTCCAGCGATTACTCATGTGGCCCTTACGGTCACCGACCTGGGGCGCAGCGTCCCGTGGTACGAACGCCTATTCGAATCGAAGGCGGTGATCGACGAGGACACCGGCTCGTTCCACCACGTCGTTTGGCTGATCGGAGGTCCGACGTTGGTTGGACTGCATCAGTTCCCGGAACTTTCTGATGGATCCGCGTTCAACGAGCGGCGAGTGGGCCTCGACCACATGGCCTTCGCCTGCAGCGACCGAACAGAACTGGAGCAGTGGAAGGCTCGACTCGACGAGCTCGGCATCCCCCACGGTGGGATAGTGGACGCCGGCTACGGATCGGGACTGTCGTTTCGCGACCCGGACAACATCGCACTCGAGTTCTTCGCTCCTCCGTCGTAAAGGACGCCTACAGCGTCCACCGCCACCACCGGGCCGGTGGCGCCACCCAGCCGCTCCGCAACTTCGCCAACGCCCAATTTCTCGCGGAGCACCGTCATTCGGGTTGAAAGCACTGTCGCCTCTTCGTCCTCGTGCGCCGCTTGTGTTGTACCCCAGTTCAGGTCACGCCGAGCGGTGACCGTTGCCGCGCGGGCGGTGCTGCCAAGATTGAGTGATGGACCGGTCCCCAGCCTCTGCTGAGACATCAAAGGTGGGCGTGCGTGCGCGAGCGACCGACGTTGCGAGTCGCGCCGTCGACGAGCGATGTCGCACGTCGTCATGGTCTCACAATGTACGTCGCCACCTGATGATGCGAGTTCCGGCGGCGCGACGAGCCCGACCCGTGGTGATCTCCACCATGATGCTGGCCAGCGCGGTCACCATCGTGCAGCCGTTGGACTCGTCGGCTCACCTTGACCCGCGATCGACGGGTCAAGCCAACTACTCGGTGGGCGTCTCACGATGCACCTTCGTGGACCAGACCCGCTCGGTCCTCAACTACGCGACTGCGCCCCCTTCGCTCCTCGCCAAACAACGCAGTCTGGTCACTGAGATCCGCTATCCGACAACCCCGTTGGCACCGAGCGTCAGAGAGTCCGTCGGAGCAACGCCTGCGAGCCAACCAGGTGGCTTCCCACTCATCGTCTTCGCGCACGGCTACGACGTCACTCCGGACACCTACGCTCCCCTGCTCGACGCGTGGGCCAGAGCCGGCTTCGTGGTCGCGGCTCCGATCTTCCCCGATGAGAATCACAACGAGGTGCTGTTGCAGCGCGGTGCCAACACCGAGGGAGACCTTCCGAACGAGCCCGCGGACCTCGCCTTCGTCACTCGACAGCTGCTGATCGACAGCGCCACCTTGTCCACGACCTGCCCCGTCGCGTTCGGACTGGTCGACGGCTCCGCCCTGGCCCTCGCTGGACACTCCGACGGTGGCGTCGCCGTGGGGATGCTCGCCGACTCGACGGGACGCGATCCGCAGGGAACCACCTTCCAGAGCCTCCGCGCCAACCTCAACTATCGAGCGGCCATCGTCATGTCCGGCGACGAGGGTGGCCACGCCGCCTACCGCTCGACCTCGACCAGTCCATCGTTGCTGATGGTCCAGAGTGCCGCCGATCAGTGCAATCCGGCCAAGGGGGCCTTGCGGCTCTATCGAGACGTCAGACAGAACAACAAGTGGTTCCTGGAGCTCTTGGCCGCGCACCACATGCCCCCCTATGACGGAGTGGACATCAGGGACTTCAACATCGTCGTCGGGACGACGTCACGGTTTCTGCGGACCACCTTGGAGCAGACGCCGACTCAAGGCGACCTCATGTCGTTCGGCAACCAGCGGCCAATGGTCGCGCGGATCTTTCACGCTGGTCCGGGGCCGACCATCGCTCCACTCTCCACGAGACCTCTCTGCAGTCTCAGTTGAGGCCCGCCTCAATCAACGGATGACTTGAGAGGCGACGAGAGCAATGGCGGCCAGCAGGGCGACGGCCCGAACGATCCACCGGGCGACTCGGTTGTGGGGCTCTCGCTGGGTGAGGCGCCAGATCTGCTGTGAGGTCCCGGCCGGGCTGAATGGATCAGCCTCGAAGCCACTCCCCGGCTCGGGCCACATGATGGGAGGCGTGGGATTCAGCACCACTGCCGAAGGAGTTCGTTTCGTCTTCCTCCGCCCGCCTCTGCTTCCCATGCTCTCGAGAGTACGACACGAACTGTCGACGCGACCAACCCAAGATGCCATCAGGTGTCCTGGTGCGACAAGCTTCGTGGGTCGTGGATGACACAAGAGTTCCTGGAACGCGCCTGCCAGCCCGACGCGCTTGACGATGACATGGGCGAGACGAGTCACCTGGTCGGCGGACCCTCTCCGCACGGCGTCGGTACCTCGACCGTTCCAGAGTGGATTCGATCTCCGCGAGGTTCGTCTGCGCTTCGTTTCGCTGTTCACCCACGCCACGAGTGACCCGCCTGCCTAGATGGGCAACCCCCCGGTTGCCGACCTCGTCGACCCCTCGTCCTTGTAGGCAGCGATGGTCCGCTCGGCGATCCTCATCTGGTGGATCTCGTCAGCACCATCGGCGAGCCGGGCCCATCGGGCGTGCTGAAGCATCGAGGCGAGCGGCGTGTCGGTCGAGTAGCCGAGCGCACCGTGCACCTGGATGGCCCGGTCGACAATCCGGTTGAGACTATTCGCGACGAAGTGCTTCGCCATCGACACCTCGGTTCGAAAGTCGTCGCCCCGATCGATCTTGTAGGCGGCGTGGAGCACCATCAGCTTGCACTGGTAGAGCTCCATGGCCGAGTCGGCGATCATCCACTGGATCCCCTGCTTCTCGGCGAGCGTCGAACCATGTGAGTACCGGTGGAGCGACCGGTCGACCATCATGTCGAGCGCCGTTTCGGCCTGGGCGATCCATCGCATGCAGTGGGCCAGGCGGGCCGGTCCGAGCCGGGCCTGTCCGAGCCGATGTCCGTTCCCTCGTCCCCCTAGGACCTGCGCATCGCTGACACGCAGGTCCTCGATCACGATCTCGCTGTGGCCGGTGGAGCCGTGCATGGTCTCCACCTCGCGCACGTCGTTCCAGCCATCCGAGGGGATGTCCACGATGAAGGCGGTCGTGGCACCGGTAGAGCCCTCTGGTACGTCAGGCTCGGTTCGCGCGATGAGAATGGCGAACTGCGAGCGGCGAGCGTTCGAGATGAACCACTTGTGGCCGCTGATGACCCACTCGTCACCGTCCTTCTCCGCGTGGGTGCGGATCAGCGTCGGATCAGAGCCGGCAACCTCCGGTTCGGTCATCGCGAAACACGACATCGCAGTGCCTTCGCACAGTGGGCGCAGGTATCGTTCCTTCTGTTCGTCGGTTCCCCACTGGAGCAGGGTGTGCATGTTCCCCTCGTCGGGCGCCATGCAATTGAGCACCCACGGGCCCAAGCGGGTCTTGCCCGCCTCGGCTTGAACCATCGCCAACTCGACGTGACCCAGCCCCATGCCGCCCCACTCCCTTGGCATGTGCGGCAGCCACAGGCCGAGCGACTTCGCCTCGTCGCGGAGCCCCACGATGACGGTGAGGTACTCCTTGCGCGAAAGAGCCCTCTCCGCACCTTCTGTTCGAGCGAGGGCCGGCTCCACCGTGCCCTGGATGAAGTCGCGAACCCGACCGCGCAGCTCTTCATGTTCGGGTGCAAGTGTGAAGTCGATGGCCATTGGGCTCCTCGCCGATTCCCGTCCGCGTCGTTGTGCTGCCGAGAATAGTGTCGCCCACGTCCTCGTCGGGATGTTCGCCACGAACTGTGGGCACCGCGGCTGCGTCTATTCACCCCTGACGCCAGCTCGACGCCTCCTACCGTGGCGCCGACCCGACTCACCGTTGTCCATCGGTGGTTCTTGCCCAAGGAGGGATTCGTGCAGGGAAATCGGACCCGGCGAACACGGTGGAATGGGACATTGGACCCTTGAGGCTCCAGGCGGTCGAGATGGAAGATGGGGATATGAGACGTTGGACCTCGGCCAGCTATGCGATAGTCGCGACGAGCGTCGCGCTTTCATGCGTCGTTTCGAGCCTGGCACTGGAGCGGACGTCGGCTTCAGCCGATGCCACTACGACGAGCCTTTCATCGGCGACCACAGCCACCTCAACGACAGCGCCCACCACATCAACCACGACAACCACGCCGAAAACCACGACAACGGTGGTCCGAAGGGTCCGACCGGCTCCGATGCTTCGCCTCGGTAGCAGGGGCTCGGCGGTTCTCACTCTTCAACGTCGTCTTGCGGGATTGGGATACTGGCTCGGCGCGCCAGATGGGACCTTTGGCGACAGTACCCAGCAAGCTGTCTATGCATTTCAAAAGGCCGCCTCGTTGAATCCCGATGGCGTGGTCGGCCCGCGCACCGCGGCTGCCCTCACTCGCAACCTGAGGTTTCGACCCCTCAGCACGAGGGGAAACCTGGTCGAGATCAGTCTCAACAAGGACCTCCTTACCATCGTCCGGAACGGACGGCCATTCGAGACGTTCAACACCTCGACGGGCGGTGGCTATACCTTCACGAGTGACGGCTACACCGGTATCGCGAGGACACCGACCGGGATGTTTCGGGTCTTTCGCCAGGTGAACGGTCTCGACATCAGCCCACTCGGAGAGCTGTGGCGCCCGAAGTACTTCTACAGCGGATACGCGATCCACGGCAACTCCTACGTGCCACCATTTCCCGTCTCGCACGGCTGTGTGCGATTGAGCAACGAGGCCATCAACTGGATGTGGGCCAACAACATCATGCCCATTGGCATCAAGGTCTGGGTCCACGCATGACGGGGGTTCGAGACCGACGGCCGATCCATTGTCAAGACCTGCTCATGCGACCTCGAGATGAATGCCGAGGAAGGGGCGCTAGCGATGACTAGGCTGGCCGTCGCTGCGCAACTTGCGAGCCGTTGGATTCGTTCGTTCGAAATCGAGGCGCCCGTGAGGCCTCAAACATGACGGCGTCGATTGAATACCCCGTCGAGACCGCCACCGTGACGATGGATCACGTCACGAAGTTGTACCGCGGCGGCGGCGGCGTGATCGACATCTCCCTCTCAATCGAGCCCGGAGAGATCTTCGGATTCCTCGGGCCGAACGGGGCCGGCAAGACGACAACGATACGGCTCATCCTCGACTTCATCCGACCATCCTCCGGATCGATCCGGGTCTTCGACCTCGACTCGAAGAGCCAGAGCGTCGCGATCCGTGGTCGCCTCGGCTACATCCCTGGTGAATTGGCCCTCTACGACCGCTTGACCGGCCGCGAGATCCTCTCTCACTTCGCCTACCTGCGTGGTGGACTCTCATGGGCGGCGGTCGAGTCTCGCGCCGAGGAGTTCGACCTCGACCTCGACCGGCCGGTGCGGTCCCTCTCGCGAGGGAACCGTCAGAAGGTGGGGCTGGTCGCGGCGTTGATGGGCGAGCCCGAGCTCCTGTTGCTCGACGAACCCACTTCCGGCCTCGACCCCCTGGTCCAACAGCAGGTCCAACAGGCGATCCGCAAGGCCGCGTCGAATGGCTGCACCGTCTTCCTCTCTTCGCACGCCCTCTCCGAGGTCGGCGAGATTGCCGGACGCGTCGGTCTCATCCGCGAGGGAAGGCTCGTCGCGGTCGAGCGCGTCACCGACCTGCAACAACGCTCGATCCACCTCGTCGACGCGGCGTTCTCCAGCCCCCCGGACATCGCGCAGTTCGCTTCGCTGCCTGGGGTCACGAAGTGCGAGTCGCTCGGCAACTTAATGCACCTCGAGGTCGCGGGGAGCCTCAACGCGATCGTCGCTGCACTTGGCACCACCACGTTGACCAACCTTTCGATTCGCGAGCCCAGCCTCGAGGAGCTCTTCCTCGCTTTCTACGGGCAAGTCCATGCGTAAGGACCACCGGCGCCGCGACCTCCACTCGATCTTCAACAGGTCGATCCGAGAAGAGCGCCGCTCGATCGTCGCGTGGCTGGTGGGGCTCGTCGCGTTCTGTCTGGTGATGCTCGCGATGTACCCCACCGTGCACGGCAACGCCAGCTTCGCCAAGTTGATCGACGCCTACCCCGAACCCTTGAAGAAGCTGTTCAACCTCTCGGACTACACCACGGGCGCAGGGTACTTGCGCACCGAGATCTTCTCCTTCATGGCGCCCCTGTTGATCGCCATCTTCGCCATCCTCCTCGGGTCTGACCTCATCGCCGGCGAGGAGGAGCGACGCACCATCGACCTGCTCCTCGCGAACCCCGTGTCACGACGTCGCGTCGTGATGCAGAAGTGGCTTTCCTTGGCTTCCGGCACGGCGATCCTGACGTTCGTCCTGGAACTGATGCTCGGCCTCGCCGGACCACTCTTCAAACTCCATGTTGGTTGGGTTCCGCTCAGCGCCGAGGTGCTTGGCACCGGACTCTTCGCCCTCGCCTTTGGCACGTTGGCCCTCGCGGTGGGCGCGGCGACCGGCTCAAGGGGTGCGGCTCGAGGTACCTCGACGGCGGTGGCGGTGGCCATGTATCTGATGAGCACCTTGGCCCAGATCGTCACGTGGCTCAAGCCGGCCCAACCGATGTCGCTCTGGTACCACGCCTTGGGCGGCGACCCGCTGACGGAAGGTTTCCGCTTCGCTCACCTGTCGGTCGTCGT
>JADGOJ010000028.1 GCA_017883045.1 Acidimicrobiales bacterium
GCGCTGGGCACCCATGGCGGCGTCTCGACTCGCCGCGATGATTCCACCGTCCTGGCGAACTGCATGCATACTGAGGTGTGCCCGCGAACCAACCTCACCGCAGCCTCGACCTGGCGCCGGCGTCACTCGGGGACTACCGCGAACTCGCACGCAAACGACTCCCGCGCCAGATCTTCGACTACATCGACGGCGGCGCCTTCGACGAGGCGACGCTGGCGGCGAACCGCGACGACCTGCGAACCATCCACTTCCGCCAACGAGTGCTGCGCGACGTCTCAGTGCGCAATCTCTCGACCACCGTGCTGGGCGAGGAGATCGCCCTTCCGGTCATACTCGCCCCCGTCGGTTTCGCGGGCATGTTCGCACGACGCGCCGAGGTCCAGGCGGCTCGAGCAGCCGAGCGAGGGGGCATCCCCTTCTGTGAGTCGACGCTCTCGATCTGCGCGATCGAGGAGGTGGCGGCGGCGATTGGCCGCCCCGCGTGGTTCCAGCTCTACGTGATGAAAGACCGCCGCTACGCCGAGGACCTCATGGCGCGAGCCCAGGCGGTCGGGTCCACGACCATGGTCCTGACCGTCGACCTGCCCGTGGTCGGCCAGCGATACCGCGATGTTCGAAACGGGATCAGCGGCCGGGTCTCGCCGCTCAAGCGACTGGAGCGCGGGCTCGACCTCGTGCGACACGCGACGTGGGTGCGCGACGTCGCGCTTGCCGGCAAGCCGCTCACGTTCGGGAACCTCGAGAAGGCGTTGCCCGGGGCGCGGGTGCCCGGCGACTTCCAGGGCTGGGTCGCCAGCCAGTTCGATCCCAGCGTGACCTGGGACGACCTCGAGTGGCTGCGCGACCACTGGCGAGGCAGGATCGCGCTCAAGGGGATCCTCGATCCCGAGGACGCTCGCGAAGCGGTGCGCCGTGGGGTGGACGCCGTCATCGTCTCGAACCACGGCGGGCGCCAGCTCGACGACGTCCCGTCCACCATCCGCGCGCTGCCCGCGATCGCCGACGCCGTCGGTGACCAGTGCGAGGTGTTGATGGACGGCGGGATCCGCAGTGGCCTCGACGTGGTCAAGGCGCTGGCGCTCGGCGCGCGCGCCTGTCTAATCGGACGGCCCTGGGCCTACGCCGTGGCGGCGCGCGGAGAGGGGGGTGTCGACCACGTCCTGCGGATCATCCGTGAAGAGATGATGGTGACACTCGGTCTGACCGGCGTCACGGACGTGAAAGACCTCGACCGCTCGGTTCTGGTCGAACCCTGAACAGACCACCTGTCCAGTCGCGCCCCGTGCATCAACAGTGACTTGGCGGGCGGATCGGGCCGAAGGCCACCGGGAACCCGTCGCAACCGAACTCGCCCTCGCTCCTTGAAACTCGAGAGTCGTCTCATAGCGGTGCTTGGCAAGATGCAATTCCCCAAAGGACGTCAGCGCCCCAATTGGGCCAGCGAACATCACTTGCTCTAACTTCTCCATGGGGCCACCACGCACTCCGGAGGGACGACGATGACACAGCCACTCGATGCACTGAGGATCTCGGTCGGCCGACTTGCTTCGGTCGTCGCCTCGCTGAGCGACGCGCAATTGGTCGCACCGGCCTATCCGGCCGATTGAACCATCGCCCACGTCCTGTCCCACCTGGGCTCGGGAGCCGTCATCCTCCAGCGCCGCCTCGTCGACGAGGTGGCCGGCCACGAGACCTCACCCGAGTTCTTCCAGTCCGTGTGGGACGCGTGGAATGCCAAGCCACCTCGCGAGCAGGCCGACGACGTGCTCGTCGCCGACCAATCGCTTCTCGACGCACTCGACGTACTCTCGCCTGAGGCGCGCGAGTCATTTCGCTTCTCGATGGGTCCGATGACCTTCGACTACGACGGCTTCGTCTCTCCGCGCCTGAACGAACACGTGCTGCACCTCTGGGACGTCGAGGTCGCCCTCGACCCGTCCGCCACGCTCGCGCCCGACACCGTGCCCTTCGTCGTCGACAATCTCGAGCTGATCGTGCGTTTCACGGGCAAGTCGAAGACTGCCGAGCACCTCGTGCAGGTGCGCACATCCGAGCCCCAACGCGACTTCGCCCTGGCCATCGGTGGCGAGGGGGTGGCACTCGGCCCGTCGGCAGCGGGAGCAGCGCCGGACCTCGAGCTTCCGGCCGAAGCGCTGATCCGGCTCGTGTACGGCCGGATGGACCCCCTGCACACGCCCCCCACGCACGGCACCGCCGACCTGGACGACCTTCGCCGCACCTTCCCCGGCGCCTGACCGTCGGCGCGAATTCGACGTCTATTCGGTGCACCTCGGCGGCACGATCGGTCTCGAACGAGCCGACGCTCCCCGCCTCCGGCGAGCACGAGGTCGGTCAGCGCCCGCCACACCGACGTCGGCGTCGACGCCACCTCGCGCACGAATCGGACCGTGACTCCCTGGCCGTCCAGCGACAACGCACCAGCCGTCACGACCCCTCCGTCCGAGTCCCCCGTCGCGAATGATGCCAAGGGCCGCGCGCGCGTGATCGGCTCTAGGAGCCGATCTTGCGGTAGAGGGCGACGCCACCGGCGCTGTTGACCAGTCGGTAGCTGCTCGAGATCGAGGCGAACACGCTGGCGCCGTTGTCCGGGGTGAGCGGTGCGGGCAGCACCAGGTACTGCACCTGGTCCGCGACCGGGAGTCGCCGGCCGTCGGTGTTGTAGAAGAGGCCGTAGTTGCCGGTCTTGAACGGGGTGGGCCACAGGTAGATCTGGGTGCGATGGTCGAGATGCGAGACCAGCGGCCACCACGCGCTCACCACCGCGTCGGCCGGTATCTGCCTCTCCAGGGTGGCGATGCCGCGCACCGTGGCGCTCGCGGGGTCCCACGTCGCCGTGACCACATTCTTGGAGAACGGGGCGAAGCCCCAGAGGATGCACGACCACAGCGCGCACGTCACGCTCAGCGCCGTGACGAGGTTCCTGCGCCGAGTGGTCCTCTGGGCGGCGATGGCCCACGCGGTGCCCATCACCATGATGGGCGCGAGCACCATCGAGAACTGGTAGGGCAGCTGGTGCATGTAGGGCAGGGTGCTGATGACGTTCTCCGCGACGACGATGACGCCGATCGCGGCGACCCCGGGCGAGAGCAGGAAGGCCCAGCCCGTCGTGAAGCCCATCTGCCAGACGTAGTAGGGGCGGCCGTCGGCGCGCAGGTAGGTGATCATCTGGCCGGGATCGCGGATGAGCGTGCGCAGGAATCCCGTCACGCCGCCGAAGGGGATGTCACCCGCGTACAGACTCGACTTACCCAAGAGGCTCGGGATGATGACCCCGAGCGCGAGGGCCGCCCACGCGACGGCGGAAGCGATGATCCCGAGCCCCAGCCGCCGGTCACGGCGCATCGCCACCCAGGCGCCGAGTGGGATCACGAGGATGGCGGCGTCCTCCTTCACCATCAGCGCGAGCGCGACGATCACGATGAGCAGCGCGGTCCTCGACTCGATCGCGGCGTAGATCGCCCAACTGATGAACAGCACCTGGAAGGCCTCGGGGTGGAACTGCTGCAGGTTGCCCTGCTCGAGGGCCGGGTTGAGCAGGAAGGTGGCCACGAGCAGGGTCGCGATCACCGTGCTGTTGAGCAGCTTTCGTGAGAGCAGGTAGATCGGCACCGCCGCCGCGGCCATGGCCAGGGTCTGCAGGATCAGGATCCCCTGCGGTTCGGGCACGAGCCGGTAGAGGGGCGCGACGAGGAACAGAATGAACGACGTGTGGTCGCCGAAGAGGTTGCGCCCCATGACCGTCACGAACGGCGTGTGGAAGTGGGTCAACAGCCAGAGTCCCTGGTCGAAGACGGCCAGGTCGAACGGGGGGTAGCCGTAGCCGTTGTACATCTTCATGCTCAGAAAGCTGAACCAGCCCACGTACGCGCCGATCAGGACCACGACCGGCCAGTGTTCGAGGGGCGACCCCGTGCGCCGCGCGGCCTTGACCAGGGCGACGGCCCTGGCGCACGCGAGAGCGACGAGTTGGCGGACGTTCGCGCCGCGGCCACCGGTGACCGGACCCTTCACGACGGCGTCGCTGCGGCCCGGGTCTCGAGGCTGTTCGCCGACGGCGCGCGCGGAGGCGGGTGGCCCCGGGCTCGGCTCCGCCTCGGGCGACCAGTCACCGCGTTGCTCCCCGTTATCAGCCGACACCCCACCCCCAACCTCAACCATGAAGTTAGTTTGTGCCCGTCCACGGGCGCAGTCCCGCACGCGAGTGCGCCCGCGCAGCCGCTGGAGAAGTCGGCGGCGGAGCGGGCGGGCGCGGCCTAGGGCAGTGGGCGTTCGTCGAGCAGCCGGTAGGGGTTCAAGAGACCCTGGGGGTCGAAGACCGACTTGATGCTCCGCTGCAGGTCGATCGAGACCGGGTCGCTCAACGCCAAGAACGCGGCCTTCTTGTCAAGGCCGATCCCGTGCTCTCCCGAGATGGCGCCGCCGAGGCCCACGCCGTAGGCGAAGAGCTCGTCGAGGAACTGATTGCGCTTCGCCTCGTCGCGCTCGAGCACCGAGAGGTGCACGTTGCCGTCGCCGACGTGGCCGCAGCCGGCGAAGAAGACGCCGTAGCGTTGGGCAATCGCGGTGGCGTCGGTGAGGAACCGCGGGACGGCCGAACGGGGCACGACGATGTCGATGATGTCGTTGGCCCCTGCCTCCTTGCTCGCCCAGAACAGCTGCTCGCGAGCCTCGATGAGACGGGTGGCCGCCGCGGTCGGCAGGACGTAGGTCTCGAGCGCCCCCGCGTCGGCGAGGAGTTCCCCGAGGGACTCGATGTCCCCGTCCAGCTGCTCGCGCGTGCGGGTCTCGAGCACGATGATGAGGTACGCGAGCGTCGCGTCCACGACGTCCTTGGCGATGCCGAGATCCAGTCCCATGCGAGCGGTGATCGACGACATCGCGATCAGGTCGACGTATTCGAGTATCGACGGGGCGAGGCCCGACGAGAGTATCGGCGACACCACGTTCGTCACCTGGTCGAGAGTGGCGAAGGGCACGAGGATCGTCGCACCGTAACCGAAACGCGGTGAGAGGCGCAGCGTGATCTCGGTCACCATGGCGAGAGTCCCCTCACTGCCGACCACCAGCTGGGTCAGGTCGTAGCCACTCGACGACTTCACCACCGGTCCGCCCGTGCGCAGCACCGTCCCGTCCATCAATACGAGCTCGAGACCGAGCACGTGCTGGCGTGTGACCCCGTGGCGCACCGCGCGCATGCCGCCGGCATTGGTGCTGACGTTGCCGCCGAGCGACCCCGACAGCTCGCCTGGATAGACGGGGTAGCGAAGGCCAGAACTCGACAGCGCCTCATCCAGTTCTCGAAGCGTGATGCCGGGCTGCACCACCACCACGTGGTCGCGCTCGTCGAGGCGCAGCACGGCGTTCATCTCGGAGAACGACACCACCAGCCCTCCCGTGACCGGCGTCGCTCCGCCCGAGAGGCCAGTGCCGGAACCTCGCGGAACGATTGGGATCCGGTGCTCGGAGGCGAATCGGGCGATCTCCGCCACCTCGTCCGTCGAGCGTGGCCGCACGACCGCCATCGGGACCCGCGCACGGTGATGAAGCGACTCGTCGTGCAGGTCGTCGTCGTTGATCGCAGATCCGTGCGACACGCGGTCCGCGCCGACGCGCCGCTCGAGTTCAGTGACCAACGAGGAGTCCACCACGTAGGAACTCTACGCGAGGGGCAGCGCGATACGCCTTGCGACGCGGGTGCGGATGCACGACGGATCGTCGCCGAGCACCTCTCCGGACCTCGCGAACGCCCGCGCCCGTGATCCCCCACAGAGCCGGCGATAGTCGCAGCGACCACACTCGCCGATGAACTGTCCGGATCGGATGGTGGTGAGCAGGGGGTTCGCGGTGTAAATGTCACCGAGGGACTCGCTCTTCACGTTGCCCAGCGCGATGGGCAGGAAGCCCGACGCGTGCACCTCACCATCGAAGCCCACGAAGATGATCCCGCGACCGTCGCCGGTCGCCAGCGTCGTGCTGCGGATCGGGCGGTCGTTGGATCCCTCCTCGCGCCCGAGCCCTTCGCGAAGTGCGCCGTAGAGTTCGCCCAGTTCGAAGTGCGAGCGCGGATCCTCGGCGCCGAAGGGCTCGCGCTCGGCCTGGACCCGGCGAAAGAACGGGGCTTCGACGGTGCGCACCGTCATCCCGTAGGACGTGGCGTCGACGAGGAAGTGACAGATGTCCTCGGCGTCGGCGGGATCGACCTCGAGAATCTGGATCCCTCGACCGACGCCGACGAGGAAGAAGACCTCCCAGATCGAGACGCCGGTCTCGCGCAACAGGGAGAAGATCTCGGCCATCTCGCGTGCGTTGTGCTTCATCACCGTCGTATTCACTTGCAGACGGAAGCCCAAGTCACGCATCATGTGCAGGGTCTCGATGGTCTTGTCGAAATGCCCCGGGATGCCCCGCAGCGTGTCGTGGGACTCAGGGTTCGCGCCGTCCAGGCTGATCGAGACGCTGCGCACGCCCAGTGCGTACATCTCTTCGAGGGCCTCTCTCGTCAGGCGATCGGTCACCGAGGGGGCGATGCCCAGGCGCAGTCCCCGCGAGCGCGCATAGCCAATCAGCCGGGCCAGGTCCGCGCGGGCGAAGCAGTCGCCCCCGGTGAAGACGAGGATCGGCGAGGGTCCTGGCATGTCGGCGATCTGGTCGATGAGGGCGAACCCCTCTTGGGTCGACAGTTCACCGGGCAGTGCGTCGAGTTGAGCCGACGCACGACAGTGCCGACACGCGAGCGAGCATGCCTTCGTCGTCTCCCAGAAGACGAGGTGCGGCGATTGGTCGTAGCGATTGAGGGCCCGGGTCAACGTCTCTTCCCTCACCGCCACCTCCCTCATCCAACGTTGCGGCACCACCATGGACCTTACGCACAAAGCATCCCCTCCCTTGGGGGCAGCTCGCGCATCCGGCTTCACCTCAATACAACACGAGTTATTGCTTGACTAGATAGGGTCGAAGGTCCATTAACCGCCCCTGGCCCGGCAGTCTCGTCGAAATGCGCCAGTCCCCTGTTCGAACGGCTCGGCCAGGCCTCCGGCGACACTTTCGACTGACGGCGTCGTCGAAAGCGAGTGTGGCAAGCACACGCGGCACTTGCCCGTATCATGGCGAAAGTCAAAGGGGGGCCATGCGGATCCTGATCGTTGGTGGAACATCATTCGTGGGCCGGGCCATTGCGTGGGCGGGGTTCAACGCCGGACACGACGTCACGGTCATCAATCGGGGCCAAACGCCCACGGACCTTCCCGACTCGGTCACGAGACTCGTCGGTGATCGCCACAGCGACCTTTCCGCGCTCGCACCACTCTCGTTCGACGTCACCGTGGACGCCATTGCCTATCGACCTCACGACGTCCAGGTCCTGCGCGACGCACTCGGTGAGCGCGGCGGCCACCACATCCAGATCTCGTCGATCTCGGCCTACCAAGACCCGGCCGACGTGGGAGCGACCGAGGAGACGGCTGTTCTGTGGGCCGACGCCCCC
Source organism: Acidimicrobiales bacterium (assembly GCA_017883045.1). Taxonomy (GTDB): domain Bacteria; phylum Actinomycetota; class Acidimicrobiia; order Acidimicrobiales; family RAAP-2; genus RAAP-2. The sequence goes on from JADGOJ010000028.1 coordinate 7,505, forward strand.
ACCGAACCCGATGCGCCGATCACCGGCGAGACCTACGGGCCTTTGAAGGCGGCCTGCGAGCGAGCCGCGCACGGGCTCTTCGGCGAGCGGGTCACCATCGTGCGGCCCACGTTCGTCATCGGCAGCCACGACGCGACGCTGCGCTTCCCCTACTGGGTGCAGCGTCTGGCCCGGGGCGGCAGCGTCGCCTTCGCCGGTCCGCGCGACAACGCGCTGCAGTACATCGACGCCAGAGACCTCGGCGAGTTCGTCGTCACTCTCGCCGAGGGAGGAGTGCTCGGAGCGTTCCACGTCGCCGGCCCCTACCCCGCCGCACGATTCATCGACGTCCTCGAAGCCGTCAAGGTGCAGATCGCGCCCGCCGGGACGAAGATCGTCGAGATCTCTCCGCGCGACGTGAGCAGCCATCACCTCGACGGGCGCTTCCCCCTGTGGTCGGGGCCCCAGAGTGAGACCGCCCTGGCCGTCAACCCGGCCAAGGCCCTGGCGGCCGGTCTCAGGCTCCGCGACCTCAGTGAGAGCGTCGACGACGTGCTCGCCTGGTGGGACGTGGACCGCGAGTGGCCCTCGTCGTGGCTCACCCGAGAGCAAGAGGCGATGCTCGTCCGCGGTGCGCGTTGAGCGTTGTCGAGGTCACGTGGAGGCCGCGGCGACGCGACTGTCTTGGCCCGCGGTAAGAATCAGCGTGCAGCGGACAAGAGAAGGTGATGGGCTCCTCTCGAGATGAACGATTCCGCCGGTTGGTTCGCGACAACAGTCCGGCGGTCGGCAACTATCTTCGACGACGCCTCCATCCACTGAGCTCAGCCGACCTCGACGACCTCGTCGAAGAGACGATGCTCGTCATCTGGCGGCGGATCGATGACGTCCCTCGCGAGGCCGAGTTGCCCTGGATGATCGGAGTGGCGCGCAACGTCCTGCGAAACGCGCGGCGCAACCAGCATCGGCGCAGCGCCTTCGAGTCGACGTTGGTGCCCAGACCAAGCGATCCATCGGCGGAGGATCACGTCATTGCGGACACGAGCGTGCGCGACGCCCTCGTGGCGCTGAACGACGACGACCGCGAGATCCTGATGCTGAACGCCTGGGACGGGCTCGACACCGAAGCCCTCGGCACCGCGCTCTCGATCACCACCAACGCCGCCGCCGTGCGACTCTCGCGCGCTCAGGCACGTTTTCGTGCAACCTTCGCTTCCGCCGAAGTCCACTGAAAGTTCGACGCGGCCCATGACAAGTACTAGGTACGAACTCAAGGAGACTTCATGAGCGACTTCCAGGAACGTCTGAAGGCCGCGGATCCGGCCGCCAGCGCGCCGTACGCACACCACGATGGTGAGGCGATGGTCTCGAGGATCATCGCCCTGCACCCGGCCCGCCGACGCAGCGTCCTGCGCGACTTCCAGTTGAAGATGGCCGGCGCGGTGACGGTGGCGACCCTGGTCACCGTCGGCGGGATCGCGGCGATGGACTCTGCCATCCCCGGGCTGCCGGTGCTGGCGCTCGCCAGTGCGCACAACAAGTCGACCGACTTCGCGCCGAGCGCCACCGGCACGACGATGCGTCTCTACGAGGAGTTCAAATTCAGCGCGGGGCCGGACTTGAGCGCGGCCGCCTCGACCGGCCCCGCCTACAAGTTGCAGTTCCCGAGCAGCGGATCCACGGAAGCGGCACGGGTCGCGTCGATCTTCAAGGTCGCCGGATCGACGGTCGCGCCGACCTCGAGCAACGAGGCATGGACCATCACCGACGCCACCGGGCCGAGCGTCACCTACGACAGCTACCAGGGCGTGCCCGTGTGGACCTACTCGAGCAGCACCGCCAGTGACGCGGTCTCCTCGCCGCCCGCCTCGGGTGGCGCCGGCGCGACGAGCGTGCCGAGCCACGCCGCGCTCGAGACCGTCGCTCGAGGTTTCCTGGGTCAACTCGGCTACGGCTACGCCGTGAGTTCGCCCCAGTTTTCGGCCGAGACCGGCAACTCGACGAGCGTCGGCGGCACGGCGACCACGACGATCGACTGGGGGACAGTCTCTTACAACGTCGTGGTCGACGGGATGACGACCGACCAGACGGTGCAGTTCACGATCGACTCGCACGACCAGGTGGTCAGTGCTTCGGGGCCCGCCTTCAGCGTGGCCTCGACGCTCAGCTATCCCTTGCAGAGCCAGGTCGACGGCGTCGCCGTCCTCAACGCCCAGCAACAGAGCTACTTCGCGGGGAGCGGATCATCGGGCGGCGGCATCGTCGTGCCCCAGCCCTCTGGATCGTCGACCGGTCCGACGAGCCCGACCAGCGGCTCCTCGGGATCGTCGACCGGCGTGACGACGCCGCCAGGACCACCCGCGGGCTCGATCACGACGCCCACCGACACCCCGACGTCGTCGGGCCCACCGATAGTGGACGTGACGCTCGATTCGGTGAACGTGACGCTAGGTTCGTTCACGTTGTCCGACGGATCAGTCTGGCTGCTGCCGGTGTACACCTACACGGGCAAGGTCCCCACCAGCGACGGCACGAGCAACTGGTCGACGATCGCGATCGACCCCGCTTACGTGCAGCTGAGCGACAAGTCGGGCGTCACCCCCGGCGGACCCATCACCTACTGATCTGTCTCTCGACTACGTCGAGAGCACCGAGAGCGATCGCCCTAGAGGCCTTCGGACCGCCGCGACCGACGAGTCGTGCGGCCCCGTGACGGGTTGACAAACGACGGGCGTTTGCCCGGGCCCTGCACCGCGCCGCCCGGCGAACGATGCGGCGGGCGGTGCGGCTCCACCACTCCCGCGCGCAGATGGCGACGGGTGCCCGACCAGGGAGCTGGCGGCGCCGTGAGGTGGTCGGCGAGACGGTAGGCGGAGCTCTCGTAGTTCACGCGCCAGCCGCGGAAGTCCGCCCACGCCTCCTGAGCCGTGCGCTCCATCGGAAATCCGTAGCCGGCGAGCTTCTCGACCGCTTTGGCGAACTCCTCGTACGCGAGGATGATTCGTCCATCCGGATCGGGATCGGGATCGACCTCCCAGCCCATCGAGAGCGCGATCCGGTTGAACAGAGTGAACCCCATCCGCAAGCAGAGCCTCGCTTGCGAGGGGGCCGAGGATGGTGAGAGGGCGAGCTGCATGGCGGCCGCGTCAAGCACCGCCAGCAGACCGATCATCCACGACAGCCACGCCTCGGGCGACCTGAAGAGGATGAGGACCGGATAGGTCGTGTGGCTTTCGGTGACGTCGGCCGCCCACGCCTCCCAGTCCGCGTAGAGGTCGGGCAACGTGTCGGTGATGCCGACGAGCTGATGACGCATGAGCAGCTCCGGTCCCCAGGCGGGAGAGCCGGCGCGGCTCTCGAGCATCGCGACCAGCGACTCTCGGAGCCGGAACGAGTTGTAGAGCGAGGGCAGGTACGCGATCTGCAGCGCCACGATCACCACCCAGGTCGCGCCGGCGGCGATGTCGATGCCGAAGTTCGCGACCCCGCCAACGTGGATCGCGCCGACGGTGAACAACGACGTGAGTGCTTGGGTCAGCCCCTGCCAGAACGAGTGTGTCGTCGGCACCAGCATCAGCGCGAAACCGACGACCAGGCTGACCGCCCAGAACAAGAGCTGCGCCAACAGCGCCACTGGCGCCGTGGGAGCGAGGATCGCGTCCTTGGTCTCATAGGTCTTGGCGAGTCGCGAGAGCCCGACGAACAGGAGTCGAACGATGCTGGTGACCAGGAGCGACAGTCGTTCGAGACCCGACGGCTGGCGGGGTAGGACCAGGATGAAGAGGACGCTGACGACCGTGAGCACCACGATCACCAGGCCGGCCACGAAGGCCAGCGCGTTCACGCCCACGACCCGCGGGGGAAACGACACGGCACATGGAGATCGTTCACGCGTAGCTCTCTAGACACACCACATTTGACACCAAATCTGTCACCGCAGGACGCGATCAGGCGTGCGAACCCGTCGTGGCGGCAATTTCACGGCGAAGTCGCGCAGCACCTCAGTCGCCAGGAGCTCGATGGAGTGGGCGGTATGGGCGAATGCAAGCCCGCCACGACTGACTCGAGCGGAAAATCGATCGTGGCCGAAGATCTCGTGCGCCCCCGGGGTCTTGTCGACGATCTCCCGAGGACTGGCGGCGAACAGCGCGCCGCGCACCGGCCCACGCCTCGAGGGCCTCGCGTGGCAAGTCGTGGCCGCGTGCGCTGGGCATGTTGCTGCCGACGTAGGGCAAGTAGTGCGGTTGGAACATGTCGCGAGCCCCGGTGAGGTCACTGGGATGGAGAAGTGGCCCCCTGGGCAGCAATATGCTCGTCGCGGCCGGTCCTCGACAGTCGCAGGTACAGTGCGATCGCGCCACTCGACAACGCGGCGTAGAAGCACCACAACGAGGCGAAGCCGTCGGCAGCGAGCGGCGCGAGGACGACCACCGCCGCCAGGTTGGCCACACCGAACCAGACGACGCTGCGCACCCCCGAGGCGAGCAATGACCCGCAGGTCGCAGCGATGTAGAGGCCGATGACCAAGACCCCGTGCTGGAGTCCGATCGAATAGGCCACGTGGTACGAACCCAGTGCCGCCGACGGATGCCCGTGCACCATCGTCGCCAGCAACAGGGCCGACACGACGACGCCAAGGGCAAGGAACGGAGCGATCAACCGCCGTCGTCCCCGCGGCTCGATCAACAACACCATCGTGGGCACCAGCGTCGGCAGAGCGACGAAGGCGAAGAGCAGGTAGATCCACATTGCGGCCACGCCGACACCGCTCGACGCGTGGCCCTCCAAACGCCACCACACCAGCGTCTCGTCGAGTTGATGGAGCCCGAGGAGGATCGGGAACGCCGCCACCAATCGGTATTCCGTGCGGCCGCGCAGGTGCAGGCAGGCGTCGATGCCGATCGCGGTGACGACGAGGCCGCCGATCAGGTCTCCCTCAGGCGAGAAGCACACGGCAACCCTCGAGTGGCGATGTCGTCGGCGCGCGCAACCCCGGAAGCCTGCCGAAGTGACTCATGAGGCACCCTAACCGCGTCGCCGCCCCTGCGAGGGGTGCGGCGGATGGACTCACCGTCGTCGCCCAACGGCAAGACTCGGGGCGTGACAGATCGCAAGCCCGTCGACTCGGGCCAGTTCACCCTCGTTGATGCGGCGGCCCTCTCCCCCGACGAGACGCTCGCGCGACTCGGCAGTTCCCAAGGCGGGCTGTCCCTTGAAGAGGTCGCCGCGCGCCAGCGTCGCTACGGCCCCAACGCGTTGGGAACGCATCGTGTTCGGGCGGCCTCGGTGCTCTTTCGCCAATTGCGCAACCCGATACTGATTCTGCTGCTGCTCGCGGCGCTCGTCTCTGGTCTGACCGGTGGCGGGACCAACGCAGCGATCATCGGGGCGATCGTCGCACTCAGCGTGGGGCTCAGCTTCTTCAACGAGTTCCGGGCCGAGGTCGCCATGTCGGCGCTTCGTTCGAAGATCCACCTGGACGCCGAGGTCCGCCGCGACGGCACGACGGGCCAGGTGCCGGTGATCGAACTCGTGCCCGGTGACATCGTCGCGCTTCGCGTCGGGGCGCTGGTGCCCGCGGACATCCGACTGCTCGACGTCGACGAGCTCGAGTGCGACGAGGCCGTCCTCACTGGCGAGTCCATGCCGGTCGCGAAGTCCGCCGGGGCGACCACGGGCCGCGAACCGCTCGACCAACCGGGTTGTGCGTTCATGGGCACCGTCGTCCACGAAGGGTCCGCCACGGGCGTCGTGGTCGGCACCGGCGCCCACACGGCCTTCGGAGCGATCGCCGCAGGGCTCGCCGAGAAGCAGGGTCAGACCTCCTTCGAGGTCGGGCTCTCGAAGTTCTCGCGGCTGCTATTCTCCGTCGCCGCGCTGCTCACGGTCTTCATCTTCGCGATCAACCTGATCCTCGCGCGACCGGTCATCGACGCACTCTTGTTCTCGTTGGCGATCGCCGTTGGCATCGCCCCCGAGATGATGCCCGCCATCGTGACGGTGAGTCTGTCGGCCGGCTCCAAGGCCCTCGTCGCCAAGAAGGTCCTCGTGAAGAGGCTCGTCGCGATTGAAGACCTCGGCAACATCGAGATCCTCTTCACCGACAAGACCGGCACCCTCACCGACGGGATCATCGCCTTCGAGCAGTCACTGGACGCGTTCGGCAAACCCGTCGAACGGACGCTGACGCTGGGGCTGGTCTGCAACGAGGCGACCCTCGCCGACGGCCGGCCCGTCAGTGGCAACGCCCTCGACCAGGCCCTGTGGCTGGGGATCACGCCGAGCGCGCAGACCGGCGTCGCGCACGACGTCGCCGCCGAGGTCGCCACCTACCAGCGGCTCGACACCTTCCCGTTCGACCACGAGCGCCAAATGGCGTCGGTGCTCGTGACCGATCCCTCCCAGCAGCGGCTCATGGTCACCAAGGGCGCCCCCGAGGAGGTCCTCAAGCGGTGCGGGGGGATCGCCGACGAGACCCACGCGGTGCTCGAGCGACTCTTCTCAGAGGGGGCCCGAGTGGTCGCCGTCGCGACGCGGCCCGGCGCGGACCTCGTGCACCTCGACGCGTCGAGTGAGCAGTCCTTGACCCTCGAGGGGTTCCTCACCTTCGCCGACCGACCGAAGCGCGACGCCGGTGCCTCGATCGAGAAGCTCGAACGGCTGGGCGTGGAGGTGAAGATCATCACTGGCGACAACGGGCTCGTCGCCAAGAAGGTGTGCGCGGACATCGGACTCGAGTGCAAAGGGGTGCTCACGGGCGCCGAGGTCGAGGCGCTCAGCGACGATCAACTGACCACGGCCATCGCACTCACCACCGTGTTCGCTCGTATTGGCCCCGAGCAGAAGTCGCGGATCATCAAGGTCACGCGCCGCTCGGGCCGCGTCGTGGGCTTCCTGGGCGACGGGGTGAACGACGCCGTGGCACTGCACCACGCCGACGTGGGGATCTCGGTCGACTCCGGCACCGACGTCGCGAAGGACGCCGCCGACGTCGTCCTGCTCGACAAGGACCTCGGGGTGCTCGCCGACGGCGTGATGGAGGGTCGGAGGATCTTCTCCAACACGATGAAGTACGTGCTGATGGCGACGTCGTCGAACTTCGGCAATATGTTCAGCGCCGCGGGGGCCTCAGCCTTCCTGACCTTCCTGCCCATGCTGCCGAGTCAGATCCTGCTGAACAACCTGCTCTACAACGCTGGACAGCTGGTGATCCCCACCGACCTCGTGGACCCCGAAGCGCTCGCGCGCCCGGCAGCGTGGGACATGGCGTTCATCCGGCGCTTCATGTCGGTCTTCGGGCCGATCAGCTCGATCTTCGACTTCATGACCTTCGGCGTGATGCTCTGGGTCATCCACGCCGGTCATACGGGGTTCCGAACCGGGTGGTTCATCGAGTCGCTCGCCACCCAGACGCTCGTCATCTACGTGATCCGCACCCGTCGGGTGCCCTTCTACAAGAGCCGTCCCAGCCGCGCGATGCTGCTGGTGCCCGTCGTGGCCGCGCTCGTCGGCGCCATCCTGCCCTACACGGGCCTCGCCCACCTGCTCGGATTCAAGCCGCTACCGTGGGACTTCTTCCTGATCCTCTTCGCCATGGTCGTGTTCTACCTGGCCCTCGTCGAGCTCGCCAAGACCCTCTTCTACCGGTCGGCGCGGATCACACGACTCGAGACGGTGACGACCCACGGTGAGCGCCTCGAGCGGCGCATCCTTCGACGTTCGTCGAACTTCATCCATCGCCCGGCGCCGGCGGCGAGGCGGACCAGGCCGGTCAAGCGAGCCGGGTAGCCAACCCAACGACTACCGCTGTTCGATGAGGTCCATGTAACCATCGTCCCAGAGGTCGAAGTGCTCTTCGGGCAACAAGACGGCGTGCGTCGGCTCGAGGGTCTCGACGAACCCGCGCTCGTGGCTCACCGCCACGATCGTGCCCTTCCACTGGCGCATCATCTCGCCCAGGGCCTCGACACTGGCCGGGTCGAGGTTGTTGGTCGGTTCGTCGAGCAACAGCAGGTTCGCGTCGGACGAGGCGAGGATCGCCAGGGCCAGCTTGGCCCGCTCACCACCCGACAACGTGCCGGGCATCTGGTGAGCGGCGGATCCCTTCAACCCGAACGCGCCGAGCAGCGAGCGCCGCTGCACCTCGGTCACGACGGTGGCGTTGTCGAGGTTGCCGAGGACGGTCTTGTTGAAGTCGAGCTGCTCGTTCTCCTGGGCGAAGTAGCCGACCTTCACGTTGGCGCCGAACTTCACGACACCGGTCTGGGCCTTCTGGGTGCCCGCAAGGCAGCGCAGCATCGACGACTTGCCGGCGCCGTTCTTGCCCACGATCACGATCCGGTCGCCGCGCCGAGTGATGAAGTTCACGTCCTTCAGCACCACGAGCGACCCGTAGCGAACCCCGACGTGCTCGACGGTCATCGGGACGTCGCCGCTGCGTGGTGGCACGGGCAGCTTGAAGGTGACCTTCTTCTCCTTCTTGGTCACCTCGACCCGGTTGTCCTGGAGCTTCACGACCTTGCGGTCGAGCACCTTGGCGAGGCGCGCGCGCTTCTCGGTCTGGCCGCGCATCGAGTCGGCCAGTTTCGACAACCGGTCGATCTGCTGGTCCTGGTGCGACGCGAGCTTCTCCTCACTCAGACGACGCTCCTCTTCGAGTTGGAGGAACTTCGAGTAATTGCCCTTGTACTCGCGAAGCTGGCCCTCGCGCAGTGCGAGGACCCGGTCGATCGACTTGTCGAGCAGCGGCAGGTCGTGGCTGATGACGAGCACGGTACCGCGGAACCGCTCGAGCTCGTCGAAGAGCCAGCGCTTGGCGGCCTTGTCGAGGTGGTTCGTCGGTTCGTCGAGCACCATCGTCTCAGGCTGCTCGTAGAGCACGCGCATCAGGTCGACGCGTCGGCGCTGTCCCCCCGAGAGCGAGTTCAGGTCCTCGAGCAGGAGGTCCTCCTCGAGCCCGAGTCCCGCGGCCAGGCGTGAGACCTCGGACTCGGCCTCGTAGCCACCGCGCTCGCGGAATTGCTCCTCGAGCGCGGTGAAGCGCTCGATGGTCTCCTCGGTCGGATCGGCCGCGAGCTCGTGGCGCGCGTGCTGCATGTCGGCGTCGAGTTGGTCGAGGCCGCGCGCCGACAGCACGTGAGAGAGGCCGATCGGCTCGACGCCGAGACCGCCCGGCACCGGCTCTTGGGGCAGGTGGCTGAGGGTGCCCTGGTGCTGCACCGTGCCGGTGATGCGCAGGTGCTCGGGGTGGTAGCCGAGCAGCACCGACAGCAACGTCGACTTGCCCGCGCCGTTGCGTCCGACCAGGCCGACCTTCTCACCGTTGCCCACGGTGAAAGACACGGGGTTGAGGATACGTCGCGCGCCGATCTCGATTCCCAAATCACGAACTATGAGCATTTAGCGCCCTGACAACTCAGCGGCGGCGGCAAGTTCGTCGAGAAACTGCGGGCGGGGAGCCGCGAAGGGGGCGGCGGTGGAGTCTTCGGCCGTCAGTCCCCGCCCGTCGGTCCAGGCTCCCCTGGCCACGACGACACCCGCCGGCTGGCGTGGTGAGGTGACGGCGGGGTGCAAGGTCATGGCTTCAATGATACGGCCCTTCGGTTCGGCGTGGACCGGCCGGCCGGTTTCGGCGCCGTCGAGGACGTGTGCAACGATGCAGGAATGAGCGAAGCCTTCTCCCTCGACGTCTGGAGCGACGTCATCTGCCCCTTCTGCTACCTGGGGTCACGCCAGCTGCACGCCGCCCTCGGGGAGTTCGCTCACCGCGACGAGGTCGTCGTTCGCCATCGGGCCTTCGAACTCGACCCGCGGTCCTCGACGACCTTCGACCTCTCACTCGACGAGCTCGTCGCGAGGAAGTACTCGATGCCCGTCGAGCGAGCCCACGCGCTGCACCAGCGCATGGAGGACCAGGCTCTCGCCCTGGGCATGACGTGGTCCCTCGCCACCGCGCGACCCACCAACACCATGGACGCGCACCGCGTGATCGCCCTGGGCTCGAGCCAGGGGCTCGGCGACGAGACCGTCGAGCGGCTCTTTCGCGCCTACTTCTGCGAAGGCGAGCTGGTGAGCGACCACGAGACGCTCGAACGACTCGCTGGCGAGGTCGGGGTGAGCGCGGTCGACGAGCTCTGGCGCAGCGACGCCTACGCCGACCGGGTGCGACTCGACGAGCGGGCCGCCCAGGACCTCGGCATCTCGGGGGTCCCCACGCTGCTGGTCGACGGCAAGTTCATGGTGGTCGGGGCGCGGGGCGCCGAGCAGATCCTGAGCGTGCTCGAGCGTGCCTGGGCTCGTCGGGCGGCCTAGGCCTCGTCCTCTGCGGGCACGACCGCGGCGGTCGCGACCGAGTGACCCTCGTCCAGATTCATCACCCGCACGCCCGTCGCGTCACGTCCCTGTGAGGAGACCTCGCGCACCGGGGTGCGGATCAAGACGCCGCCGCTCGAGGCGAGCAGCACTTCGTCGTCGAGTCGGACCATGAACGCCGCGACCAGGAAGCCGCGTGCGGCGCTCAGCTTGATGGCGCGCACGCCCTGTCCCCCACGGCCCTGGCGGTTGAACCGCTCGGTCTTCACCCGCTTGCCGAAGCCGGTGTCGGTCACGACGAACAGGTCGGCGTCGTCGCGAACGACGTCCAGGGCGATCGCCTTGTCGTCGCCCTTCAACTTGATGCCGCGCACCCCCATTGAGTCGCGGCCGACCTCGCGGACCTCGGACTCGTTGAAACGGATCGCCACGCCCCGGTACGTCACGACCATCAGGTCGTCGTCGCCACCGGTGGCGACCACCCGGACGACCTCGTCGCCCCCGCGCAGGTTGATCGCGATCCAACCCTCGCGCCGCGACTTGTCGTACTCGCTGAAGGCCGTCTTCTTCACGGTGCCGTTGGCGGTCGCGAAGACGAGGAACTTGTCCTTGGGGAAGTCGTTGGTCGTCACGATGGCCTGGATCGACTCGTTGGGCAGCAGGTTCAGCAGGTTCACGATGGCCGTGCCCTTGGCGGTGCGCTCCTTCATCGGTATCTCGTGGCCCCGCAGGCGGAACACCCGCCCGCGGTTCGAGAACAGCAGCAAGTAGGCGTGCGTGGTCGTGTGGACGATCTGGGAGACGAAGTCCTCGTCGCGCAGCTTGGCCCCCTGCACCCCGCGCCCGCCGCGGCCCTGGACGCGGAAGGCGTCGGCGGCCACCGACTTCACGTACCCGGCCTGGGTCATGGTGATGACGATGTCCTCGTCGGTGATCAGGTCCTCCATGCCGAGTTCGCCCGGGTCGTTCACGATCTGGGTCACGCGGTCGTTGGCGTACTTGTTGCGGATGACGGTGATCTCGTCGGCGATCACGCCGCGCAGCTTCACGTCGCTCGCGAGGATCGACTGCAGCTCGGCGATCGTGTCGCGCAGCTTCTTCATCTCCTCCTCGAGCTCACTGCGCCCGAGTCGGGTCAGGCGACCCAGCGTCATGTCGAGGATGTGGTTGGCCTGCTCCTCGGAGAAGTCGAAGGGCGGGGCCATCAGGGCGATGCGCGCGGCCCCCCGATCGTCGGAACCGCGGATCGCCGCGATCACCTGGTCGAGCATGTCGATGGCTTTGAGCAGCCCCTCGACAATGTGGGCGCGCGCCTCGGCCTTGCGCAGACGGAACTGCGTGCGTCGAGTGACGACCTCGACCTGGTGGGCGATGTAGTGCGTCAGCGCCTTGGCCAGCGTGAGCGTGCGCGGAACGCCGTCGACCAGCGCCAGCATGTTCACCGGGAACGATGTCTGCAGCGTCGTGTTCTTGTAGAGCTTGTTCAGCACGACGTTGGCGTTCGCGTCGCGCTTCAGCTTGACGACGAGGCGAGCCTTGCGACCCGCGGAGTCGTTCTGCACCGCCGAGATGCCGTCGAGGTCGCCGTTCTTCACCAGGTCGTAGATCTTCTCTTCGATCGACTCGACCGAGACCTCGTAGGGGAACTCCGTGATGACGATGCGTACGTCCTTGGCGGTCTCTTCGATCTCCGCCACGGCGCGCATCTTCACCGAGCCGCGTCCGGTGCGGTAGGCGTCGAGGATCCCCTGGCGCCCGAGGATCTGGGCGCCCGTGGGGAAGTCGGGACCCTTCACGAAGGCCATCAGGTCGTCCGAGGTCGCCTCGGGGTTCGCGAGCAGGTGCAGCGTCGCGTCGATGACCTCGCCGAGGTTGTGCGGCGGGATCTTGGTCGCCATGCCGACGGCGATCCCCTGGGAGCCGTTCACGAGCAGGTTCGGGAACCTCGAGGGCAGGACCGTCGGCTGCTGGGTCGAGTTGTCGTAGTTCGGCTCGAAGTCGACCGTCTCCTCGTCGATCGAGTCGAGCAGTTCGAGGGCGAGGGGCGCGAGTCGGCACTCGGTGTAGCGCATCGCGGCGGCGCCTTCGTCCGGTCCGGTGCCGCCGAAGTTGCCGTGGCCGCTGATGAGCGGGTGGCGCATCGCGAAGTCCTGCACCATTCGAACGAGCGCGTCGTAGATGGCGCTGTCGCCGTGGGGATGGTACGTGCCCATGACCTCGCCGACGACCTTGGCGCACTTGGTGTGCGGGCGGTCGGGGCGCAGGCCCTGGTCGAACATCGAGTACAGGATGCGTCGATGGACGGGCTTCAGCCCGTCGCGGACGTCGGGCAGCGCTCGCGAGACGATCACCGACATGGAGTACTCGAGGAACGAGCGCTCCATCTCGAGATTGATCTCGATGGGCTCGATGTACCCGAGGACTACGTCGTCGGCCGGCGGGGTGTCCCCGCCTGGGTTGTTGGTCTTGCGTGCCATGGTCCTCCGTCCCTAGATGTCTAGGAAGCGAACGTCTTTCGCATTGGTTTGGATGAAGTGGCGACGCTGCGGAACGTCGTCACCCATGAGAATGGAGCAGACCTCGTCGGCGAGGGCCGCCTGTTCGACCGTGATCTGCAGCAGCGCCCGCTTGGTCGGGTCCATCGTGGTGTCACGCAACTCGTCGAAGTCCATCTCGCCCAGTCCCTTCAGGCGCTGGAAGTCATTCTTGTGGTCCGGGTGCTCGGCGAGGAAGGCGGCCTTGGCGAGGTCGTCGCGAAGATAGACCTTCTCCTTGCCCACGAGGGTCGAGAACAGCGGCGGCTGAGCCACGTAGACGTGCCCGTTGTTGACCATCTCGGTCATCTGGCGGAAGAAGAACGTCAGCAACAGCGTCCGGATGTGGCTGCCGTCCACGTCGGCGTCGGCGAGCAGGATGATCTTGTCGTAGCGGATCTTGGTGACGTCGAAGTCAGCCTCGACTCCGGCGCCGATCGCCGAGATGAGCGCCTGGATCTCGGTGTTGCGCAGGATCTTGTCCGAGCGCGCCTTCTCGACGTTCAAGATCTTGCCGCGAATCGGCAGGATCGCCTGATTGCGGGGATTGCGTGCGTCCTTGGCGGACCCTCCAGCGGAGTTGCCCTCGACGATGAACAGTTCGCACTCACGCGGTTCGCTCGAGGAGCAGTCCACGAGCTTGCCCGGCAGGCCAGCGCCGTCGAGGGCGCTCTTGCGCCTCGTGAGGGCGCGCGCCTGCTGCGCAGCCATGCGCGCGCGCGACGCCTGCACCGCCTTGGCGACGATCTGGCCACCCTCTTTGGGGTTCTCCTCGAGCCAGTCGGCGAGCTTCTCGTTGGTCGCGCGTTCGACCAGTGATCGGATCGAGACGTTGCCGAGCTTCCCCTTGGTCTGGCCCTCGAACTGGGGTTCGGCGAGGCGCACCGCGATGATCGCGGTGAGGCCCTCGCGGACGTCATCACCCTGGAGGTTCTCGTCCTTCTCCTTCAGGAGGTTGCGCTTTCGCGCGTAGCGATTGACGACGTTGGTGATGGCCTTGCGGAATCCCTCTTCGTGCATCCCTCCCTCGATTGTCGAGATGCCGTTCGCGAACGAGTGGATGCTCTCGTAGTAACCAGTGTTCCACTGGAAGGCCACCTCGACCTCCTGGCCCTCCTCGGACTGCTCGTACGAACCGACCTTGCGAAAGAGTGACTCCTTGGCGTTGTTGAGGTGGCGAACGTAGTCGACGATGCCGCCGCTGTACTTGAACGTCTCTTTCATCTCTCGGCCCGCACGCTCATCGCTGAAGCGGATCTCGAGACCACGGTTCAAGAACGCCATGATCTGCAGGCGCTCGAGCACGGTTTGCGCGCGAAAGTCGACGTCCTCGAAGATGCTCGGGTCGGGCACGAAGGTGACAGTCGTGCCGGTGCGGCCCCGAGGCGCCGGACCAGTGACCTTCAACTTGCCCTGTGGCTTGCCGCCGTCTTTGAAGACCAGTTGGTGGTGATCGCCGTTGCGATCGACTTCGAGGACCAGTTCCTTCGAGAGTGCGTTGACGACCGAGACGCCCACCCCGTGGAGTCCGCCCGACACCTTGTAGCCCTCGCCGCCGAACTTGCCGCCAGCGTGCAGGACCGTCAGGACGATCTCCGCCGCCGACTTCCCCGGATACTGGGGGTGTTCCTCGACCGGGATCCCACGCCCGTCGTCAACCACTCGACACCTGCCGTCAGGCAGGATCGTGACGTCGATGCGGGTGCAGTAGCCGGCCATCGCCTCGTCGACGGCGTTGTCGACCACCTCCCAGACCAGGTGGTGGAGCCCCGAAGGGCCGGTGGAGCCGATGTACATCCCTGGTCGAACCCGAACTGGCTCAAGACCTTCAAGAACGGTGATGTCGCTAGCTCCGTAGCTAGCGGATCCCTTTTTCTTCTCGGCCACGAAGGATTCCTTTCGGTAATGAAATTCGGCGCTTTCGCGCGGTCGAACACAATTTTTCGACTGTTCCATCCTACCCGACGCGATGTGACAATCTGACGCCCAAAGGTCCCATTCGAGCAGTTCTTTGCCTGCGTTTTAGGCCTTCTCGAGCACTGTCCGAAGAGATGACGGAGCACGTTCGCCGAGCGGGGAGAAACCCTCCAGAATCGACGCACTGTCGGTCATGACCCGCTGTGCGAACGCCCCCGAAGGAACGCTCACGAGCAGCACCCCGTTCTTCACGAATTCCGGTCGACAGTGCTCTGCAATCACCGGTTCGACGATGGTTGGCCATAGGGTCCGTATCTCGTCGATCAGCCGAAGGTCGACCTTGCGAAGTCGGCCGGCCAACGTGTCGAGCAGATCACCAAGGTTGGCCGGCTGTTCGTCGCGCCATCTCACGAGCTCACCCTGGTGAGATCGATCACTGCGGCCGGGCTCATCCCCGACGGCAGCGGCGAGGCCGTCGTGACCAGTGTTTGTCCTGATGGAAGCAGGTGCAAGAGGCGGTCGCCGCGCTGGGGGTCGAGTTCACTGAAGACATCGTCGAGCAGTAGCAGCGGATCGACTCCGCGAAGTCGCTGGACAAGTTGGTGCCCCGCGAGGCGTAGTGCCAACGCGAGAGTTCGCTGCTCTCCCTGCGACGCCTGGCGTCGCGTGTCACGTCCACCGAGTGAGAGTGCGACGTCGTCGCGTTGTGGGCCAACGGTGGTGTGTCCTCGATAGAGGTCGTCGGCGAAGACGTTTCGCAGCGCATCTGCGAGTGCTCCACTCCACGACGGCTCGTACTGCACGCCGAGCGTCTCATCGTGCTGAGC
>JADGOJ010000105.1 GCA_017883045.1 Acidimicrobiales bacterium
CTTCTGAAATAGTGGACGATGGCCGACGTCCTGCCGCCCGACCAGCCGAACCAGAAGAAGCTCGGCTGGGTGATCGGCACCGCCATGAAGAGCTCCCAGCCCTCCGCCGACAGGTCGGCCACGTCTGCGCCGAGCTCGTGCCAGCCCTTCTTCTTCGCGGGGATGAATCTGATGGTGTACTCGTAGGCCACCAGCCCAAGGTACAGGCCCGTTGGCCAGGGTGCCCCCCGCCACCAGGTGGTGCAGTGGGGCAGAGAACGGGCCAGATCGTCGGCGTTCCTGTGGAGGGTCTCGCCCACCTCGGTGCGCAAGCTGCGCGACTGACCTTGGCGGTCATCAGGCGCACGCTGGAAGCGGTCACGCAGCCATGCCGCTTCCGAGATCTCGGGACGGACCGGCTTCCGGGTCGACCGATATTGAGCATTTCGGCCCTACTACGGTGGGCGACAACGGTCAAGACTGGCAGTGCGTGACGACTCGGCGTGGTGTCGAGGCGAGCGCCGGGTGAGGAAGCGGAACGACGATGAACCAGAACATCCGGCTTGGCAAGGTCGCCGGTATTCCGGTCGGTGCCAATTGGAGCATGATCATCATCTTCTATCTCGTCACGTGGGAACTGGCCGTCCTGATCCTGCCGGCCGATCACCCTCATGAGGCTTCGGCGACGTACTGGATCATCGCAGTGGCCACGGCCGCCTTGTTCTTCACCTCCCTGTTCGCCCACGAGGTATCGCACGCACTGGTCGCCGAGAGAAACGGAATTGGGGTCCGCCGCATCACGTTCTGGTTGTTCGGCGGTGTCTCGGAACTCGAAAGCGAAGCCCTCACGCCCCAGGCCGACTTCCGCATCGCCATCGTCGGGCCGATCACCAGCTTCCTGCTCGCCGGTTTCTACGGCGGCGCGGGGTTCATACTCCACCGTCTGTCCAGTGGCAGCGACGTGATGGTCTCGGCCCTGGGTTGGCTGGCGTGGATGAACCTGCTCCTTGGCGGCTTCAATCTGATCCCGGGTGCTCCTCTGGATGGCGGGCGGGTGCTGCGCGCCGCCCTGTGGCGGCGAAGCGGCGATCGCACCCGCGCCGCGATCTCGGCGACGCACGCCGGCCGGGTCGTCGCCTACGTTCTGGTCACGCTGGGGACGATCGAGTTCCTGGCGGTAGGAATCGCCGGCCTCTGGTTCGTGTTCCTGGGCTGGTTCCTCCTCAGCGCGGCGCACGCGGAGGAGAGTTCAGTCGTGCTGCGAACCTCGCTCGCCGGCGTTCAGGTTCGTGACATCATGACCGCTGGCCCGATGACCTTCGATTCATCCACCTCGGTGGCCGATTTCGTCGACCACCAACTTCATCTCTACCGATTCGGGTCGTTCCCGCTCGTCGGCGCTGACGGCCAGTTGCTCGGTCTCACCACGATGGGCCGGATTCGCGAAGTGAGGGCGAGCGAGCGACCCAGCACTCGACTCATCGACGTCGCCTGCCCGCTCACCGAGGTCCCGACGACCTCGCCCAACGAGGCGATCCCCGAACTCCTTCAGCGCATGCAATCGTCGCCGGACGGAAGGGCGCTCGTGACGGACGATGCCGGCCGGCTGGTGGGTATCGTCTCGCCAAGCGACATCGCTCGGTACGTACAGCTGTGCATGATCCGCTCACAGAGCCGGTCGATGCGCAGAGGTTGAGGGGTTGGGGGCACGGGTTCGTCGTGGCGGCGGCCGGAGGATCTGCTTGGGAGGGCTCAGACACCTTCGACTCGAGCCTGTCCATCGAATCACGAGAGCGACGTCGACTTCGGCGCATCCGATTCATCGCGTCCCGCCCCAGGATGACAGGTCTCGACTCCCACGACTCCGAGAACCCGTGGGCAGCGGCGGTGTGGACCTCGTGCGACGAGCCGAGGATGGCTGGTGGATCCCGAGTGGAGCGTTGAACACTGGCGAGTCTCAGCCGCTGCCGGTCAGTGCGTGGCGCCTTCGCGCCACCTTCGCAATCTGCTCGACCGGCGCCGGCTCGCTGTTGATGGTGTAGTCAGGCTTCTTCCAGGTCCTTGGCACCGCTCGCAGCTCACTGCGAAGATCCAGCCGCTCTCGTCTCGAGATCATGGTGAACGCGATGACGACAAGGAGCAGGCCGGCGACCAGGAAGACGAACCCCTCGGTGTAGGACATGAGAACGCCCACACATCCCGATCGCGCTCCCCCAGCTGACCGCTCGCTCGAGCCGGCGATCACGTTGCACACGCCCACGACGGAGTGGACTCGTCCGAGCAGCCACACGCCGAACACCATCGTCGCCAGGCCAATGCCAACCACGGACTTCCTCAGCATGATCCAACCGCTCCCATCTCGAACTCCGACCACGACCCACGTTGCCGGCCTGTATGGGGCCGATGGAGTCGACGACGGGCCGACATCCAGAGCCACGACAGGTGGTTGGGGGCCACCCGACCACCGCCGTGACGTTTCCATACGAACTGTACGGTGAGGATGGCAACTCCTTCACAACGTCGTCACAACCCCTCGACAACCGATGAGGGCCCTGGATCTGGGAGGTGATGACGTCGAGTCGCGCAACTGGCAGTTGAACGCAGGCCGCTTGCGTCTGGCCCGTGGGCCCGGCGTGACGTGTCCGCCATGGCGCAGGACCGCGCCTCGCCACCCGGCCGCCCTCCCAACCCGGACGGTGGTTGTTGACCACCACGCTGTCGGACATGGCCCGTTCCCCGAACGATGGCGCAAGACGTCGCCGTCCAATCAGGCCGTCAAGGCGAGATTCGAAACACGCTCCCTCGGCTCCCTGACTCGAGTGACGGACACGGCTCGTCGGCCATCGCTTGGCGCCGACCTTGGCCGCCGATCGAACCGACGGTATGGTTGGCCCATGTTGAAGAGACTCGCCCTTTTGGTTGGCCTGGTCTCGATAGGGCTCGGCCTGCGGCTCATCATCATCGACTACTCGCAGAACTCGTCCTGCAACGCCTATGGGAACATGGCCACGTCCACGGGGGTGCGAGCCAGATGCATGGACATTGCGGCGTCCTACTTTGGCGGCTTCACCCTGCTGCTCCTCGGTCTGGTAGCGGTCTGCCTTGGGCTCATGATCGTGCGCAGGACCTCGAGGAACCGGGCAACACCGCGGAAGCACGAGCCAGACCTCGCCGGTCGCTATGAAGATCCGAGGAAGGCTCGCGGGCCGAGAACCTGAGAGGCTCAGCCAACCAGGTTCCTCAGACAGGTGCCGCCGTCCCCATCGCTGTTGGTTCCATCCGGGCAGATCGTGCTGTGCCACACCACGCGCGCCAGGAGACCCACCGCCAGCCCCGTGACGCCCCTCAGATTGGCGTCGGTGAGATTCGCGCCTCTCAGATCCGCATTGGCGAGATCCGAACCCATCAGTCGTGCCGCGGTGAGGTTGGCGCCCCGGAACACGGCGCCCTCGAAGTCGGACGAGGTCATCGCCGCGTGTGAGAAGTTGGCCGTGACGAAGGTGCTCGCCTGCATCCTCACGCTATTGAGTTGTGCGAAGGCCCAATCGGAGTAGCTGAAGTTCAGGTCAGGCGCAACGCCGTTGTCGTAGTTCCTTTCGGCGTAGCTGCACCGCTGGTAATTGGTCGAGGCCGATCCGCTCAGGAAGTCGCATCGTGCGCCAACTGGAGCGTTCGAGATCGTGTTGCTGTGCAGACTCCCCAATGCGCAACCGCCCAGCGCCATCGATCCAATGGCCGCAAGGCCGGCGACCGCGAGGGTGGTTCGTCTTGACTTCGCATCCAGTATCACCATGGTCCGGCTCTACTCCCCTTGCCGCGAGGGTACCTCAACGCATCGAGATGAAGGCGCGATTGTGGCCGTGTTGATGGAGTGTTGACACCCGTGGACGCGACCCGTCGATCGGGAGAGTGGCACGACCTCTTGGCGAGCGCCCACCAACGTCGCGAGACGACCGCGCCGATTCGCCGAAGAGGGTCCGATGGTGCGCCATCCAAGAGATGCGGCGGGCGCCCTGGCGGCATCGAGGAGTCCAGTTGCGCCGGTCAGTAACCCCGCGATGCGTCCCCAGCCGATACTTGACCAGTGATCACCTGGGCGAATTCAGCGGCAGTCGTTGGCTTCGAGAACATCGGGTAGTCGAAGGTGATGGCGTTCTCATGTTCGGCGCCGCTCGTCGCCCCTACACAGTCGGTGAGGGTCAGCACCTCGAATCCCTTCTCGTACGCCGAACGCATGGTCGACTCGACACAGCAGTTCGTCAGGAACCCGCAGAGGGCCACGGTCTTGATCCCCTTGCTGCGAAGGATGAAGTCCAGGTTGGTGCTGGCAAAGGCATCGAGTCCGCGCTTGCCCTCGAGGACGATGTCGCCCTCGGCGGGAGCCAACTCGTCGATGATCGCGGCGCCCCACGAGCCCTTGATGAACGAGTTGCTGTCCACGACCCCTTTGAGAATCCCGTACGGGTGGGCGGTGATCTCGTTGTAGCCCTCGGCGAACTGAATCGGCGCGTGGATGACGGTCGCGCCCGCTTTACGGGCTGCGTCGAGTGCCACCCGAGCATTGGCGAGCATCCCCGTCGAATCCATGGATTCCTTGACCGCTCCGTGGAGTGTTCCGCCCTCGCTGGTGAAGTCGTTCTGGAATTCGATGAGCACTA
The DNA here is from genome assembly GCA_017883045.1 of Acidimicrobiales bacterium. Classification (GTDB taxonomy): domain Bacteria; phylum Actinomycetota; class Acidimicrobiia; order Acidimicrobiales; family RAAP-2; genus RAAP-2. The sequence goes on from JADGOJ010000105.1 coordinate 4,638, forward strand.
GTGCGGTCTGATCGGAGTCCATGCTGACACCTTCTTCCTGGTTGGGTGCTGCGAGCCTTTGCAGAACATAACACCCGGCTTCGTCTCACCATCGCGGCGGCGATCGCGGTGGAGTTCGGTCACCCCGTGCCAATCGGCTGGGCCGACCGCACCGTCCTCGAGCCCCGGGTCCGAACCGGCGATCCCTCGAGGGTCCCCGCCGCCAGCGTCGGTTTCGACCGAGCGCAGCGCCCTTCGGAGGCTCGCCTGGTTGCCGAGGATCGCGACAAGATCAGGAATGTCCGGCGACCGCGCCCTCCCCGTGCACGTGTTCGGATTTGGTAGAAGAATCCTCTCACTGAGACCACTTCAAGAGATCGGAGCCATCAAATGAGAATCACGGACGTGCAGCGTGGCGGGGGCAACCTTGGCAAGCGGGCGGTCGTTCTGACTGCGGACCAGTTCGAGGACCTCGAAGTCCTCGTGCCGTACTTTCGACTGCTGGAGGAGGGCGCGTCGGTCGACATTGCCGCTCCGACGCTCGACGAGATCCAGGGCGAGCACGGTTACCGCTTGGTTCCTGATCTGACCATCGACCAGGTTCGCGCCGATGACTACGACCTCCTGATCATCCCCGGTGGCTCGCCCGACGGCGCGCCCGCCACCGTGCGCGAGAATAGGGTCGCGCAGTCGATAGCGAGGTCGTTCATCGAGAAGGACAAGCCAGTCGCCACGATCTGTCACGGTCCATGGCTGCTCGCCTCCTCGAACCTGGTGAAGGGGCGTCACCTCACCTCCTATTGGCACGACGGCGTTCCCCAGGATGTCGCGGCCGCGGGCGGTCTCTGGGAAGACCGCGCCGTCGTCGTCGACGGGAACCTCATCAGTTCGCGGTGGCCGCCCGACCTGCCGGCCTTCAACTTCGAGATGATGAAGGCACTGCGCGCCTAGGCCCGCTCGACTGCCCACGACTTCGATGAGGTGGCCCGGTCCCCGGTCGATTCGGTGGTCGAACCCGTGCGGGTCCCCACCGGATGTCCTTCGCTGCGCGAGGCCCGTCCCGCGTGGACGCATCTCGTCGAGCAACGCATCGGCCAGGCCCTGCAGTCACCCGCTGAGAAAACCCCGTAACATCCGACCACTAGGTTGCGTTGTTGTGTACAAGTACTTCGTGGCGATCGAGCCCCCTGAGCCGACGCGGAGCCTGGTGGCCAACATCATGGTGCAGTTGGGTGACGCGGCTCCGGTCCCTCACATCACCGTCAAGGCGCCCGGTGGCTTGGCGCCGGACCTCGCCTGGCTGCCGGAAGTGCAGGACGTAGCGCGACGCTGTCCGGTCTTCAAGGTCGCACTGGGCCAGCCGGGCACCTTCGGCGTCCACGTCCTGTACCTCGCGGTCCGCTCGAGGGAGATCCACCACCTCCACGATCAACTGGAGCGCAGGGTTGCGCTGCTCTCGAGCGAGACCGGCCAGTCGGTCGAAGGGGGTGAGTACGTCCCCCACCTCACCCTGGGGCGATTCGACACCGGAGAGGAGGACCGACTGCGAACGGCGCAGAGCCTGGTGGGTGGCCTTGTGCCGTTCGAGCCATTCGTGGCCCACGAGATCGTCGTCTTCCGGCGAGACGGCGACGGCCCCTACTCGGCTTGGCGACGGCTCCGCCTGGGACGAGACGCCTAGTTGGCCGCCGCACCCAGCCCCCTCCGGCGGGGCTCGGCCATCGCCCGCGGCGGCGACAATCGTCGTAGGGTGTGGCGATGTCCCACGAGAACGACGAACAGTCAGCCTTCTGGGAGGAGCTCGCTCCTGATTGGCTGGCGTCACTGAAGCACACCGAACTCGTGTCCGCACCTTTCGGAGCGGGCGCCTTGAGCCGCCTTTCCCTCCAAGCCGGACAGCGCGTGCTCGACGTCGGGTGTGGCGCCGGATCGACGACTCTCGAGATCGCTCGACGGGTGGGCGACTCGGGCCACGTGCTGGGCCTCGACATCGCACCGGCGATGGTGGCCGCGGCG
>JADGOJ010000029.1 GCA_017883045.1 Acidimicrobiales bacterium
AGCCGAGGGCGAACACGACCGTGACCGTCGTCGTGACCGTCTTTCGAATCGTGCTCGTGTCGTAGACCCCGCCACCAGAGACCTCGACCGAATCGGCTGCCGTTACCTGGAAGGGTCCGCTTCGCGCACTGCGGACGGCCCCGACCGAGCCACCGGTTGCGGACGTAAGTGCGATGGCTCGGGCCCGGGCGTCGCGCATGGCGTCGGCGATCAGTGTCGGCCGCAACTTGTCGAGGGTACTCACGAGGTACTGCGGTCCCGATGAGAAGATATTCACGCCCGTCTGGAGCACCGCTCCGAGCCCTTGGCTCAACTTCCGAATCAGCGTCACGTCATTCGACCGCAAGGTCACGTCGCGACTCGCCTGATAGTTGAGGATCCTGCCGGTGGGATTCCCGTTCACGTACTCCTGATTGAACGAGGTCGAAACACCACTGAGTTCGAGCGTTGAGGTGTCGATGCCGCCTCGTTTGAGGTAGGCACTGAGCGCGTTCACACCCGCAGCCACCTTCGCCACCGCGACACCCGCCGTCGGGGCGATCTCTTGGACGGTCAATGTCCAGACCGCTCGATCGGCCGAGACGTTCACGTGTGCGGAGCCGGTGATAGTGAGACCAGAGTTGTTCCCTCGGGCCGCCAACCCGCTGCCGACCTGGAACAGTCCTGCTCCCAGCGCGACTGCGATGAGAAGTGAACCGACCAACGCGGCAGTGCTGATCCGGATGCCCCTGGATTCTTCGCTCACGTCGCAACAGTACACACGACCCTTGCAGGAACGTCGCGAGGATCGAAGCCAGCCAAGGATGGCGAGCGCCAAGGTGAGGCGCTGAGGTTGACCGCTCGTGCGCATCCACTGATCGGATCGAATCGGGTCTCGCGAGGACTCCAACCCGCGTACACCGTGAAGAAAGCGGCCCACATGATGAGTGCGAACCGCTTTCTAGTGGAGGTGCTGGGAATCGAACCCAGGTCCATCAGCTTCTAAGTGAACATTCTCCGAGCGCAGCTGGCAGAGGATTGTAGGGAACAGCACTGCTGCTAGCGCCGATGCCGTTCCTTAGTTAGCGAAGTTGTCCCGACCGGGCCACTAACGAGCCTTGCCGGTAAGCCCTACTTTATGACACCCGATCTCTAAACCGCAGGGCTGGGTCTAGACGGATGTTGCTACCTAAGCAGCAAGCGCAAGCTGAGGCTTGGCGTTTATTTATTGTTTCCGGCTCTTTAACGTGGTTCCGGAGACCACGGCTCGCTTCTTTCACCTTGACGACCGATGTCGAAACCAATCACCCCCTGGCACTGCACAGCCACCTTGGCTACTTCCCAATTCTACCGCCTGAAGGGTCCGTCGCCACCGGCGATGCCGCAATTGCGGTCCGAGGCGCTGCTAATCGACCGAGGAGTGTCGGCTTCGAGTAGCCGAGGGCAGGAAATGGGGCTCTCGCTGGACCTCGAAGTTCAACTGGCGTCGGCGCGCGCCGCGCACGTGCAGCGATGCCATCTCGACGTCAAACGGGTGGTGTGGACTTTGCAGACGGTGGAGCAGGGAAGAGAAGGTACGCATCAGGCCTCGTTGGTCGCTCGTGGGTGCAACTCAAGTTTGAAGGCGCGGTGCGTGACGGCGTCGAAACAACGATGATTTCACGGTGACGCGGGACTGAACTCTGCGGTGGATCAGCCGTATTTCTCGACGTTGCGCACTGTGCGGGCGATCTCGCGCTCGGCGTCGCGCTTGGCGAGCGCCTGACGACGGTCCTGCTGCTTGCGGCCCTTCACCAACGCGAGTTCGACCTTGGCCCGACCTTCTTTGAAGTACAACTTGAGCGGGACCATGGTGAGCGGCTGGGTTCGGGTCTCGCTTTGCCACTGGTCGAGTTCGTGCCGGTGCGCGAGCAGCTTGCGCCGGCGATCGGGGTCATGACTTCCGAAGCCCACCGCGTACGTCCAGGGCGGGATGTGCATCTGGTACAGCCAGAGCTCGCCGTCGTCGAATCGGGCGTAGCTCTCAGCGATCTGCGCCTTGCCCTCGCGAAGCGACTTCACCTCCGAGCCCGTGAGCATGAGGCCGCACTCCGTCGTCTCGATGATCTCGTAGTCGTAGCGCGCGCGGCGATTCGTGGCGACCACCCGGTCGCCGTTGCCGGCTTCGTCCCTCTTCTTGGCGCGCCGCTCCTGCATCTGTTTCGCACGAGCCATACATCCAGCGTAGTGAAGTCCGTCAACGGACCCGCGGGTCGGTCGGTAGGGTGAGCATGTGCTTTCACTCACTTCGGCACATCGAGACGCCATGATCGCCACCTGCATCCGCGCGCTGCCCAACGAAGGCTGCGGGCTCTTGCTCGGCACGCCCGACGGCCGCGTCATCGAGGTGGTGGCGAGTGAGAACGTGGCCGCCTCGGCCAGGGTCTACGAAGTCGACAGTCGGGTCTTGTTGAAGGCGTACCGTCGCGCCGACGCCGAAGGTCTCGCGGTGCTCGGCGCCTTTCATTCGCACACTCACTCCGAGGCCTACCCGAGTCCGACCGACATCCACCAGGCGCCGGATCCCGAGTGGCACTACGTCCTCGTCTCTCTTCGTGATGTGCCCGCGGTCGTGCGGAGCTTTCGCATCGTCGCCGAGACGGTCACCGAGGAAGAACTGTCCGATTAGGCTCCGGCGCGTTGCACCGATCATCGGAAGCCGATACAAGCCGTGGAGGGCCCATGAACGCAGCACTTTCGTTGACCACTACCGCGTATCCCGCCGCGGTTGACCTCGCGCTGCTCGGGGCCAGGCTGTTCCTCGGACTGATGATCTTCGCTCACGGCTATCAGAAGTTCTTTCGCGGAGGCAAGATCGCGGGCACGGCCGGCTGGTTCGAGAGCATCGGCATGAAGCCGGGCAAGCTCAACGCCGTCGCCGCGGCGACGGCCGAGATCGGGACTGGCGTCCTGATGACCCTCGGCCTGCTCACCCCGCTGGCCTCGGCCGGGCTGATCGCGTTGATGTGCGTCGCCATCGTCACGGTGCATCGCAAGAACGGCTTCTTCAACTTTCGAAAGGGCCAGGGGATCGAGTACAACCTGGGGGTCGCCGTGATGGCGCTGGTGCCCGCCACGGTCGGCGCGGGCAAGTACTCCCTCGACCACGCGTGGCACCCGTACCACTGGTCCTTCCAGACCGGTCTGCTGGTTGCGATCGTCGTGGGCGTCGGAGGAGCGGCGCTGCAACTCGCGGTGTTCTACCGGCCCCCAAGCAGGTAGAAGGGTCACGGCGCACCATTGGCCTAGTAATGTTGACTGGGTTGGTCAGGAATGTTGCGACCTAGTCGAAAGAAGAGTCATGACGGCAAAAGTTCGAATCCCCACCGTCCTTCGGTCCGCCATGGGTGGCGACGCGACCATCTCGGTCGAGGGCACCACGATCGGCGAGGTGCTCAACCGATTGACCGCGACCCACCCGGCCGTGAAGGGCCAGCTGTTGAATGAGGACGGCACCTTGCACCGATTCCTCAACGTCTACGTCAATGACGACGACGTCCGCTACCTGGGTGGAGTGGACGCCCCCGTTGCCAACGGTGACGAGATCACCCTGCTTCCCGCCGTCGCCGGTGGCAGCCTGTAGTGACCCGCTACGCGTCGGTCCTCGATCTCATTGGCAACACGCCGATCGTCGACGTCAGCGCACTGTCGCCCAAGGCCAACGTCACGATCCTCGCCAAGCTCGAGGGGCGCAATCCGGCCGGTTCGGTGAAGGACCGCGTGGCCCTGTCGATGATCGAGGCGGCCGAGCGCGACGGCACGTTGGTCGCCGGAAAGCCCGGCCAGGTGTTGATCGAGCCGTCGTCGGGCAATACCGGCATCGCGCTGGCCATGATCTGTCGCCTGCGCGGCTATCACCTGAAGGTCGTGCTGCCGTCCAACGTCTCGCCCGAACGGCGCCAATTGCTACTGGCGTGGGGAGCCGAGATCATCGACTCTCCGGGCAGCGAGGGTTCGAACGGCGCGGTGCGCCTCGCCCAGAAGCTCAGTGCTGAGAATCGAGACTGGACCTTCCTCTACCAGTACGCCAATCCAGCCAACCCCCTCGCGCACTACTCGACGACCGGTCCCGAGATCCTGACCGACGTCCCCGAGATCACTCACTTCGTCGCGGGCCTCGGCACGTCCGGCACGCTCATGGGCGTCGGGCGCTACCTCAAGGAGCACAAGCCCGGCGTCCAGATCTGGGCGATCGAGCCGCCGAGCGGCGAGATGGTCGACGGGTTGCGCAGCCTCGAGGACGGCTACATCCCACCGATCTTCACCGACAGCGACGGTGCCCAGCTGCTCGACCGAAAGGTCGTCGTCCGGCCCAAGGAGTCGATCGAGTGGACCCGGCGCATGACCGAGGTCGGGCTCTTCGTCGGCATCTCGTCGGGAGCGATCATGTCGGGCGCGGTGAAGTGCGCCAAGACGATCCCCGACGACCAGACGGCGACGATCGTCACCATCGTGTGCGACGACGGTTGGAAGTACCTCTCAACTGGTGCGTGGAGCGACGACATCGACGACGTCGTCGAGCGGGCGAAGAAGATCATCTACTTCTAGAACGCAACGCAGATTCTCCAGTACCGTTGACTCGCACCGCTTTCGCAACCAGAGGAGACCCATGTCACAGTTACGGGCCGACGGCCGAACCCCGAACGAAGCTCGTCCCCTGACCTTCCAGCGCGACTTCACCGAGATGGCGTCCGGGTCGGTGCTCGTGAGCTTCGGTCGCACGGTCGTTCTTTGCACCGCGTCGGTGGAGGAGGACGTGCCGCGCTGGCTTCGCGGTTCGGGCAACGGTTGGGTCACGGCCGAGTACTCCATGCTGCCCGGTTCAACCCCCGACCGCGCCAGTCGGGAAGCGGCCAAGGGCAGGCAGTCGGGCCGCACCCAGGAGATCCAGCGCCTCATCGGGCGTTCGCTGCGCACCGTCACCCGTCTCGATCTGATGCCCGACGTGCAGATCACGGTCGACTGTGACGTGCTGCAGGCCGACGGCGGCACGCGCACCGCGTCGATATGCGGTGGCTACGTGGCCCTGCACGACGCGATCACCCGTCTGGTCCAGGCCGGGAGACTCCAGGCGCATGCGCTCAACGACATCGTCGCCGCGATCTCGGTCGGGATCATCGACGGCGTGCCGATGCTCGACCTTCCCTACGAGGAGGACTCCCGGGCCCACACCGACATGAACGTCGTGATGACCGGTTCGGGTCGGTTCGTCGAGGTCCAGGGCACCGCCGAGCAGGAGGCCTTCTCGCGCGAAGAGCTCGACCAGCTGTTGGACCTGGCCGCCAAGGGCATCGAGAGCATCCAAGCAGCGCAGCGAGCGGTGCTCGCCACGCCACCGTCGCCACGGCCCTGATGGAGAGTTTCGTCCTCGCGACGGCGAATCGGCACAAGGCCGAGGAGATGTGTGCCGTACTGCGTGGGCTCGACATCGAGGTGCTGGCCCGTCCCGACGACGCGCCCGAGGTCGACGAGACCGAGGACTCGCTCGAAGGCAACGCCTTGCTCAAGGCGCGTGCCCTCGTGGACGCCACGGGGAAGGCGGCCGTCGCCGACGACACGGGGCTGTTCGTCGACGCCTTGAACGGTCGACCAGGGGTCCACAGCGCACGCTACGCCGGCGAACGGGCCACCTACGACGACAACGTCGAGAAACTGCTCGGCGAACTCGACGGTGTCGCGCCCCAGGATCGCACCGCACGGTTTCGCACGGTGATCGCCGTCGCGTACCCCAACGGCGAGTCCTTCTGGGTCGAGGGTGTCCTCGAGGGGACCATCACCGACACGCCTGTGGGAGGCGGCGGTTTCGGCTACGACCCCGTCTTCACCCCGAGCGACGGCGACGGACGGACCCTGGCCGAACTGGCGCCCGACGAGAAGAATGAGATCTCGCACCGCGGCCGAGCGCTCCGGGCGCTTGGCTTAGAAATGGCTCAGCGATAGAGCAGTTCACGGAGATTTCACCTTTAGGGTGGAGTCGTGGACGACCCCGAGATTCCGATGTTCCCCCTGGGAATGGTGGTCTTTCCCTATCAGGTGGTCGGTCTTTGCGTCTTCGAGTCGCGCTACCACCACATGCTGAGCGATATCGAATCGGTGCAGCGCTTCGGCACCTGCCTGATAGCGCGCGGGTCCGACGTTGGTGGTCGCGATGAGCGCACCGCGACGGGCACGCTTCTGCAGATACTCGGTGCCCAGTCCCTTCCCAACGGCCAGACGCTGTTGATGGTCGAGGGCCTCGAGTGCTTCAAAGTGAGCCGGTGGCTGGAGGACGCGCCGTATCCTCGCGCCATCGTCCGTGAGCGCTGCTGCGACGAGGTCTCGATCGATCCGATCCTGTTGAAGTCGACCGAGTCGGCGGTGCGCGCGCTTCGCGCGTTGCAGAGCGAGCTGTTCGCGGACCAGTGCATGAAGAGCAACTGCGAGATGGACACCGACCCGTGGGTGCGCAGTTGGCAGCTCTGTTCGATGACGCCGATGTCGACCCTCGACCAGTTCAAGGTCCTCAGTCTCAGCGACCCCAACGACCGTCTTCGACTCGTCGCCGAGATCTGCTGCGAGCGCTACGGGGACTACGAGAGGATGCTGGCCGTCGATACGACGCCCAGCCCGCTGGACTAGCGAAGCTCCAAGAGGTCGACGACGAAGATCAGCGTCTCGCCCGGGGCGATCACGCCACCGGCGCCGCGTTCGCCGTAACCCAGGTGTGACGGGATGACCAGTCGGCGTCGACCGCCGACCTTCATGCCGACGACGCCCCGGTCCCAACCCTGAATCACGTGGCCGGCCCCGAGGGGGAAGGCGAACGGCTCATTGCGGTCCCATGAGGCGTCGAACTGCTCACCACTGGTCACGCCGACGCCCACGTAGTGCACGACGGCGGTCTGACCGGCCCGGGCCACCTCGCCCGTGCCAACGACGATCTCCTCAATGAGCAGATCGTCGGGGGCGGGGTCGAGGTGTGGTTCGACGAATGGCTTCTCGGACATGAGGCGAGACCCTAGTAGCGGCGCTCGCGCCCGCCGCCCACGGCGCGGACGTTGCGTGCTTCGCGGCCCTTGGGTCCCTGGGCCTCTTCGAAGGTGATCTTCTGGCCCTGGGCGAGTGACTTGAAACCGTCGCCCACGATGTTCGAGAAGTGGATGAAGAGGTCGTCACCCTTGTCGTCGCTCGCGAAGCCGAAGCCCTTGGAGTCGTTGAAGAAGCTCACGACGGCCTCGTTGGCGCGCGCCGGGGTCGAACGACCGGCGAAGCGCGGTTCGCGCCGCTCGCTCGTGCGCTCGGGACGCGACTCGCGCTCCGGTCGGGGAGCACGATCGGCAAAGGTTCGCGGTGCGTGCTCAGTGCGCGGTCCGCGCTCGGGCCGGGCACCACGCTCGCCTCGATCGGCGAAGGGGCGCTCGGTACGGGATCCGCGCTCGGAGAAGCTGCGCTCCGGTCGAGGTCCGCGCTCGGAGACGGTGCGCTCACGACGCTCGAAGGTGCGCGGGCCGCGGTCGTGCTCGCGAGGAGTGGAACGCTCGGCGCGCCCTTTGCCCCCACGGTCGTCAAGCCGCTCGGCGGCGACGGCATCGTCGACGGCACCCAAGCGGATGGCGGGGGCGTCCTCGCGCGGCTCAATCGACGTGGCGAGGCCGAGGGCCTTCAGCATGCGCTTGACCTGACCGATGACGTCCTCGCCCACGAGCGAGATGACTGCGCCGGTGGCGCCGGCTCGACCGGTACGACCCGAACGGTGCAGGTAGTCGATGGCCTGGGCCGGCGGATCGTAGTGAATGACGACGGGCAACAGGTCGATGTGGATGCCTCGCGCGGCGACGTCGGTCGCGACGAGCACACGGACCTGGCCGTTCTTGACGCTGCGGAGGGCGCGCTCGCGCTGGGCCTGGGTGCGGTCACCGTGCAGCGGAACCGCGGTGATGCCGCGCTCCTCGAGCTGGCGGGCCAGACGGTCGGCACCGTGCTTGGTGCGGGTGAAGACGATGGCGCGCTCGTACTCTTCGACGATATCGGCCGTGATCTGGGGGCGCTGGTCGCGAGGTACGCGCCAGAAGTAGTGGTCGACGTCGCTCGGAGCCTCTTCACCCACGACGTCGTGGATGGCGGCGTCGTTGGTGAACTCCTTGACGAGCGACTTGACATCGGGACCCATGGTCGCGGAGAACAGCATCACGTGGCGGTCCCTGGGCGTAGCGCCCACGATCCGGCGAACGCAGGGCAGGAAGCCCATGTCCGCCATGCGGTCCGCTTCGTCCACGACGACGGTCTCGATTGACGAAAGGTCGAGGGCGCCCTGCTCGAGCATGTCCTCGAGGCGGCCGGGACAGGCGACGACGACGTCGACGCCGAAGTTGAGGGCCTTGCGGGCGACGTTGTACGAGGTGCCGCCGTAGATGCAGATGACGCGACGACCGCGGTCGTCGGTCAGTTGCGCGATCTCCTTTTGGACCTGTGCGGCGAGCTCGCGGGTGGGCACGAGGATGAGCGCCACGGGCTTGCGGGGACGGGCCTTGGTCAGGCGAGCCATGAGTGGAAGGCCGAAGGCGAGGGTCTTGCCCGAGCCGGTGGCGGCCTTGCCGACGACGTCGCGTCCGGCGAGGGCGTCGGGAAGCGCGGCCTCTTGAATGGGGAACGCCTCGGTGATACCGCGCGCTTTAAGGCGTTCCACCAGGTTTGACGGCACGCCGAGGTCGGCAAAGGACATGGACATATGACTCCTACGAGTTGAGATGAGCCCAACTCGAATGTCACAGTCGAATCGGTCTCCACCGCAATATGCGGCAAACACTTCCTTCTACGCTAGCAGTTGCGTCAAGCGATGTTGTCGCATGCTTGAGAAAACTTGGTGCGGGCGGAGGGACTCGAACCCACACTCCGAAGAACTGGTACCTAAAACCAGCGCGTCTGCCAATTCCGCCACGCCCGCCAAGGTCACCACTCTACGCCGTGCAACGAGGCGATTGCAGTCCCGCACGGTAGATTGGACCCATGAATATCTCCTCCATGGCCGAAGGCTTCGGCGTTGTCGACCTCAATCAGCGTCTCCTGCGCGAGCGCATCGTCTTCCTGGGTTCACAGGTGGACCAGGACACCGCGAACCGCATCTGCGCTGAGTTGCTGCTCCTCGAGGCCGAGGACCGCGACAAGGACATCAGCCTCTACATCAACTCGCCGGGTGGCTCGGTCACCGACGGCCTCGCAATCTACGACACGATGCAGTACGTGAACTGCGACGTGCGCACGATCTGCGTGGGTATGGCCGCCTCGATGGGCCAGTTCCTGCTCTGCGCCGGCGCCCCGGGCAAGCGCTTCTCGTTGCCCCACAGCCGCATTCTGATGCACCAGCCCTCGATGGGCGGCATGCAGGGTCAGGCGTCGGACATCGCGATCCAGGCCGAGCAGATCGTCTACATGAAGAAGCAGCTCGCCGAGCGGATCGCGTTCCACACGGGCCAGCCCGTCGAGCAGATTGAGGCCGACTCTGATCGAGACCGCTGGTTCACGGCGCAAGAGGCGCTGGACTACGGCTTCATCGACGCCGTGATCGAGCGTTCGGCCGTCCGCCAAGGCGCCTAGTGAGCGACGCCTCGCCGGCGCGAATCGAGCGACGTTCCCTGGAGGACGATGCCTTCCGCGTGGTGAGCGCGCGGGCCAGTCTTTCGACGAGGCTTCGCAACCTCTGGGCGCGTCGCGAGCTGCTGACGAGCCTGATCACGTCCGACATCAGAATCAAGTACAAGAACTCCGCGCTGGGGATCCTCTGGTCGATGTTGACCCCGGCGCTGTTCCTCGCGATCTACTACGTGGTGTTCTCGGTGTTCTTGAAGAACGGCATCCCGAACTTCGTCATCTACCTGTTCTCGGGAATGGTTGTCTGGAACATGTTCCAGAACGCCCTCAACGCGGCGACCGGCGTGATCGTCGTGCGAGCGGGCCTGGTGAAGAAGGTCTCGTTCCCCCGAGAGATCCTGGCGCTCGCCAACGTTGGCGCGGCGGTCGTCTACTTCGTCATCCAGGTGGGCGTGTTGGGCCTCTACCTGCTCGCCGTGGGCCATGCGCCAGCCTGGAACTACCTGTGGATCCTGCCAATCGCCTTCTTGGCGCTCTACTTCTTCACGGCGTCGGTCGCGATCGTGATGTCCGCGGTGACGGTGTACCTGCGCGACATGGAGCACTTCATGGCGATCATCTTGCAGCTGTGGTTCTTCATGTCCCCGGTGGTCTACTCGTACGAGAACTCGATCGCCGCGCCGCTGCACCGTCACGGTCTGGCCTGGCTCTACTTCATGAATCCGATCACCCTGATCATGCTGACGTTCCAGCGGGTCTTCTACGTGGCGACGACCGTCCACTCCACGACCTCGGCCGCCGTACTGAAGATCCTGCCGACGTGGCCGATGTCGACCTACTTCTACATGAACATCGGACTGCTCGGCGTGATGATCGGACTGTTCCTCGTCTCCGAGATGGTCTTCGGCCGCCTCGAGGGCAACTTCGAGTCGGAGCTGTAGTGACCACCGTCATCGACGTCGAGGGCGTCTCCAAGCAGTTCAAGATCCACCACGGACGCCACCAGTCGCTGAAGGAGCGCCTGCTGCACCCCAAGTCCGGGTCGACCGAGGTCTTCCACGCGCTGCGCGACATCAACTTCAAGGTCGACACGAACGAGACGGTCGGTCTGTTGGGTCACAACGGCTCGGGCAAGTCGACGCTGTTGAAGTGCATCTGCGGCGTCTTGCAGCCCACGTCGGGAGCGATTCGGCTTCGTGGCAGCCTCGCAGCGCTCCTCGAGTTGGGAGCCGGGTTCCAGACCGAACTCTCGGGACGCGACAACGTCTATCTGTACGGGGCGATGCTCGGCTTCTCCAAGAAGATGGTCGACGGCATCTTCGACGACGTCGTCGACTTCAGCGAGATCGAGCAGTTCATCGACACCCAGGTCAAGTTCTATTCGAGCGGCATGTACGTGCGCCTCGCCTTCGCGGTGGCGGTGAACGTCGACCCCGACATCCTGGTGGTCGACGAGGTCCTCGCCGTGGGTGACGAACGATTCCAGGCCAAGTGCATCGACCGGATCCAGACCTTCCAGAACGAGGGGCGCTCGATCCTGCTCGTGACGCACAACGCCGACCAGGTCCGCTCGATCTGCGACCGCGCGATCGTGCTCGAGAACGGCCGGATGATCGCCGACGGACCGACCCACGAGTCCCTGCGGATCTTTCGCGAGCACCTGATGGACTCGGCGACCGAGCACGACCACAGCGGCGTGCTCGCGAACATCAGCATCGACTCGATCACGACCCCGTCGGGATCGTTCGACGTGCGCAGTGGCGCGGGCATGCACTTCGACGTCAACATCACCACCCAGACCGCCTACAGCGGGAACTTCGTAATGGAGATCTTCACCCGGGGCGGACTGCTGGTGAGCCGCAGCGACGCCAAGGGGTCACCGGTCAACCTGACGCCCGGCCCCAACCGGATAGGCATTGACCTGCCCCAGATCCCGCTGCTGGACGGGGTCTACGACGTCAACGTCGGGGTGGTCGACCCGCACGGCAACACCGTGGTCGCCTGGAAGGAGCAGGCCGCGTCGATCCAGGTGACCTACGACGGACGCGAGAGCGGCCTCGTCGAGATGGGCGCCTCGATCCGCCAGCAGTAGCGACTCAGGACGCGGTGGCGCTCTTGATGCGCGGGAACCGGCGCAACGCGCCGACGCGCCCCAGCCTCCCGGCATTGAAGGGGTAGGCCGCACCGGCGAGCAGCCGCCGGTCGCCCCGCGAGTTGCCGTAGGCGTAGATCACGGGTTCGCTGGGATAGTGGCGCGACTCGATCCACTCGCTCAAGCGTCGCATCTTCTCCGTGCCCCGGCAGTTCTTGCCGAGGTAGCTCCCCGTGAGCTTGCCCAGCGGGTCGACGGCGAGGCGCGTGCCCAGGGCGCCATCGGCCCTCAAGGTCTCGGCGATGACGTCCACGTAGATCTGCGGCGAGGCCGAGACGATGACCACGTCGTGGCCCTGGGCGCGGTGCCAGTCGAGTCGCCCGATGAGCGGCTCGCGTCCCTCGTGCTCGAGGTGTTCGAGCGCGAACTCCCGAGAGATCCTCGCCACCTGCTCGACGTCGCGCCCGGCGAGGAGCGCGTGGAACAGGCGCTCTTTCGCACTGTCGGCCCATTGGCTGCTGCGTACGGCGCCGATGGTGAGCGGCACGATCAGTCGCAGCGCGGCGCGGAACGTCTTGGAGATCCCGGCCAGGCGTCGCAGCCACAGAAAGACGCTGCCGCCCTCGGTGAGCGTTCCGTCGAGATCGAAGGCCGCCACGACAGGCGACGGAGATTCTGTCATCGCACCAGTTTCACAGGCTTGGCCGCGGTCGCGCGCGCTATTCATACAAATCCACTAGATATTTGCAGGAATTACGACGGAGACGCTAAAGTGAGCAGGTCAGTCGAGGGACTGACCTTTTGCACTCAAGGAGCAGACATGCCGATTCGCCTTGGCGACGTAGCGCCCGATTTTACGGCCGAGACCACCGAAGGAACGATCAAGTTCCACGAGTGGCTGGGTGACAGTTGGGGCATCCTCTTCTCGCACCCCAAGGACTTCACCCCGGTCTGCACCACCGAGCTCGGCGCCTTCGCCGCGCGCAAGGCCGACTTTGACAAGCGCAACACCAAGTTGATCGCGGTGTCGGTCGACGACGTCGAATCGCACAACAAGTGGAAGAGCGACATCGGCGAGACCCAGGGGACCGCGATGAACTTCCCGATCATCGGTGACGAGACGCACAAGGTCGCCGACCTCTACGACATGATCCACCCGAACGCCAGCGACACACTCACCGTGCGCAGCGTCTTCGTCATCGACCCCGACAAGAAGGTGAAGCTCACGCTGACCTACCCGGCCTCGACGGGACGCAACGTGGACGAGATCGTCCGGGTCCTCGATTCGCTGCAGCTCACCGCGAAGTTCCCCGTGGCGACGCCGGTGAACTGGAAGGACGGCGACGAGGTCATCATCGCCAACTCGGTGAACGACGAGGACGCCAAGGCGAAGTTCCCGAAGGGATTCCGCAAGGTGAAGGACTACCTGCGCTTCACCCCCCAGCCGAACAAGTAGTCGGCAAGATCCCGCGAAGCGGCCACCTGCGGGTGGCCGCTTCGTGCGTGGTCGGTCATAGTCTGAGGGGGACAAGAGGAGTCCCATGGCCGAGCCCACCACGTTCACGTACGCATCCCAGACGGTCCACCGCCTCGGTTATGGCGCCATGCGCATCACCGGCGAAGGGGTGTGGGGCTATCCCAAGGACCGCGCCGAATGCCTGGCGGTGCTGCGTCGCGCCGTGGAGCTCGGCGTCGACTTCATCGACACGGCCGACTCCTACGGCCCCTTCGTCTCCGAGGAACTGATCGCCGAGGCTCTGCATCCCTACGGCGACGTCAAGATCGCCACGAAGGCCGGCTTCTTGCGCACCGGTCCGAACCAGTGGGTGGCGTGCGGCCGGCCCGAGTTCCTGCGTCAGGAGTGCGAACTCTCGTTGCGCCGCCTCGGCCAGGAGTCGCTCGACCTCTTCCAGCTGCACCGCATCGACCCGACCGTTCCCGCCGACGAGCAGTTCGGTCTCTTGGCCGACCTGCTCGCCGAGGGCAAGGCCCAAGCCATCGGACTCTCCGAGGTCACGGTCGACGAGGTCGAGGCCGCGCGCAAGATCGTGCCGATCGCCACGGTGCAGAATCTCTACAACGCGACCAATCGCAAGAGCGAGGCCGTGTTGGTCCACTGCGAGGCCGAGGGGATCGGCTTCATCCCGTGGTTCCCGGTGGCCGCGGGCGCACTCGCACGCAGCGGCGGACAACTCGATGAGCTGGCGCGCAGCAGCGGTTGCAGCGTGGCCCAACTCTCCCTGTCCTGGTTGTTGCAGCGTTCGCCGGTGATGCTGCCGATACCCGGCACGTCCAAGGTGGCGCACTTGGAGGAGAACTGCGCAGCGGCGGCGATCTCACTCGATCCCACGACGTGCGCCGCGATCGACGGGTTGGTCGCCTAGGACGCCGTTTCCATCTGCTCGATGAGCGAGGCGCGCAGTTCGCGTTTCAGGATCTTGCCTTGGGGGTTTCGCGGCAGCGGCGTCGAGAGGAAGAAGATCTTGGTCGGCACCTCGTACCGGGCGAGGTGGTGGGCCACGTGGCGCATCAGTTCCTCGGCCTCGATGACGCGACCGGGACGCAGCACGACGACCGCGGCCACCTCTTCGCCCAGGGTCTGGTGCGGTAGCCCAACCACTGCGCAGTCCGCGACGTCGGGGTGTTCGAAGATGACCGCCTCGACCATCACCGAGTACACGTTCTCGCCCCCGCGGATGATCATGTCCTTGGCGCGATCGACGATGTAGACGAAGCCGTCCTCGTCGATCCGAGCGATGTCCCCGCTGCGCAGCCAGCCCTTGGTGAAGGCCTTGGCCGTCGCCTCGGGCTTGTTCCAGTAGCCGCGGATCACCATCGGTCCTTTGATCCACAGTTCGCCCACGACGTCGGGACCCTTCGCCAAATCGTCGATGGGCTCGTCGCCCTCGAACTCCTCGGGGACGATCGCCACGTCGCAGACCGGCAGGGGGGGACCGCAGCTGGTGGGCTTGGCGACGTAGTCGGGACCCGAGTTGCTGCAGACCCCCGCCGAGGTCTCCGTGAGCCCGTAGCCGTTACTCGGCTGGCCCTTGGGGAAGGCGGCCTTGATCCGCTTGACGAGGTCGGGCGGCGCCGGTGCGCCACCGTAGGCGACTGACGAGACGCTCGACGTGTCGAACTTGGCGAAGTCGGGGTGATCGAGGATCTGCATCGCGATGGTGGGCACTCCACCGAAGCTCGTGATCCGCTCAGCTTCGATGATCGCGAGCGCCCGGCCGGCATCGAAGTGGTGCATCATGACCAGTTTGCCGCCGGCGGCGACGTTGGTGATCAGCACCGCCTGGCATCCCGTGGCGTGGAAGAGCGGGACGCTCAGCAGGATCGCGTTGGGGATGTTGTTACCCTCGGCGTCGAGGTTGCCTCCGCCAAAGCGCATCGCGGCGCGCGCGCCGCTGAAGAACAGGCCCATCATGTTCGTGACGAGGTTGCGATGCGTGCCGACCGCTCCCTTGGGGTGGCCGGTCGTTCCCGACGTGTAGAACATGGTGGCGTCGTCGTCGGGCGCGATGTCGACGTCCGGCGGCGAGGCGTCGGCATCGACCTCGCCGAGGAAGTGCTCGAACGCGACGATGCTGACCCTCGGGTGCGGATCGCCGATCCGCGTCGCGCGCGAGGGATCCTCGCTGATGACGATCACCGTCGAGAGCGCCGGGAGTTCGTCGAACTGCGGTCGGATGCGTTCGAGGCGCTCCTCGTCAACGAACACGACCGACGAGCCCGAGTCCTCGAGCCCGTAGGTCAGCTCCTCGGTGGTCCACCAGGCGTTCACCGGCACGACGACGGCACCTACGACGATGGCGCCCCAGAAGGCCATGGCCCACTGGGGGAGGTTGCGAGCCGCGATGGCGACCCGGTCGCCTTTGGCGACCCCGAGGCCGACCAGGCGGTGGGCGAGAGTAGCGGCGATCCGGTAGTTCTCCTCGAAGGTCACGCGCTGGTCCTCGTAGACGAGGCAGTCCTGGGCCCCGTGACCCCGTGACATGTCGAGGACCACTCGCAGGTTGGCGGGCGCATTCTTCCAGACGGTCATCTCGATGCCGTTGACGGTCGTTCGCTCGGTCTCGAACATCTGGCCCGGCGCCGTCATCAACGCGGTCGCCTCGGCGATCGAGAGGGCTGCGTCACTCATCTGGGTGAGATTACTTGGTGGCGTCGGCCGGTGGGAACAGGGTTGAGCGGTAGTGGACGAGTTCGGCGATGGACTCGCGTATGTCGTCGAGCGCGCGATGCGACGTGGCCTTCTCCGGCTGCGCGTCGAGGACCTCGGGATGCCAACGGCGGGCCAGCTCCTTGATGGTGGAGACGTCGACGTTGCGATAGTGGAAGAAGGCCTCGAGCGTCGGCATGTACTCCTGCAGGAATCGTCGGTCGGTACCGATCGAGTTGCCACAGAGCGGAACGGTGCCAGCTTCGCCGATGTGCTGACGCAGGAACGCGAGCGTTTCGGCCTCAGCTTGTTCGATCGTCACCGTCGAGGCCTTGACGGCTTCGAGCAGGCCCGACTTCGTGTGCATCTCGGTGACGACGTCGCCCATCTCGGCGAGTTGCGCGGTCGTCGCCGAGATGACGAGGTCGGGTCCTTCGGCGACGACGTTGAGGTTGTCGTCGGTGATGACGGTGGCGATCTCGACGATGACGTGGCGATGGGGCTCGAGGCCCGTCATCTCAAGATCCATCCACACCAGCACAGTGCGACACTACTGAATTGTCGGCGACCGGGTGATTTTTCGGACGGTAGCCTTCGCCCTATGGAAATTCTGGTCAAGACCCTCCACCCCGACGCCGTCACGCCGACCTTCGCCCACGACGGCGACGCCGGCTGCGACCTGGTCGCGGTCGAGCCGTGCACGCTCAGCGCGGGCGGAGGGCGGGCGATGGTGCCGACGGGCCTGGCCATCGCCATCCCCGAGGGCCACGCGGGACTCGTCCTGCCACGAAGCGGATTGGCCTCCAAGCACGGCGTCACGTGCAGCAACTCGCCGGGGCTGATCGACGCAGGGTACCGCGGCGAGGTGAAGGTCGCGCTGGTGAACCTCGACCCCCTGAACGACTACGAGGTGCACCCGGGCGATCGCATCGCCCAACTGGTCGTGATCGCCGTCGGGTCTCCGATCTTCAGCGCGGTCGACGAACTGCCCGCGGCGACACGGGGTCATGGCGGATTCGGCAGCAGCGGGCGATGACTACGTTCCTCAACCCGCTCGACAGCGCCTTCATCCTGCTCGAGGTGCCCGGATCGGCGATGAACATCGGGGCCGTCATCGAGCTCGACTTCGGTGACGTCGCCGATCCGGGGGAACGCTTCGCGATGATCCGCAAGAACATCGGCGATCGGCTCCACGAGATCCCCGTGTTGACCAAACGGATCGTTCGCGCGCCGTTCGACCTCACGTGGCCCGTCCTCGTTCCCGAGGAGCACTTCGACCTGGACCGGCACGTGCTGCGCGTGGCGTTGCCGGAGCCAGGGACACCCGACCAGTTCGACGCCATGGTGTCGGAGTTCCTGTCGCGCCCGCTGCCAGCCAACCGCTCGCTCTGGCAGATGCTCGTCATCGAAGGGCTCGAGGACGGACGCGCCGCGCTGGCGCTGAAGGTCCATCATGCGCTGGCGGACGGCGTGTCGGGCGCCGAGACCTTCGCAGGCCTCTTTGACATCTCGCCCGAGGTGCGCCCTCCCGCCGCCCGAACCGTGGACGCCGGCGAGTCCTCGGTCACCAGCTCGTTGGGCCTCGTGTGGCAGGGACTCGACCGGATCCGGCGTCGCCCGCAGCTCGCGGTGGAGAACGTGCGGTCGTGGGCGAGGCGCCTCTGCGAGGTCCTTCGGGCGCTGGCCAGGGTGTTCATGGTGCGAGGTCGCAAGAGCGCCACGCCCGGCCAGCCGACGATTTTCGAGGCCAAGCGGACGTCGCTCAACGGCGCACCGGGAATCGACAAGGAGTACCACCGACTTCGGGTGTCGCTCGCCGCGGTGAAGCGCGCCGCCAAGGCTCGAGAAGCCTCGGTCACTGACTTCGTGATCGCCACCGTGGGTGGCGCACTGCGGCGACTGCTCGACGACCGCGGCGAGGTGCCGGCCAAGGACCTCATCGCCTTCGTGCCGATCAACGTCCGCGGCGAGGGGGCGGCCGCGGCGCTGGGCAACCAGATCTCGGGGATGCTGGTGGCGCTGCACACCGACGTCGCCGACCCCGAGCAGCGCATCAGGGCCATCGCCAACGACTCGGCCAAGACCGTGGGGGTCCAGCGCGAGAGTCGGGCGAGGCTGTTCCAGGACGTTCCCAGGGTGCTGGGGCCGTGGACACTCTCGCTGGGCGGGAAGCTGATCTCCACCTTCGGACTGTTCGATCGGATGCCTCCGATGGCGAACCTGATGGTGTCGTCGGTCCCCGGTCCTGCGATTCCGCTCTGGCTGAGTGGTCATCGTGTCGCGTCGGCGGCGCCGGTGGGTCCCCTGTTCGGGACGTTCTCTCTCAACATCACCGCGCTCAGCCTCGGGGAGAACCTGGAGTTCGGACTGCTCGGCTGCGCCGCGACGATGCCCGACCTCTCCACGTTGCGCGACTACCTTCTCGAAGAGGCCAACGCGCTGTTCGACACTCCGGCCACTTGACCCCGTGCGTGCGGGTCGGCACTTCGGCTATTGTGGGGTTCGACGCGGACGTAGCTCAGTTGGTAGAGCGCGACCTTGCCAAGGTCGAGGTCGCCGGTTCGAGCCCGGTCGTCCGCTCCAAGAGGTCTGTGAAGACGCACAGCCTCGAATCCTCCAAGCGCGAACCCGACTTCCCTTCGGGACCCCGTGCACGCGTGCCGTCGTGATGACAGGACCGGGTCGCGGAAACCCTCCTCCTCCGCCGGGCGGACGGCGCGACGGGCCCAGTCCACCCGGCCGACCTCATGACATTGTCCTCTAACACGCGTCCGCGCTCTTGCAGCAGAATCGGGGTGGATACAGCAGTGTCGATCGGAGGAAGATCGTGGAACTCGTGCGCTGGTTTGACAAGATTCGTCTCGCAGACGTCGGACTCGTGGGCGGCAAGGGCGCGAACCTCGGCGAGCTGACGGTCGCCGGACTGCCCGTGCCCCCGGGCTTCGTCGTCACCTCGGACGCGTACCGCTACGCCGTTGAGAGCGCGGGCCTCGCAGCGAAGCTCGCGGCTCTCCTGGCCGGGGTCAACGCCGAGGATCCGGCAGACCTCACGCGGGCGGCCGAGGAGGCGCAACGCCTCGTGCGCACCATCACGCTGCCCGCCGATCTATCGAGCGCGATCCTCGACGCCTACCATCGGCTGGGCGAGTCAGCGCGCGTGGCAGTGCGATCGTCGGGCACCGGCGAGGATGCGGGGGACACCTCGTTCGCGGGAATGAATGCTACGTTCACGAATGTCGAGGGCGACGAGGACTTGTTGGTCAGCGTCGTGAAGTGCTGGGCGTCGCTGTACGGGGCGCGCGTCATCTCGTACCGGGTCACGCGATCGTTGGACGACGTGCCGGCGATGGGCGTCATCGTCCAAGAGATGGTCCCTTCGGAGCGATCCGGCGTGATGTTCACCGCCGACCCCTCGACGGGCGACACCGAGCGCCTCGTGATCGACGCCGCCTTTGGGCAGGGCGAGGTGGTCGTCAGCGGTGAAGTCGAGCCCGACACCTACATCCTCTCCAAGTCCGGACCGACGTTGCTCCACGTCCGGGTGGGCACCAAGAGCTTCAAGTTGGTTCGCGGTGTCGACGGCAAGGACTTTCACGTCGATCTGTCACCTGATGAGGCGAGCCATCGCGTGCTCTCCGACGAACAGGCCGTCGAATTGGCCCGTCTCGGACTCGCGACCGAGCAACACTACGGTTCGCCCCAGGACACCGAGTGGGCGATGGCCGACGGCAAAACCTACATGGTCCAGTCGCGGCCGATAACCACCCTGGGTGCGACGCCGGCCTCCGCCAATCCCGCGGTCGAGGTCGGTCGTCTCCTGATCCAAGGGCTCGCCGCCTCGCACGGGCGCGCCGTGGGCGCGGTGCGCGTCCTGCAGTCCGCCGACGAGGGCGACCGGTTGCTCGCCGGCGAGATCCTGGTCGCCCCGATGACGAGTCCCGACTGGGTGCCGACGATGCGTCGAGCGGCCGCCCTGGTCACCGACGGAGGTGGGATCACCTGTCACGCGGCGATCGTGTCGCGCGAACTGGGCGTGCCGTGCGTCGTCGGCGCGCGCAACGCCACGACGGTCTTGCGCGACGGTGAGATCGTCACCGTCGACGGCGCCCAGGGCGTCGTCTACGAGGGCGACGTCACCCAAGCGCTGGCTGCTTCGCCACTGGAGGCCCAGAGCGTCGCCACACCCCAGGTCGCCGCGCATCCGGGCGAGTCCGGAGCCATGCCGCTGGCGACCAAGCTGTACGTCAACCTCGCATTCGCCGAGCACGCCGAGGAGGTGGCCGCGCTCGACGTCGACGGCGTCGGACTGCTGCGCGCCGAGTTCATGGTCACTGACGCGCTGGCCGGCGTGCACCCCAAGCTGTTGATCGAACGGGGCGACCAGAAACTCTTCGTCGACTCGATGGCCGCGTCGCTCTTGAGGATCACCCGCGCCTTCGGCGCTCGGCCGGTCGTCTATCGGAGCATCGACTTTCGCAGCAACGAGTTCTCCAACCTCGAAGGCGGCACCCGGTTCGAACCGGTTGAGGAGAATCCGATGATCGGCTATCGGGGCTGCTACCGGTACGTGCGTGATCCCGAGGTCTTCCGCCTCGAGCTCGAGGTGTTGGCCAAGGTCTTCGAGGAGACGCCCAACATCACGCTGATGATCCCCTTCGTGCGCACCGCCTGGGAGCTCGAAGCCTGTCTCGATCTGGTGCGCGACAGCCCAGTGGGTGACGAATTGCCGATCTGGGTGATGGCCGAGGTGCCCTCGGTCGCCTATCGCATACCCGACTACGCCGCGATGGGCATCAAGGGCGTCTCGATCGGCAGCAACGACCTGACCCAATTGATGCTCGGTGTCGATCGGGACTCTGAGACCTGCAGCGAGCTGTTCGACGAGTCCGACGCCGCCGTTCTCGACGCGATTGAGCGCATCATCACCCAATCGCACCTGGCCGGCATCACCTCGTCGCTCTGCGGCCAGGCGCCCTCCAACCGTCCCGAGTTCGCCGAGCATCTGGTGCGCTTCGGCATCACGTCGGTCTCGGTCAACCCTGACGCCGTCGACGCCGCGCGCCATTCCATCGCTCGGGCCGAGTGGCGTCTGCTGCTCGAGTCCGCAGATCCGGTCCACCGTGGTCGCGTCGAGCCATCGCCCGGCACCGCGACGTGAATCGGCTGCTGTCTCGGCGAGCACGTCCTGAGCCCCAGTGCGGAGCGGTCCCAAGGACGCCAAGCCGCGATCGCGAGCCCGAGATAGTCTGCGACGCCTGAGCTCTAGAGGGGGATGCGCCACATGAAGATGGTCTCCGAGGCCGAGGTCGCCGAGCGGCTTCGTGCGCTGCCCGGACCGGACCCGCGCGTCGTCGTGTCGGGCAACTTCGCCACCCCCTGGCAGTTGGTGCGGCTCCTTGACGCCACGCTCCCACGATGTCGGGCCTTCGTGATGAACCCCCAGGGCGGCTGGCCGGTGCGCGAGGGTTTCGTCACCGAGACGCCGTTCGTCGGACCGGGCGTGCGCGACGATCAGTGGCTCGACTACCTGCCCATGCGTCTGTCACTGGTCCCGCGGCTCTTCGGCTCACTCCGACCGCCCGAGGCGGTCCTCGTCCACACGTCGACGCCGCGAGCCGGCAAGGTCTCGCTCGGCATCGAGGTCAACATCCTTCCCGCGGCGATCGAAGCGGTGCGGCGGCGCGGCGGACTGGTCGTGGCCCAGGTGAACGCGCTGATGCCCTACACCCGCGGCGACGGCGAGATCGACGCCGAACTGGTCGATCTCGGGATCGAAGTGGACACGCCGCTGCCGTCGCCGGTGAGTCGCCCTCCCGATGACGCCGCATCGGCTATCGGTGAGATGGTGTCCTACCTCGCCAGCGACGGCGGCACGTTGCAGATGGGCATCGGCCAGCTGCCCGACGCGGCGCTCGAGTTCATGCGCACGAAGAAGAGGATGGGCGTGTGGTCGGAGATGGTGAGTGACGGTATCTTGAATCTCGAGCGCTCGGGCGTGATCGATGCACAGCGGCCGATCATCGCGACGTTCCTTTTCGGCTCGCCCGAGCTCTACGAGTGGGCTGACGACAATCCGCGACTTGTGATGCGTCGAACCGAGATCGCCAACGACCCGGGGCTCATCGCCAAACAGCCCGCGATGCTCTCGATCAACACTGCGCTCGAGGTCGACCTCTTCGCCCAGGCCAACGCCAGCTACGTCCGTGGACAGATCTACTCGGGATTCGGCGGTCAGCCGGACTTCGTCAGCGGCGCGCTGCACTCGGCCGGAGGTCACGCCGTGCTCGCCCTGCGTTCGTGGCACGAGAAGAGTGACTCGTCCAGCGTCGTTCCCATCCTGCACGACCCCGTCTGCTCCTTCCAGCACTCGGTGATCGTGACCGAGCAGGGTCTCGCGGCGATCTTTGGGCGCAGCCAGCACGCCCAGACCCGCCTGCTCATCGAAGGAGCTGCCCATCCACGGGCTCGAGAGTCTCTTTGGGAGGCCGCCGGCACACTCGGCCTGCTGCGCCCGGGCGAGACCCCCTGAGTCGGCGCGCGGTGCGCCACAACTGATTTCGAGCGCCAGTCCCCGGGCTTAAGGTGGGAGAGAGACTCGAGACCGGCTCGAAGTGACCGTGACGGATGCGCGAATCTCAAGGAGCCGGGTCCCCTGAGGCCCGGCCACCAAGGCGGTGCATCGTGACAGACGAGCCCGGAGTACCAACCACCGCCAGCGAGGGCGGGCCAGCAAACCGCGGTCCGCTCGACGACGGAGCCCGCGCCGAGCAGACCGCCGCGGCCCTGGTCGCCGCGGTGCTGAACCAGTTCGCGACCAACTTCCTGCTCAACGACCCCGGTGTCGAGGCGTTGACTGGTCGCCGCGACGCGCCGGTCAAGTCCAGTGAGCTCGCGATCCCCGGCCACGAGCCCCGTCGGCGCGAGTCGTCGGTCGAGCGCGTTCATCAAGCTCGAGTCGCCGTGCGCCGCCTGCGATCGAC
>JADGOJ010000106.1 GCA_017883045.1 Acidimicrobiales bacterium
ACGTTGGCGGCGGAAAGCACTTCGCCAAGGCTTGCGCCGTGGGCGTCGACGCCATCGAAACCGGAGTAGGCGGCTTCGTGCATTCCCTTGTGGATGACGACGTCCCACTTCACGCGCGCGAGGGAACTGTGGATTTGCGCTCCCGGGGTGTCCGCGGCGCAATGGACCGGCCAGGAATCGATGAGGTCCGGATGATCCGACCAGTGTCCGGTCGGATCGACGTGCCAGTCCTGGGTGACGATCTTGAGGTCGAAGCTCGATCCTCGTTCATCGAGGAACTCAGCGATGCGCAGGGCCGTGGCGGTGGCCCCCGGTACCGGCAACGTTCCGCCCTCGAAGAAGTCGGGTTGGGGGTCGGCCACGATGATCGCGGTTCTCGCAACTGGACTCTCAGCCATGGCCCATCCTCTCAAGTCCCTGCAGCGCGAGACGTCGCGTCATCGGTGGCGATGACCTTGGTGACGAGCACGGGCCCGGAGAGTTCGAGGTCGAAGGCCGCCTCGGCCAGCTCGCCCACGGCCTGCAGGGCCGTGGCGCGGGCAACTTCGGCCGACGTGTCGACCACTACGGCGCCATGGTCGACGAGCTGGTGGGTGACTTTGCGACTCCCCTCGAGTTTGTCCTTGACGGTGGCTCCTCGCGCCACGACGAGCTCAGTCACGGCCACGCCATCTTCGAACAGGCGACGGCAGTCCTTCGCACCGCCAGCGGAGATCTTGCCAACGGAGCGCTTCGCCACCGGTCGCATCGTCGCGCCGTCTTGGATCTCCACCAACTTGAAGACGAATCCCGGCGGCATGTAGCCAGCCACCAGGCTGGTCCCGACCCCGAAGGTGTCGACCGAGGCCCCACGGGCCAGCACGTCCGCGATCACGAACTCGTTGAGATCGCCGGTGAGCGTGATCTTCGTGTTGGTGGCTCCGTGACTGTCGAGGAAGTGCCGTGACCGTCGAGACGCCTCGACCAGGTCACCAGAGTCGATGCGCACGGCGCCGAGCTCGGGTCCGGCGACCTCGAACGCCGTCTCGGTGCCGTTCGCGGTGTCGAACGTGTCGACCAACAGCGTGGTCTTCGGTCCCTGGGAGGCGACCTGCGCTTCGAAGGCCTCTCGCTCGGTGCGGTGTGCGAGGGTGAACGAGTGCGCCGCAGTGCCCGCCGTCGGGATGGCGTAGCTCCACCCGGCGGCCAGGTTGCTCGACGCATCGAAGCCGGCGATGTACGCAGCGCGCGCCGCCGCGATGGCCGCGTATTCGTTCGCCCTGCGTGAGCCCATCTCGATGAGGCGGCGGCCTTTCGAGGCGCGGACCACGCGCATTGCCTTGGTGGCCACTCCGGAGTCGAAGTTGAGGATCGACAACGCCAGCGTTTCCAGCACGATGTCGGCGAACCGGCCTTCAATGCGCAGAATCGGACAGAACTCGGTGAAGACTTCGCCCTCGCGGTGGCCGTAGACGTCGCCCTCGAAGCGATAGTCCGACAGGTACGCCCTCAGATTGGCGCTGATGATCTTCTGTTCAGCCAGCCACGACAAGGTCGCCTCGTTGAAGGTGAACGTCCCGAGCTCCTCGAGGAAGCGCCCCGTCCCCCCGACGATGCCGTAGCGGTACCCGTTGGGAAGCGATCGGGTGAACAACTCGTAACTGGCCTTCGCGTCGATGAGCCCGGATGCGAGCGCTCCGTCCAGCATGGTCAACTCGTACCGGTCCGTGAAGAGGGATTTCTGCGCGGGGATCAAGATCGTGTGACTGCCTTCCTCGCCGGTGACCGCAAAAACGCACTCAAGGCGAGAGTAACGCAGCCATCCTCGTCGCACGAATCTGTGGGGCAGGGCCGTCAGGCATTCACGGAACCCTGGTCAGACGGCCCACGGAGCCGTGAGGATAAGGGGCGCGTGGTACGGGCGAGGAGAGTCTCGACGGGCCGGAGGCTCCGGCTGGCGGACCCGGAGTCCTGCGGACCACTTGGCGGATCTGCCACTCGGACGCTGCCAGGTGACGTCGTCATGCGGCGAATCCGGGCCTAGCGCCGGGGATGTCAAACCGGGGTCAGCGTCAGCGCGGCTGCGCTGGCCCCGGTTCGTCGAGGTACTGCTACGTCCAGACGGCTAGAGCGTCAGCGTCCCGTGGAACGCGATCGAGTGCGATCCACCCACACACGCCGAGCCGAGACCCGCAATGGTCTGGCGACTGGTGACCGTCATCGAGACCCCGCTGGAGGTCGCGAATGATCCACTCGCGACGCTTCCCGCGCTGTAGGCCAACTGAAGGTACTGACCGCCACCTACGGTGACTATCGACACGGAGCCACCCGTCAGTGATATGCCGACCGACGGAGCGCTCTTTGGTCGGGGCGACCAGGTAATGGTGCCTCCCGACACATTGGACAACACACCAACGGGTAGGAGTGAACATGAAGCCACCGTCGTCGTCGTGGACGGAACGGTGGTGGTTGAGGCGGGAACCGTCGTCGTGGTGGTGGACGTGGTCGTCGACGTGGTCGTCGACGTGGTCGAGGTCGTCGACGTAGTGGTAGACGACGTTGTCGTCGTGGTCGGTGACGGCGTGCTCACCAGGGGTGAAGTGAGGTGTCCCGTCTTGATCTTGGCGCCTCCGGTGCTCGTGCAGGCCTTACCCTTCATGCCCTTCCCTGGAGTGATATTCCCGGTGATGGAGAGCGAACCGTTCGAACCTACGGTGAGCCGACCGTTGAAGTTGCAGGTCGTCGTGCCGGTGGCGGACACACCTGTGTGGCCGTTGCCCTGGCCGTTGCCGTGGCCGTTCCCTCCGTGCGAGCCTTTCGCCATCGCGACGCCGCCTCCGACCGCGAGCATCAGCGTGCACGAAAGGACTATTGGCGCAATCAGGCGCGAGTGCTTCTTCATATCCACCTCCAACTTAGGTACTGCCGACCGAAGGTCTCGATTCACCCTACCGACGCCTGATGGTCATTTGAAGAGCCTGGAGGTGGCATTGGTCGATTCACACCAAACTCTTTCCAAGTTCTAAGCCTTTTCTAAGGCTTCGCGCTCACTTGCAATCACCTGGGCGCCGTAGCAGGACTGGCGTAGGGCACGGAGCATCAGCTCTCTTCCACGAATGCCTGTGGCGCCAAGCACGGCGCCTGCTCCTCGTGGCTGTCCATCACGCGCGGGCCTCGCTTGGCGACGACGCTTGACTGCGGACGGGATAGTGTCAGCCGAAGTGACCGGCGAGCGCAGTTTCTGGGGATGGGGCTATGACAGCGAGGCGCTTTCCGGCCGCCGACTTGACGAACTGGCTGGTCGAGTGGAGCTCCTCGTCGACGGAGAGTCACTTGAGTTGACCACGCCGCCGACCGTCGACGAGATCAACCTCCTTCGCCCACGGATCTTGCCTCCAGCGCGACTCGCGGCGTGGTGCAGCGTCGACGATCGCCAGCGCGCCGCGCACACCTACGGCAAGTCGTTTCGCGACATCGTGCGCGCGCTGGAGAGGCGCTGGGAACGGCCACCCGATGTCGTGGCGATGCCCCCCGACGAAGCGGGCGTCACGTCCGTGCTCGACTGGGCGAACTCGGTGGGAGCCGTGGTCATCCCCTACGGCGGCGGATCGTCGGTGGTCGGCGGGGTGGAGGCGCCGTCCGATGACGACCGACCGGTCATCAGCTGTGACCTCTCCGCGCTCGACCGCGTGCTCGAGGTTGACGCGACGTCGCGCGCGGCTCGTATCCAGGGGGGAGTCTTCGGACCCTCGCTCGAGGCGCAACTTCGCCCCTTCGGCCTGACGCTGCGCCACTACCCCCAGAGCTTCGAGGTCTCCTCGCTCGGTGGCTGGCTGGCCACGCGCTCGGGAGGGCACTTCGCCACGCTGCACACGCACATCGACGACTTCGTCGAATCGATTCGCGCGGTCACGCCGCAAGGAGTGTGGGAGTCACGACGGCTCCCAGGTTCGGGAGCGGGGCCGGCGCCCGACCGACTGATGCTCGGTTCCGAGGGGATCTTCGGCGTGATCACCGAGGCGTGGATGCGGCTCCTCGACCGCCCGCGGTTCCGGGCCTCGGGCGTCGCGCGCTTCGCCTCTTTCGAGGCCGGCGCCATCGGTGCCCGGGCTCTCGTGCAGTCGGGGCTTTGGCCCTCGAACTGTCGGCTGCTCGACGCGACCGAGGCGCTCGTCACCGGGGCGGGCGACGGCGGCGCGCACCTGCTCCTGGTCGGCTTCGAGTCGGCCGACCATCCGGTCGACGCGCAGCTCGCCCGAGCGGCGGCGCTGGTCGCCGACCACGGCGGATCGTTCGCAGTTCGCGAGAGTGCGCCTGGCTCCGAGGGTGATGCCGCCGAGCGGTGGCGCTCGGCCTTCCTGCGTGCTCCCTACGTCCGCGACGGGCTGGTCCGCCTGGGTTTGATCAACGAGACGTTCGAGACGGCGATCACGTGGGACCGCTTCGAGACGTTCGTCGCGGACATCAGGTCGACCACCGGAGAGGCGCTGCGTTCGGTCGGGGCGTGGCCCGGACTGGTCACCTGTCGCCTGACCCACGTCTACCCCGACGGCGCCGCCCCGTACTTCACGGTTATCGCGCCGGGCCGGCGAGGGGACCGTCTGGAGCAGTGGGCGACGGTCAAGGCAGCGGTGATGGAGGCGATCGCCCGCGGTGGTGGCACGGTGACCCACCACCACTCGGTCGGTCGTGATCACCGCCCCGGGTACGACCTCGAGCGGCCCGACCTCTTCGCCGCGCAACTGCGGGCAGCCAAGCGCGTCGTCGACCCCCACGCCATGATGAACCCAGGTGTGCTCGTCGACCCGTGACCACGGTTCACCGCCGGACCGTTGACCGTTCGCCGGATCCCTCGCGTCGACGGAAGTTCAACTGACGCGACGTTGCGTGACTTCGAAGCTCCGCTCCAACCCTTGCAGTGAACATCCCCGAAGAGGGCGGGAGCGGAGCTGACGAATGCGCGGCGACTGCAGTGCAGGTTGCCTAGAGTTCCGCGCCCTCCAGCAGTCCGGGCGCGTCGCGGATGATGTCGGGCTTCCGTTTGGCCAGGATGGCGGTGTAGATGATGCCCACCGCGATCAGCGCGAGTGTCAGGTACGGAAGGTACTTGTACGGAGCGGCCTGGCCGGGCTGCAGGTCGCCATAGACCGGGATGGCCAGGATGGCGATGCCGAGGATGGGGATCAACATCCTCGTGAACAGCCGCTTGACGCCGGCCCCGCGGTCGTTCTGGAACCAATGGAACACCAACGCCACGTTGGCGACGATGTACATGATGATGAGCCCAAGGATCCCGTAGGTCCCGAGGAACCCCGACGCGGTGCCTGGGTCCGTGAAGGCGGTGGAGACAACGCCGATAAGGATGCTCGGCGCCACGAAAGCAACGGCGGCCACGGCGGGCGTGCGAAAACGCGGTGAGACGTTCGAAAGCCTCTTGTTCCACAGCCCACTACGCGCGCCGCCGAAGATCACCCGAGCCGTCTGGGTATTCGCCGCGACGTAGGACGAGGTGACGCTCGTTAGGAAGATCCACGTGACGAGCGGCGCCAGGACCGATATGTACTTCATCGCCGCCGTGTGGAAGGGATTCGAGTCGGCCGCGAGCAGGCCCACGTGCGACGGACCAAAGGCGGTCACCAACGCGTACGAACCGAGCACGTAGATGATGCCGCTGATCACGACGGTGCCCATGACCGCGCGAGGAACGTTCTTCTTGGGGTCGCGGGTCTCCTCGGCCAAGGGAGCGGCGGCTTCGAATCCGCCGAAGGCCAGAATCGCCAACGAGAACGCCAGCAGCGTGCTCTTCGAACCACCAGGCCACTTGAAGGGAGCCGACGTAAGACCCTGGGGACCACCGTGGGCCAGGAACGCGACACTCAGCACCACGAGGAGGATGGCCTCGAAGATGTAGAGGGCGTAGGAGATGCGTACGCCGAACTTGAGCCCCACGATGACCGGCACCGTCACGAGCACCCCGTAGAGGATGGTCACGATCTGGGTGATGCCCCAGACGTGAGAGTTCCCGAGAAGGTTCTGCACGATGTAACTGCCGACGAAGATGTAGATGCCCCCGAAGGCGATGATGTAACCGAGGATCGTGATGACCCCGACGCTGGTGGCGGTCTTGGCCCCGATTGACTTGGCGATGTAGGTCAGGAACGATCCGGAACTCGGATAGACGCCCGCGAACTGAGCGAGCGAGTTCGCCGTGGCCAGCATTCCCACCATGGAGATGAGGAAGATCACTGGCACTGACGCCCCCGCGAGTGACGCCATCACCCCCGTCGTGAAGAAGAGGTTGAACGCGGGAGCGACCTGAGCCAGCCCCGGGATCAGGACTCCCCAAAGGCCGATCTGCCCTTTATCGAGTTGATGCAATTTGTCTTGTGACATTGATGGTTTCCCCCCTAGGAAGCACTGATGAATGAGATGAACTGCTCGTTGAACGCGTCGGGATGCTCCCAGATGCATCCGTGTCCGCCCG
>JADGOJ010000107.1 GCA_017883045.1 Acidimicrobiales bacterium
GCGGGAGATGCTTCAGTGACGTCGATGACGCCGCTCTTCCACCCTTCGCGGAACTAGACATCTCGTCCGGCGATACGGCCCGGCCCTCCATCATGGAGGGCCGGGCCTTCGTCGTGATGGTGATCGAGATTCCTTCGCCTTCAAGTCCCTGTCCAGGCGTGACTGATCCATTGCGCAGCCCTTCACAGCCCCACCGATACTTGATGCGTCGGCCGGGCCTTGAACCCGGATTCTGTTGATCGAGGCTTGTCGTAGCCGCGCAGGTCGGTGGTGAATGCAATCGGCAATCCGGTCCGAACGACGTTGAGTCTGACTGGTGCCAGTGCCTGCAGCAGTCACGTCCGAAGTCACTCAGATTCGGTGAGACCTTCCCGGCTGACCACGGACGCGAAGAACTTGACGAGCATGGTCAGATGTGCTTGGTCGAGCCGACCATCTTTGATGATCCACCTGATGATCTCGTCACCTAAAGGCGGCTCGAACTCAAGCTAGGAACGAAGCCGGAAGAGTCACGTCCGGCGTCGTTCCATCTTCGTGAACCCTGGCCAATCCGGTTGCTGGAACGGGGTCAAGGCGCGACTTCGTGAGGCTGAGTACTGCCGGAACTTCGATATCCGGCGCTGGGTGCTCTTTGACGAGAGTTTCGTTGTCTGGTGGCGCCCACTTTCGCATACACCCCTTGGCGGGGTGTTTACGAAACTCGAAGCGCCGCTGCATGCCTGGGCGGCTGAGAGCCGGGCGAGGAACTCACCACACGAATTCGGTGATGTTGACCACATCCATAGTGATCGGGCCTTCCACCACACGGGGCGTCACTGGGGTATCCATCTGACCGGAGCCAACGCTTCAGTTGAGCGTCCTCCAGTTACGAAAGCGACTGCGCGATCTTCCTCCACTGAAGGTGGACCAGGTCCAAGGCGTAGATGGCGTAGCTCGCCTTCGGCAGCGTCGCGTAGCTCGCCGGACCCACGCGGATCTCGATGCCGCCGCCGGTCACCGTGTGCCCAGTGATGGACCAGTTGTCGTAGCCGTTCACGTACTGGTACCAGTGTCGTCCGGCGTCCACCGTAACGTCGATGACCGCGTTGCTCACCATCACGACCGCTGAGGGGCTCACCGGTATCACCCGGGTGATGTAGTAGATCGACCCACCCGCCCAGTCGGTGGCCAGCTGCGGGCCCGCTGCCGTCCAGTGGGACCCGCTATCGAGGCTGTTCACGGGATAGACGTTGCGGACGGGAAACTCTGAGGGCCCGCCATCCTTCTTCCACACTCCCCATCGATAAGCGAGTCCCGTGGACCTGATCCTCACCCACTGTGACTCGGCGGCAGAGAGCGTCGATCCCCACGGCAGTGCTCGGGTGAACTTAGACATCGCAAGGCCTCGTTGCACCTTCAGCACTGCCGGGTAGGGCGAGGACGAGGCCCCCGCCGGGCCCGCGAGATGCGACGTCGATGCCACGAACGTCACGATCCCACTCGCGTACAAGATCATCGCCGCAATCAGGCGCTTCATGTGCCCCCCTCCCTGTCCAGTGGGTTCCACGGCCCAGGTTCTCCCAGTCTCACTCGGACGCAACTTGAATGGCGTTCAGACTTGCTGATTACTCCGGTCAGATGGATACCTCCGAAAGCGCCAATCAGTTGTACGGGGGGACTTGTCTCCAAAGCACGCCGTCGGTCGGTTGCATCAACCCACCTTCACGGTTGGCCGTGCCCGCACCCAAGAGGAGACACGCAGCAGGCACTACTACGAGTCCCGTCGGTCGCTGGAGGTCCCCAGAGAGTTGAACAGCTCAAATCGGCGAGTAGAACGAGGTTGCCGGGCTCCACGTCGCCCCACCGTTGGAAGTCTTCAGAAGAATTGTGGAAGCGAACGAGTTGAGCTCGTCGCACGCGGCGAAGCCGTGCGTGGGGTCCGTGAAGACCAGACCGTTGACGATGTTGCAGGGGAGCTTGCCCGCGGGGGTCAGGGAACGTCCCTGATTGGTGACGTCATAGAAATTCCTCGCCCCCAAGGAATCAGAGCGACCCAGTGCCAAGAAGGCGAGTGAACTGGACACCGGCTCAAAGAAGCCGCCGCCGGTATTGCTGAACTGCCGAACGGGAATGATGTTCCACGTGAGCCCGCCGGTACTCGAGTAGAAGAAGGAACTCGCCATTCCGGTCGGGCACTCGGCCCATAGCGACGCGTCCGACGTCGCGGTCATGTAGCAGGCATAGACGCTGCCGAGACGAGGCGCCGATCTCTCGGTGAAGGTCACTCCGAGATTGTGTGAGGTCATCAACTTGACCGTCGAGTGTGTCTGTTGGGTGAGCCAGATTGTGGAACCGAAGGCGCCGAGCCCCACACCCATCCCAACTGGCCAGTTGGCAAGTGGCGAGAGCGTCCAGTGGTCTGCTGGCAATGGCGACGTGGCCAGGCGAAAGTCAGTACACGGCGTTGCGCTGCCGCACCGGGCGACGACGGCGACGACGTGACTGGTCGTGGCCGCGAAGCGAAGGATTTCAGTGCCGCTGGCGATGTTCTCGCGGTGCCATGATCCACCGCCGTTGAGCGTGACGTAGAGGGAGCGGGGCGCGCCGGCACCCATCAGCGCATAGCCGTCGGAGGTGTTAGCGAACACCAACTGATCGAGTGTTCCGGTCAGCGAGTCATTCAGATAGCTTGTGCGCGGAAGGTCGAGCACCTTGAAATGCGCGCCCCCATCGGTGGTGCGCTCGAGGAGGTAGCAGCCGAAGCCACAGGCCGAGGGATGGCTACTGTCGAAGAGGTTGCTTGTACTGACCACATACACGGTGTGGGTTCCCGAAACACCGGCCAACATCAGTGGCACCAAAGGCGGATTCATCGACGCTTCTGCCGGACGCTGGGTCGTAATGACGAGTCCCGACAGCAACAGGAGCACGACGATGACGAAGCGCTTGAGATCGCACGAAGTTCTTGTCATTCCGTCATCTTGACTTCTCTTGGCGTGGTCCGCACGACGGCCATGAGGACGAAGGGTGCCCCCCGTTGTGATTGCGTAGAGATTATGTCGCACCCGAGCGGTTGGGTCGTGGCGTGCCCAAAGGACGATCATTCGGAAGCGGTGCGCAAGACCTACCCGCCTGCGTTCAGCACCCGCCGCACGATGCGTCAATGCCCAGCCACGCCTTCGCTTACGACCTAGCGAACCCCTCGGCAGGGATGGTGCTCCCCGGAGCGCGCTCGACGCACCGACGCCGTGACTTCTCAATCATTGAGGCCACCGCCAGCCCACTTAGGCTCTTCCACGCCCTATGTCGGCTGCGGCCGGCGACTTTCGTAACAAGATGGGTTCCACTTTCGTAAACACCCCTTGGCGGAGGAGGTGGGATTTGAACCCACGGAAGGTTTCCCTTCACACGATTTCCAATCGTGCCGATTCGGCCGCTCTCGCACTCCTCCAACTGTCGGCATTCGCAACGTGAATTGGATGCCGGCCTGCAAGGCTACCCGAGACGGGTCTGGACCAGGTCCGGTAGCCTCTTCTACGCCGAGGTCCACAGCGGTGGTCGGGTCCCGTGCGACGGCCGTTCGTGAACCGAGTCAGGGGTGGAAGCCAGCAGCTCTCAGCGAATTGTGCCGGGTGCCACGGATCGCCTGGCCATCGCTCTGGACCTCGGCATCTTTCACCCCGCCGTTAGCATTGGCGCATGGCTGACGCGACCCCGACCTCTATCGACGGCGTGACCTCGCTCTACCGTCGATTCCGCCCCGGCCGGTTCGCCGAGCTTCGCGGACAGGACCACGTCGTCAGGGCGCTCCAGGGCGCGGTGCGCCACGACCGGGTCAGCCACGCCTACCTGTTCTCCGGTCCGCGTGGCACGGGCAAGACGACGGCGGCGCGCATCCTCGCCAAGGCCCTCAACTGCGAGCACCCGGTCGACGGCGACGCGTGCAACAAGTGCGCGAGCTGTGTGGCGATCACCCGAGGCTCGTCACTCGACGTCATCGAGCTCGACGCCGCCTCGAACAACGGCGTGGACGACATCCGCGAGATCACCGCGGGGGCGTGGCACGGTACGCCGGGCCGTTGGAAGGTCTACATCTTCGACGAGGTGCACCAGCTCTCCAAGGCCGCGTCCGCCGCTCTGCTGAAGACCCTCGAAGAGCCACCCCAGCACGTCGTCTTCGTGCTCGCGACCACCGACCCGCACAAGGTGCCGCCCACGATCCGCTCGCGCACCCAGCACCTCGAATTCCGCCTGCTCGGCGGGGACACGCTCAGTTCGCTGTTGCACGACGTCCAGGGCGCCGCCGGGCTAATGGCCGACGACGCGACGATCGAGGCGGCTGTTCGCCTCGGCCGCGGATCGGCCCGCGACGCTCTGAGCGCCCTCGACCAGTTGATCGCGACCGGCTCCATCAGCGAGGCGCAGCCCGAGTTCGACGGCCTCTTCCACGCCCTCGTGCACGCCGACGCCGTCGAGGCGTTGAAGTCGCTGGCCGTACTGACGCGAGAGGGCTGGGACCCCGAGCAACT
The DNA here is from genome assembly GCA_017883045.1 of Acidimicrobiales bacterium. Taxonomy (GTDB): domain Bacteria; phylum Actinomycetota; class Acidimicrobiia; order Acidimicrobiales; family RAAP-2; genus RAAP-2. The sequence goes on from JADGOJ010000107.1 coordinate 4,509, forward strand.
GGCCGAGAGCTTCGCCGCCGAGGTGCGCCAGGTCTTCTTGTTGCAGGTGGCTCCCGAGGTCGCCGACGCCGTCGACGCCGATCGGGACCGACTGATTGGCTGGGGTTCGCAGCTCGGGCTTCCCCGTACCGTGCGGATCCTCGAGACCGTTGGGCGCGCGATGCGCGAGATGAAGAGTGCCCCCGAGAAGATCGTGATGCTGGAAGTGGCGATGGTCCGCCTCGTCAAGCCCGAGCTCGACAGCACGTACGAGGCGCTCGACGAGCGGCTCACGAGGCTCGAACGAGACGGCGCGCGCCAGTCGGCGCCGGCACCCGCACCGCCCCCGTCGCCGGTGCTTCGCCCGATCGGCACAACCACCCGGCCGGCACCCGCTCCGATCGTCGTCGTCGTACCCGATGCGCCGGCTGCTTCCGAGCCAGCAACGAGCGAGTCCGTGACGGCATTCACTAGTGGCGAATCTGAACTCGACCTCGACGACGTCCGCAGCCGGTTCGTCGAGCGGGTGATCCCTCGCACTTCGCGTTCGGCGCAGCTGCTGTTGAAGGCGGCGCACGTCAGCGCATTGGACGGCCAGCGCCTGACCATCGCGTTGCCGAGCGAGGAGATGCGCCAGAACACCGAGCTCATCGCCCAAGGTCTGCGCAGCGCGATGGAGCACGAGTTCAAGAGTCCGCTACAGATCCAGTGGACCGTCGATCCGACGCTGGCGACCGAGACGCCGGCTCCGGCACTTCGCGCCAGTGCGTCGCGCCGGCCGGCCGTGAACGAGGCGTCGCACGCTTCAGAGGAGACCTCGATCGTCGTCGAATCGGCCGCGGGCCACCTGATCACCGAGATCTTCCCTGGCGCCAAGGAGATCTGATGTCCTATCCGCCGCCCCTTCAGGCCGTCGTCGATGAACTCGGGCGCTTTCCGGGGGTCGGGCCGAAGTCGGCCCAGCGCATCGCGTTCTGGCTGATGCGCCAGCCGAGTGAGGACGTCGCGCGACTCGCCCAGTCGCTCGGCGAGATGAAGACGAAGCTGTCGTTCTGCGAGCGCTGCTGCAACATCGCCGAGACCGGCGGCTTGTGCCCGATCTGCGCCGACGAGCGCCGCGACCAGACGGTGATCTGCGTGGTGGAGAATCCGCCCGACGTCGTCGCGGTGGAACGGTCCGGGGCGTTCCACGGCACCTACCACGTGTTGCACGGGGTCCTCAGCCCCCTCGAGGGAGTGACGCCCGACCGACTGCGCATCCAGGAGTTGGTGAAGCGCCTGCACGGGCCGGTGAAGGAGGTCATCCTCTGCTTCAACTCGAACGTCGAGGGCGACGCGACGGCGATGTACCTGAGTCGCCTGCTGCAGGTGCCGGGCCTGGTCGTCTCCCAGCCGGCCAGTGGGCTACCGGTCGGGGGCGACCTCGAGTTCGCCGATGACCTGACGCTCGGACGCGCCATCGACGGCCGGCGGATCCTCTCGAACTAGGCGAAGCGCACGACGCAGAGCAGCCCCACCACCAGCGAGTAGATCCCGAAGGGGATCAGGGTCTTGGTGGTGAACCACCTGGTGAGGAAGCGCACCGACACCAGCGCCGTGGCCATGGCGCACAGCGCGCCGACGACCGTCTGCAGGCGCACCCCGTCTCCGAGCGGCCCGAGCAGGTCGGGCAGCTTGTAGAGGCCGGCGAGCAGAATCACCGGAGTTGCGAGCAAGAACGCGAAGTTCGCGGACTCCTCGTGGTCGAGCCCGCCCAAGAGACCGGCCACCATCGTCGAACCGCTGCGCGAGATGCCGGCGAAGAGCGCGAGGATCTGCGAAGAGCCGATCGACAGCGCGCGCGACGGCGACATCGAGTCGATGCGACGGTGTGCGACGTGGCGCCCCTGGGACCTTCGCAGG